>JADHNH010000004.1 GCA_016779605.1 Nevskia sp. | reverse complement strand
GCGCAAGCTGTGGAAGCCGCACCAGCGTGCGTTTTTCCCGCTGGGCCCGGACGACCCGAGCCTGGTGCTGCTGCGGGTGAAGCCGGAACGGGCGGAGTACTGGGAGCGCTCCAGCGGCGCGGTGGTCAACGCCATCGGCATGGTGCGCGCGCTGCTGACCGACGCCCCCTACCGCCCCGGCGAGAACGAGAAGCTGGTGCTGAACGGCTGAGCGCCGGCACCGGCGGCAGGCGCCGCCGCCACAGCCGGTATCGGTTATCGTTGGCGGGTGGAATCGCCAAGCCTAGCGGTGCGCGCCGGTGCCGTCGTCCTGCTGCGGCTGTACGACATCGCCTACGCCGTGGACCTGGCCGCGGCCGAGGCCTTGTGGCTGCGCAGCGCCGGCTCGCCCGGCAGCCGCAGCCAGCTCAGCTCAGCGCCCACCAAGTCGCTCGCGTTCGGCGTGGCGCCGGTCTGGCTGGAGCTGGGTGCGGTGGAGTTGCAGGCCGGATCCGCGACGCTTGCCGCCGTCATGGGCGCCCGGCTGTACGACTTCGGCGTGGTCGCGCTGGCCCTGCGCGTGCCGGTGGCGGACCGCCCCTGGGACGATTTCGTGCGCCTGTGCAATGCGGTGGACAAGGCCGCCGGCCCGGCCGCGGCCAACCCGCTGTGGGAGCAGCAGCTCGGCCGCCTGCGCGGCGCGCTGGCCGCGGCCTTGCAGCGGCCGAACAGTTCGAGCCTGCAGGAAGACTACCTGCTGGCCAGCGTGCACCAGTGGAGCGAACCGTCTAGCGTCAAGGATCTGCTCGAGCGCGTGGACCTGGCGCCGCTGCTGTCGGGCGAGCAGCGCGCACTGTCGGAGCCGGCGCGGCGCAGCCTGCTGCGGCACCGCTTCTCCTACTTCGAGGACGACCTGGTGGTGCTGACCTGGGACCGCGCCTTCATCTACGAGCCGCGCAACGACGCCGACGTGGCCGACGTGGTGGAGGTCGCCAATGCCCAGCTGCTGGAGCTGCGCTACTACGACGAGCTGCTGGACGCCGAGCTGCCGCGCATGTACGACCTGGTGGAAGACACCCGGCGCACGCTGTACCTGTTCGCGCCGCGGCGCCTGGCAGGCCTCGCGCGCAAGCTCTACGCCCTGGTCGCGGAGGTGACCGAGCTCACCGAGAAGGTGGACAACGCGCTGCAGGTCACCGAGGACGTCTACCTGGCCCGGGTCTATTCCGAGGCCCTGGAAGTGTTCCGCGTGCCGAGCTTCGGCGCGGCGGTGAACCGCAAGCTGGCGATCATCCGCGACACCTACACCGCGCTGTACGACGAGGCCTTCGGCCGCCGCGGCGAGATCATCGAGCTGGCCATCGTGGCGCTGATCCTGGTGGAGCTGGTCGTGGCGGTTCTGCGGCACTGAGCGGCGACGGCATCAGGCGCTGCATTCCTCCCAGAACGCGCGCAGCACGGTGCTGACCAGCCGCGGATGCTCCTCGGGGAAGAACAGCATCGCGCGCGGCACCGTCGTCAGCTTGCGCAGCCCGCCGAGGTTGCCGCGCAGCCAGGCCAGCGAGGGCGCGGTGTCGAAGATCACGTCGGCCTCGCCCCAGATCACCTGCGCCGGGATGCCCGATGCCTGCAGCCGCGGCGCCGCATCGACCAGCTCGGCGCGGCTGTCGGCCCAGTTGCTGAACTTGCGGAACAGCTCCAGCCGCTCGGCCGAGGCCGCCAGCGGCTGCAGGTGCACCTGCAAATCCTGCGGCGACAGCGCGCCGGCCTGTTCGTAGGCGATCGCCAGCTGCTGCCGCGCCAGGCCGACGTCGCCCAGCATCTGCTGCATCAGCTCGCCGAAGGCGCCGGCCGCCACGCCCTGGTAGAACGCGGTCAGCAGCGCGTTGGGCCAGAGGTCGTGCACCTCGCAGTTGGTCAGGCTCAAGCTGCGCGCGCGCGCCGGGTGGCGCGCGGCGAAGATCTGGCAGACGCCGCCGCCGGTGTCGTTGCCGACCAGGTCCGCCCGCTCGATATTCAGGGCGTCGAGGAAGGCGGCCACCATCTGCGCCTGGGTGCCCAGGGTGACTTGCTGCTGCGCGCCCACCTGGCTGTAGCCCAGGCCCATCAGGTCCAGGGCGATGCAGCGGCGCTGCGGCGCCAGGTCGTCCAGCTGGCCGCGCCACTGGTAGCCGCACAGCGGCAGGCCGTGGACGAACAGGGCCACCGGGCCGGAGCCGCGTTCGACGTAGGCGATGCGTCCGAACGGCGTCGCGGCGAAGCGGCGGCCGGCGTGGAATTCTTCGGGAGTCATGGCGCAATCCTGCGAAAGGGGGTGCGCGTATGCTCCCTTGCACCTGGCCGGCGCTCAATTACCCCTGCGGTAATCGTTGCAACGCCGGGAACCGCCGGCGCTGCGGCGTTCGCGCGCCTTCAGGTGGCGACGATCACGGGATCCGCGGTCGGCCGGCCGGCGAAGTCGGTCCAGCAGCGCGCGGCGATGTCGTAGAGCTTGCAGCGGCGCGCCGTGTCGAAGTACCAGCGCCATGAGAAGCGCTGGATGACGATGCGGCCCGGCATCTTGCTTTCCAGGATCTTCTGCGCCTGCCTCAGGCGATACAGCGGGATGCTCATGTCCACGTGGTGGGCGGTGTGCTCCATGATGTTGTGCAGCACGGTGCCCATGTTGATGCCCATGAACGAATCGAACATCAGGTGCACGGTGGTCGACACGAACGGCTGCGCGTCGGACCAGGCGCCCTTGTCGGCGTACCAGGCGATGCCCGTATGCGTATGGTGCACGTACACCACGAAGCCGATGAAACCGTTCCACAGGATGAAGGGCAGCGCAAAGCCGGTCGCCTCGACCAGCCACACCGGCTGGCCGGTGGCGAGCGCGGCCCAGGCCAGCGCGCCGATCCAGGCCACGGCGGCGGCCGACACCAGCAGGCAATCCCAGGTGAACACCGCCCGCCGCGTCGGCATGCGCCGGCGGCTCGGGAAGAACATGCGCAGCCACCACACCTCGACCAGGTAATACAGCCAGGGCGCCCAGCCGCTGCGGTAGATGCGCTCCAGCGCGCGGCGCCAGCCGGGCAGGGCGGCGTACTGCTCGCGCGACAGCGGCTCCCACACGAAGTCGAAGCCCTTCAGGTTGGTATAGCCGTGGTGCACCACGTTGTGGCCGACGTCCCACAGGCTGTACGGCGTCAGCGAGGGCAGGAACACGATGCGGCCGAGCCAGCGGTTGAGGCCGCGGCTGGCGGTGAAGCTCTGGTGGCAGGCGTCGTGGCCCAGGATGAACAGGCGCGCGATGACCAGGCCACCCAGCGCCCCAGCCAGCACCTTGAGCAGCGGGTGGTGCAGCACCACCGTGGCGGCGATGGCCAGGGCGAACAGTGCGATATCCAGGGCGACCAAGCCCAGCGCGATGGCGGTGCTGCGCGTCGAAATCGGCAGCAGCCAACTGCGGATCACCTTGCGGTGCGGGATCTTCGCCGGGACCGGCCCGGCAACGTCCGTAGCGACTGAATGCAAGACTGCAATCCTCCGTGGATTCAGGCGATCGTGCGCAAACAATTGATCGCCCAGTATGAACGGTCAACGTTGCATGATGAAGTCGGCCGCGACCGCGCCGCCTTGATCTGGATCAATCGGCCACAGATCCTCAGAACGGGATGTCGTCGTCTTCGAAGCCGCCGTCCGCGCCGCCTTCCGGCGCCGGCGCCGGCCGCCCCTGCGGCGGGCGCCCGCCACCGCCGCCGCCGCCACCACCGCTGCTGCGCGGGGCCGAATACTCGTCGGCGCCGCCGCCCATCGCCCCGCCGCCGCGTCCGCCCAGCATCTGCATGTTGTCGGCGACGATTTCGGTGGTGTAGCGGTCGTGTCCTTCCTTGTCCTGCCACTTGCGCGTGCGCAGGCTGCCCTCGACGTAGACCTGCGAGCCTTTCTTCAGGTACTGGCCGGCGATTTCGGCCAGCTTGTTGAAGAACACCACGTTGTGCCACTCGGTGCGTTCCTTGGACTCGCCGGACTGCTTGTCCTTCCAGGATTCGCTGGTGGCCAGCGTCACGTTGACCACCGCGCTGCCGGACGGCATGTAGCGGGTCTCCGGGTCCTTGCCCAGGTTGCCGATCAGGATGACTTTGTTGACGCCGCGCGCCATGAATTTCTCCGCTTCTGTGGGCGAACGATGTTGCCGCAATGAATGCCCGCGCAAGGATACACCATGGGCCGCCGCGCGGAATCCGCCGGCGCCGGTTCGGGAAGCCGCCCGGCCGGGGAATCCGTCGCCGGGTCAAGGTGTTATCCCCTGTCCCTGGCACTGAATGGCAGGCCGGAGCGCACCGGCACCATCATGCCTTTCGGGCTGCTGTCGGCGAACCCGGCCGGACGCGCCTACCCGCGCCGCCCCGGCGGCATGCTTTTCGCTTCTGCCGGCTCATCCGGCGGCTTGCCGGAGCGGCGCAGGCCCGTTCGATCCGCCGGCCATGGCTTGCGACGGAACCCGCCCGCTTGCGATAGAATCGCCGCGCGGCTGTCCGGCGGTTTTCGGGGGAAAATACGGTGCAAGGCTCAGCGCGAATCCTGTTGTGCTCGTCCATCCTGCTGCTGGCTCCGGCCGCGGCATTTGCCAGTTGCGACAGCCTGAAGGCGTCGATCGACGCCAACCTCAAGCCCAAGAAGCTGGCGGGCTATTCCCTGACCGTGGCCGACGCCGACAAGGCGGCCGATGGCAAGGTGGTCGGCCATTGCGACGGCGGCAAGAAGGTGCTGGTGTACAAGCGCGAAGGCGCCGCCAAGACCGCGCCCGCGGCGCCCGAACCGGAAAAAAAATAAGCCGGCCGCAGGCCAGGCTTCGGTGATCGACCCGGCCGCGCCGCTTGGCTGAATCCACGCCCGGCTTGCGCTGGTCGGGCGGCGCCCGCTTCGCCCGGAGTCTCGCCGCACTCGGCTGTTCGGCGGCGCTGTCGGGCTGCCTGCCGGTGCACCAGACGCAATACCTGCCGGAAGCCGCGGACGCTGACCACCTGCGCGCGGACGCCTGCGACAACGCCGACAACGCCGTGCGCATCGTCTTCCACGGCATCCGGATCACCGCCGGCATCTGGTCCAAGGCGCAAGGCGGCGTGCACGTGGCTTACACGGTGCCGGAGGGCGTCACCGCGCAGCTGGCGACCAGCCGCGCGCTGCTGGTGGCGCATACCGAGCGCGGCGAAACCAGCACCGGGCTGTCGATGATGCGCATGCAGGTCAAGCGTGCCGCCGGGGCGACCGAACCGATGGCCGGCGCGAGCGTGGTGCATCACTACCTGTTCGGGCTGCGCTCGTCGGTGACGCATGCGCAGTTCGACTTCCGCGCCGAGCCCTGGGGCATCGACTACGGCGATTCCGGCACCCTGACCCTGCCGGACCTGTCGATCGACGGCACTCTTTATCCGGGACCGGTGATCCGCTATCGCCGGAGCCGCACCTTCGGCTGGGTGCTGGTCGGCTGCTGAGCGGCGCCGCTTATTCCGCCGCGGCGACGGCGCGCGGATGCGGCTCCCGCAGGCGCACCGCGAAGCCCAGCCACAGCAGGGGCAGGGCGGCCGCCGCGGTCAGCACGCCGGACGGCCCGTAATGCGTCATGGCCCAGCCGCCCAGCATGCCGCCCACCGGCTGGCCCAGGAACTGCGCGGTGGCGTAGACCCCCAGCGCCGCGCCCTTGGCCTGCGCCGGCGCCAGCCGCGAGATCAGCGAGGGCAGCAGGCCTTCGAGCAGGTTGAACGGCAGGAAGAACAGCGCCAGGCCGCCGACCAGGCCGACCGTGCCGGGAACCATTCCGGCCACCAGCAGCGAGCCGGCCAGCAGCGCCACCGCGCCGAGCAGCAGGCGCCGCGCGCCGTTGCGGTCGGCATGGCGCATCAGCGGCAGCGCCAGCACCAGGGTCGCCAGCAGGATCGGCAGGTAGACCTTCCAGTGCTGCTCCGGCGCCCAGCCGAGGTCGCTCTGGATCAGCAGCGGCACGCCGGTGAACAGGCAGATCAGGGTGGCGTGCAGGATCAGGATGCCGGCCGAAAGGTTCAGGATCTGGCGGTCCGCCAGTACCTGGCGCACGCTCACGCCGGCGCGCCGCACCGCCGGCTCGCGCGCCGGCGCCGCCCACCAGATCACCGGCAGGGTCAGCACGGCAAGGCCGGCGGCGAGGTGGAAGATGCCGCGCACGCCGCCCAGCAGGCCCTCCGCCACCGGCCCCAGCACCAGCGCCACCACGAAGGCGAAGCCCATGCCCGCGCCCATGATCGCCATGGCGGTGGTGCGCACCGTTTCGCGGGTGACGTCGGCGAGCAGGGCGGTGACCGCCGAGGAGATCGCGCCGGCGCCCTGCAGCGCGCGGCCCAGGGCGATCAGCTCGATGCGGTCGCTGATGCCGGCGACGAAGCTGCCGGCGGCGAACACCAGCATGCCCAGCGCGATCACCGGCTTGCGGCCGATGCGGTCCGACAGCCGCCCCAGCGGGATCTGCAGCAGCGCCTGGGTGAGGCCGGACACGGTGAGCGCAAAGCCGACCATGAACGGGCCCGGATGCTGCGGCAGGTTCCTGGCGTAGATCTCGAAGATCGGCAGGATCATGAAGACGCCGACCATGCGCAGGGCGTAGATCGCGCCGAGCGAGAGGGTGGCGCGCCATTCCAGTGCGTTCATGCCAGACAGTGGTCGTTCACGTGGTGCAAGGCTGGTCGGGACGCCGGGGAGGGCCCGCGGCCGCGCCGCAGGCGGCTCGGCCCGGGTCTGCGCCACAGCGGCATCGTGCGGCGCTTCACCGGCTTCTCGTATAGTACCCGATTGCCTTCACAGACGGCGATCACGCCGATCCGGACCTCATGGATGCCATCCGCATTCGCGGCGCACGCACGCACAACCTCAAGAACATCTCGCTGGACCTGCCGCGCGACCGGCTGATCGTCATCACCGGCCTGTCGGGCTCGGGCAAGTCCAGCCTGGCATTCGACACGCTCTACGCCGAGGGGCAGCGGCGCTACGTCGAGTCGCTGTCGGCCTACGCCCGGCAGTTCCTGTCGATGATGCAGAAGCCCGACGTGGACTCGATCGAAGGGCTGTCGCCGGCGATCTCGATCGAGCAGAAGTCCACTTCGCACAATCCGCGTTCGACGGTGGGCACGGTCACCGAGATTTACGACTACCTGCGCCTGCTGTTCGCGCGCGTGGGCACCGCGCGCTGCCCCGACCACGGCGTGACCCTGGAAGCGCAGAGCGTCAGCCAGATGGTCGACCACGTGCTGTCGCTGCCCGAGGGCAGCGCCTGGATGCTGCTAGCGCCGGTGGTGCGCGAGCGCAAGGGCGAGCACGCCGAGTGGTTCGAGCAGATGCGCGTGCAGGGCTTCGTGCGCGCCCGCGTGGACGGCCGCGTCTACGAGCTGGACGAGGTGCCCACGCTCAACCGCAAGCTCAAGCACGACATCGAGATCGTGGTGGACCGCTTCAAGGTGCGGCCGGAGGCGCGGCAGCGGCTGGCCGAGTCGTTCGAAACCGCGTTGCGCCTGTCCGACGGCCTGGCCCTGGTGGCACCGCACGGCGAGGGCAGGGACGCCGCGCGCGCGGCCGCGGCCAAGGATGCAGCCAGGGATGGGGCGCCCAAGGAAATCACCTTTTCCTCGCGCATGGCCTGCCCGCATTGCGGCTATTCGCTGGAGGAACTGGAGCCGCGGCTGTTCTCGTTCAACAGCCCCACCGGCGCCTGCCCCACCTGCGACGGCCTTGGCCTGCTGCAGGTGTTCGACCCGGAGCGGGTGGTGACGCACCCCGACAACGCGCTGGCCGACGGCGCCATCCGCGGCTGGGACCGGCGCAACCCGTATTACTGGGCGCTGATCTCCTCGCTGGCCAGGCACTACAAGTTCGCCACCGACAAGCCGTTCCGGGCGCTGTCGGAAAAGGCGCGCAACATCATCCTCTACGGCAGCGGCGAGGAGCGCATCGACTTCCAGTACCCGGACGAGCGCGGCCGCACCGTCACCCGCAGCCACCGGTTCGAGGGCGTGCTGCCCAACCTGGAGCGCCGTTACAAGGAAACCGAGTCGCTGGCGGTGCGCGAGGAGCTGGCCAAGTACCTGTCCGACAAGCCCTGCCCCGACTGCGGCGGCGAGCGCCTGAACCGCGCCGCGCGCAACGTGTTCGTGGCCGGCCGCAGCCTGCCGCAGCTCACCGCGCTGTCGGTGCGCGAGGCCGGCGAGTTCTTCGCCGGCCTGCACCTGCCCGGCCACAAGGGCGAGATCGCCGACAAGATCCTCAAGGAAATCGGCGCGCGGCTGGGCTTCCTCAACAACGTCGGCCTGGAATACCTCACGCTGTCGCGTTCGGCCGAGACGCTGTCGGGCGGCGAGGCGCAGCGCATCCGCCTGGCTTCGCAGATCGGCGCCGGCCTGGTGGGCGTGATGTACGTGCTCGACGAACCGAGCATCGGCCTGCACCAGCGCGACAACGAGCGCCTGCTGCGTACCCTGGTGCACCTGCGCGACATCGGCAACACGGTGATCGTGGTGGAGCACGACGAGGAGGCGATCCGCGCGGCGGACTGCGTGGTCGACATCGGCCCGGGCGCCGGCGTGCACGGCGGCCGGGTGGTGGCGCAGGGCACCCCGGCCGACATCGAGCGCAGCGCCGAGTCGCTCACCGGGCGCTACCTGTCGCGCGCGGCCAGGGTGGAGGTGCCGCGCCTGCGCCATGCGCGCGACCCGGAGAAATCCATCGTGCTGCGCGGCGCGCGCGGCAACAACCTGCGCAACGTCACCGCCGAGATCCCGATCGGCCTGTTCACCTGCGTCACCGGCGTTTCCGGCTCCGGCAAGTCGACCCTGATCAACGACACCCTGCTGGGCTTCGCCGCGCGCGCGCTCAACAACGCCGGCACCCGCCACGCCGAGTGCGACGGCATCGAGGGCCTGGAGCACCTGGACAAGGTGATCGACATCGACCAGTCGCCGATCGGCCGCACGCCGCGCTCCAACCCGGCCACCTACACCGGCCTGTTCACGCCGATCCGCGATCTGTTCGCCCAGGTGCCCGAGGCGCGCGCGCGCGGCTACGAGGCCGGCCGCTTCTCGTTCAACGTCAAGGGCGGCCGCTGCGAGACCTGCGAGGGCGACGGCGTCATCAAGGTGGAGATGCACTTCCTGCCCGACGTGTACGTGACCTGCGACACCTGCAAGGGCCGCCGCTACAACCGCGAGACGCTGGAAATCCGCTACAAGGGCAAGACCGTCGACGAGGTGCTGAACATGACGGTGGAGGAGGGCATGGCTTTCTTCGCCCCGGTGCCGGCGATCCGCCGCAAGCTGGAAACCCTGATGGACGTGGGCCTTTCGTACATCACCCTGGGCCAGAATGCCACCACCTTGTCCGGCGGCGAGGCGCAGCGCATCAAGCTGGCCAAGGAACTGTCGCGCCGCGACACCGGCCAGACCCTCTACATCCTCGACGAGCCCACCACCGGGCTGCACTTCCACGACGTGGCGCAGCTGCTGAAAGTCCTGGAGCGCCTGCGCGACGCCGGCAACACGGTGGTGGTGATCGAGCACAACCTCGACGTGATCAAGCGCTCCGACTGGATCATCGACCTGGGGCCGGAAGGCGGCAGCGGCGGCGGCACCATCGTCGCCGTGGGCACGCCGGAGGAGGTGGCGCGCAACCCGGCGTCGCATACCGGGCGGTTCCTGAAGTCTTTGCTGGAGGGCAGGAAAAAAGCGGCGTAACGCCACTTTTCCTGCGCTTTCGCCTCCAATTCGCGAAGAAGCCGGAGATCGGGCGCTATAATCCGGCAATCATCGGCAACAGGCATGTACCGGCGCGCTCCCGCAACCGTGAGCAGATTCTCAAAAGAGACAGCCCAGGTGGAGCCTTCAGACGGCGCCTTCGACGCGGAGTCCGCAACTCCGGACGGGGGAGAAAGTCACGCCCCTGACGTAACCCATAGCATCACCCATGCGGCGTTCGTCGAAGGCTTGAACAACCGGACGATCGAGTTCACTTTCAGGAACGGTGAACCGATCGCCGTGGTCGAGGGCGCGCGCAGGACGACCTTCATCGCCCTGGTGGCGGCTTGCCTGGTGATCCCGATCCTGGCCGCCTCGCTTTTGGTCTATCACGAAAAACACGCCAATCTCTTACTCGGATTTCTCATCGCCGGCTTGATCGCATCGACGTTTGCGCGTGGCCATGGTTTTTCCATCGGCGGTGCAGTCGTGCTGGCCCTGGTCATTGCCTGGGTCGCCAAAGGAGTCGGCAAGGACTATGTGTTTTTCGCGCTGTGCACCGTGTGGGGCTATTTGCTCTTCAAGCTTACCGACCATGCTCAGCACGCTTATGCGACACAGACTCTCATCGGGGATCCCAAGCTGTTTGCCGCCGCGGTCGATAAAAAGAGGATTCTGATCGTGCATCACGCAAGATCCGGAAAATGAATCGGCCCGGAAACAACGGACGGATCAAAGCGGGCGGCCCATGCATCATTACCAGCTCATCGGAGCTTGCACAGCCAGACGTTCGGCTCCGGCGCCAGGGAGGCGGCAGACGCCGATGACGTCGAAGGGCACGGCAGACGCCCCGTTGCCGCCCTTGAGTTGCCTGGCGCAACCAGTTCGTGCCCGGGTGCGCTGAAGAAGCACCCGGCGGCGGCATTGCCGTAGGAGCGGCTCCCGCACGCATTCGGCGCGCCGCTTTGGAGCGCCCGGCCTGCCTGAGAAATCGGCCGCGGACGGCCAGCGCAGGAGATTTTCCCAGTCGCGCAGCGATTGAAAGAGCCCGGCGGCCGGGGTTACGCCCCTTTCTGCTCCCCCTGTGCCCGACAGTCGACGTCTTTTGTATCGTCACCGGCACGCAAGCGCTACCATGCCGGCGTGCATCAGCGCCAACGAGGCCGTTTGACACGTGACGGAACCGATCGAGCAGGCACTTCGCGAAAGCGAGCGGAAGTATCGCGAGCTTGTGGAGAACGCCAACAGCATCATCCTGCACTGGACGCGCGACGGCAGGGTGACGTTCCTCAACGAGTTCGGACAGCGGTTCTTCGGCTACTCCGCCGAGGAGATCATCGGCCGCCATGTCATCGGCAGCATTGTGCCCATGGTCGACAGCGTCGGCAGCGACCTGCGCCAGCTGATGGACCGGATCTGCGCCGATCCCACGGCCTTCGAACAGAACGTCAACGAGAACGTGCGCCGCAACGGCGAGCACGTGTGGATCGCCTGGACCAACAAGATCCTGCGCGACTCGCGGGGCGAGGTGGCCGGCATCCTCAGCATCGGCACCGACATCACCGAACGCAAACGCGCCGACGAGTCGCTGCTGGCTTCGCGGAATCTGCTGCAGTCGGTCGTGGAAAACGTGCCCATCCGGGTGTTCTGGAAAGACGCAGAGCTGCGCTTTCTCGGCTGCAACACGGCCTTCGCACGCGACGCCGGCCTGCCGCGTCCGGAGGACCTGCTGGGCAAGGACGACTTCCAGATGGGCTGGCGCGAAGAGGCCGAACTGTATCGCGCCGACGACCGGCAGGTGATGGAGTCCGGCATTGCGAAACTCGGCATCGAAGAACCGCAGACCACGCCCGAGGGGCGCACGAACTGGATACGCACCTCCAAGGTGCCGCTGCGCGACGCCAAAGGGCAGGTCTTCGGCCTGCTGGGCATCTACGAGGACATTACCGAGCGCCGGCAGGCGCGGCTGGAGCTGCAGAGAACCAATCGCGCGCTGCGCGCCATCAGCGCCTGCAACGAAGTCCTCATCCATGCCACCGATGAATCCAGGCTGCTGGACGACATGTGCCAGCTCATCGTCAAAAACGCCGGCTACATGCTGACCTGGATCGGCTTCGCCGAGGACGACGAGCGAAAGACCGTGCGCCCGGTTGCGCACGGCGGATACGAGCAGGATTATGTGGAACGGACGCAGGTCACCTGGGCCGACGAGGAGCGCGGGCGCGGCCCGGCCGGCGCCGCCATTCGCACCAGGCTGCCGGCGGTGGTCAAGGACACGCTGACCGATCCGGCCTATCTTCCCTGGCGCGACCACAGCGTCAAGCTCGGCTACCGTTCGGTGCTCGCCCTGCCGCTGGTCTCGTTCGGCCAGGTCCTGGGGGCCTTGAGCATCTATTCGCCCGCCGCCGATGGGTTCGCCGAGGAAGAAGTGAAGCTGCTCGACCAGCTCTCCGACGACCTTGCGTTCGGCATCGTCACCCTGCGCACGCGCCAATCGCAGGAGCTGAGCGCGCAGCGCCTGCTGCGCAGCATGGAAGCAAGCATCACCGCCATCGCCGCGACCGTGGAGATGCGCGACCCCTATACCGCCGGCCACCAGCGCCGCGTGGCCGAGCTCAGCAAGGCCATTGCCGGGGAGCTCGGCCTGCCGGACGAGGACATCCACGGCCTCTACCTGGCGGCGGTGATCCACGACCTGGGCAAGATCCAGGTGCCGGCCGAGATCCTGTCCAAGCCCGGCAAGCTGATGGCGCCCGAATTCCAGATCATCCAGAGCCATCCCCAGGCCGGTTACGACATCCTGAAAGGGATCGACTTTCCGTGGCCGATCGCGCAGATCATCTACCAGCATCACGAGCGGCTCGACGGCTCCGGATACCCGAACGGGCTGAAAGACGCGCAGATCCTGCTCGAAGCGAAAATCCTCTCCGTCGCCGACGTCGTCGAGGCGATGTCCTCGCACCGCCCCTATCGCCCGGGATTGGGCATCGAAGCGGCCCTGGATGAAATAACCCATTACCGCGAGGTACGTTACGACGGCAAAGTCGTCGACGCCTGCATCAGGTTGTTCCGGGAGCGGGGCTACAGCCTGCCGGTCGCGGGCGCTTGAGGCGCAGGTGGCGCGTGAAGGCGCAGATCGCCTCGCACCTGGCCAGGGTTCAGAACGGGGGCACTATCGAACGTACCTCACTCTATCCCCAGCTTCTTGATCCGGTAGCGTAGCGAGCGGAACGACATTCCCAGCAGCGCCGCCGCCTTGGTCTTGTTGTAGCGCGTCTTCTCCAGCGCCTCGCGGATGGCGCGCCGCTCCATTTCCTCCATCTGCGCTTCCAGCGCCGAACCGGGGCCTGCCGCAGAGGGCGGGTCGGCGGCTTCGCCGGATGCGGCTTCGGTGCGCAGCTGCAGGTCGTGCGCGCAGATGCGCTGGCCGTCGCACAGGGTGACCGCGCGCTCCAGGATGTTCTCCAGCTCGCGCACGTTGCCGGGGAACGGGTAGGCGTGCAGGCACTGGCGCGCGCCGGCGTCCAGCGCGGGTGGGGCGGGCAGGCCGTTGCTGCGGACCAGGCGCTTGAGGATGGCGGCGGCGAGCAGGGGGATGTCGTCGGGGTGGTCGCGCAGCGGCGGCGTGCGGATCTGGATGACGTTGAGGCGGTAGTAGAGGTCCTGGCGGAAGCTGCCGTGGGCCAGCAGCTTTTCCAGGTCCTTGTGGGTGGCGGAGATCACCCGCACGTTGACCGGCACTTCGGTTTCCGCGCCCACCGGCCGCACCGCACGCTCCTGCAGAGCGCGCAGCAGCTTGACCTGCATGTGCAGCGGCAGGTCGCCGACTTCGTCGAGGAACAGGGTGCCGCCCTCGGCGGCCTGGAACAGGCCCATCTTGTCGCGGGTAGCGCCGGTGAAGCTGCCGCGCAGGTGGCCGAAGAATTCGCTTTCCATCAGCTCCGAGGGAATGGCGCCGCAGTTCACCGGCACGAACGGCGCCTGCGCGCGCGGGCTGCGCTGGTGGATCAGCCGCGCGACCAGTTCCTTGCCGGTGCCGGATTCGCCGGCGATGTGCACCGGCGCCTGGCTGCGGCCCAGCCGCTCGATCATGGCGCGCAGGTTCTCCACCGCCGGTGCGGTACCCAGCAGCCCGCCGTCGTCCTGCACCGGCGGCTGGGCCGGCGCGCGCAGCTTGAGCGCGGCGTCCACCAGCTTGCGCAGCGCCTGCAGGTCCACCGGCTTGGACACGAAATCGAAGGCGCCGGCCTTCAGGCTTTCCACCGCCGCCTGGGCGTTGCCGTAGGCGGTGATCACCGCCACCGGCAGACCGGGGCGGTGCCGCTGCAGGTAGGCCAGCAGGCCGATGCCGTCGCCGTCCGGCAGGCGCATGTCGGTGAAGCACAGGTCGAACTCGTGCTCGTCGAGCAGGCTGCGCGCCTCGGCCAGGGTGCCCGCGCCATGGGTACGCAGCCCCATGCGCGACAGCGTGATCTCGAGCAGTTCGCGGATGTCGGCCTCGTCGTCGACGATCAGCGCATGGGCCGCTTTCATAAGTCGGTTTCCGGCTGGCTTGGATTCAACAGCGGCACTGGCCGGCGCCTGCGGGCGCCGGCCAGGGAACCGCGCGATGGCACCCCGCTGACTCGGCCCGTCATTGGCGCCAAACCCTCATCCGGCATCATGCGGCAAAGATCAGCCGGAAGCGAACGCCGCGCTCGCTGGGCGCCAGCAGCAGGCGCCCCTGATTGTATTCGCACAGCTCGCGCGCCAGGTACAGGCCCAGGCCGGTGCCGTCGTGCGCGGTGGTGAAGAACGGCTCGAACACCTTGTCGCGCAGGCCGGCGGGAATGCCGCTGCCGTTGTCGGAGATGTCGAGGAACACGCGGTCGTGCGGCGGCAGCACGCCGCCGCTGAGCTGGATGCGCAGGTCGCGGCCGCTGCTGCCGTGCGCGCCGTGCTCGAAGCTGTTGTCCCACATGTTGTGCACGATGCGCTGCAGGTGGTTGGGGTCGAAGCGCACCAGCAGGTCCTCGGCCATCGTGCCGAACTCGATGGAGCGCGCGTTGCGCGGGTGGCCCTCGGCGTAAGCCGACAGCGCGCGCTCCAGGAACGCGCGCAGCGCGAACGTGGCCGGCGCCGAGGCCTCGCGCCGCGACAGGCTCAGCACGTCCTCGATGGTCTTGTTGATGCGCCCGCACTGGCGCTGGATCACGTCCAGCAGGCGCCGCTCGTCGGCGCCGTTCTGCGGCGACTCGGCCAGCAGCTGGCCGGCGTGGTGGATCGCCGACAGCGGGTTGCGGATTTCGTGGGCGATGCTGGCGGAAAGCCGGCCCAGGGCGGCCAGCTTCATCTGCTGCGCCTGCTCGCCCAGGCGCCGCGCGTCGTCCAGCAGAACCAGGATCGGCGTGCCCGGCTCGGGGCTGAGCCGCATGAAGCGCGGTATCACTTCCTCGCCGCCGGCGCGCGGCGCCAGCGGCGCGGCCTCGCGGCTCGGGTTGAGCTCCCAGGCCGACAGCGCGCGCGCCAGCTCCGGGCAGCGCCGCGTCAGCGGCAGGTCTTCGGCTTGCGGCGAGGTGCCCAGGATGCGGCGCGTGGCGGCGTTCATCAGGCGCACCGTGCGGTTGGACTCCACCACCAGCACGCCGGTCTCCATGCTTTCGATGATGCGCTCGTTGAGGCGCGACAGGCTCGCCAGGTCGCCGCCGACGCGCGCCGCCAGCGCCTCGCTGCGCCGTGCGCGCTGGGCCACGGCGCTGGCGGCGGTGGCGGTGGCGAACAGCATCAGGCCGAGCAGGCCGGCGGCGGAGATCTCGGCCGGCGAGAACCCCAGCACCGACTGCCGCAGCAGCTCCTCGGCCAGGATCAGCAGGGTGCCGATCGCCGCCTGCAGCAGCGCCATGCGGGTGCCCACCACCGAGCCGCAGCCCACCGCCGGCGTCAGCAGCAGCACGGCCAGGCCGCTGGAGATGCCGTGCGCGGCGTACACCAGCACGCTGATGCCAAGCGCATCGACGATGAACTGGATGTGCGCCTGCGCGGCCAGGCGCGGCCGCCGCCCCAGCGCCACCGGCAGCAGCAGCAGGGCGGCGAGAAAATAGGCAAAGGCGCCGCGGAACACCGGCGCCGGGTCGATGCGATCGAAGAAATAGGGAATATGGCCGCGCGCGCCCAGCATGAGCAGGCCGGTCAGCAGCAGCCGGTAATACGACAGGGCGCGCAGGATGCGCCAGTCGTCCGGCGCGGTGTCCGGCTCGCGTTCCGGCGCGCCGCTGCGGGCGGCGGCACCGGCGCCTTCGGAGGCGATGGACATGCTAGGCCCGGAACATCACGCGGTCGGCACGTTGCCGGGCAACGGCGCGCGGGCGTTCAGGCTTTCCGCGCCGGCTGGCAGCTCCGGCAGCGGCCGTCCGGGCCGAGCGAGCCGCGCGGCAAGTGCACGCCGCAGCCCAGGCAGCGCGCCATCTTTTCGTAATCCTCCGGCCCCGGCCGGCGCACCGCCCGCGGCGGCGCGTCGTTGCCCCAGCTTTGCAGCACGCGCCAGACAAACCACGCCAGCCCCGCCAGGATCAACAGCCGGAAAAGTGTCATTTGGCGAGCGTCGCTCCCGTCGCGGTGTTCCGCAAAGCCGGAATTTTAGCGGCAATCGCGCTCCGGGTTTTGCGCAACTGCAGCATTTTGGTGGAGAATGCGAACCGCTCGTCCCCCCATAAAACCAGCAGCCAAATCCTCCATGAATCTTCACGAATACCAGGCGAAGGAGATCTTCGCCCGTTACGGCATACCCGTCCCCCAAGGCGCGCTGGCGGTCAGCCCCGAAGGCGCCCGCGCGGCGGCCAAGCAGATCGGCGGCGAAAAATTCGTCGTCAAGGCGCAGGTGCACGCGGGCGGCCGCGGCAAGGCCGGCGGCGTCAAGCTGGTGAACGGCTTCGACGCGGTCGAGGAAGCCGCCAAGACCATGCTCGGCACCCGGCTGGTGACCAAGCAGACCGGCGCCCAGGGGCTGCCGGTGCACTCGGTGTGGGTGGAAAAGCCCTCCGGCATCGCCCGCGAGCTGTACGTGTCGGCGCTGGTGGACCGCTCGCGCGAGCGCCTGGTGTTCATGGCTTCCGCCGCCGGCGGCATGGACATCGAGGAAGTGGCCGCCCACACGCCCGAGAAGATCAAGAGCGTCGCGGTGCACCCCGCCGCCGGGCTGCAGCCCTACCAGGCCCGCGAGCTGGGCTTCTTCATGGGCCTGACCAAGGAGCAGGTGGACCAGTTCACCCGCATCCTGTCGGGCCTGTACCGCATCTTCACCGACCTCGACGCCAGCCTGGTGGAGATCAACCCGCTGATCGTCACCACCGAGGGCAACGTCTTCGCCCTCGACGCCAAGCTGAACTTCGACGACAACGCCCTGTACCGCCAGAAGGCGATCGCCGACATGCGCGATCCCACCCAGGAGGACGAGCGCGAGCGCGTGGCGCTGCAGTACGACCTCAACTACGTCAGCCTGGAAGGCGACATCGGCTGCATGGTCAACGGCGCGGGCCTGGCGATGGCCACCATGGACATCATCAAGCTGCACGGCGGCCAGCCGGCCAACTTCCTCGACGTGGGCGGCGGCGCCACCGCCGAGCGCGTCACCAACGCGTTCAAGCTCATCACCTCCTCGCCCGACGTCAAGGCCATCCTGGTCAACATCTTCGGCGGCATCGTCCGCTGCGACCTGATCGCCGAGGGCATCATCGAAGCGGTCAAGCAGGTCGGCCTGAAGGTGCCGGTGGTGGCGCGCCTGCAGGGCACCAACATGGAAAAGGGCCAGGAGATGCTCAAATCCTCGGGCCTGGCGATCACGCCGGTGTCGGATCTGACGGAAGCGGCCAAGACCGTCGTCGCCGCCGCCCAAGCCAAATAACCCGGCGACATCATCAGGAGCGCCAAGAACAATGAGCATTCTCGTCAACAAGTCCACCCGGGTCATCTGCCAGGGCTTCACCGGCAAGCAGGGCACGTTCCACTCCGAGCAGTGCCTGGCCTACGGCACCCGCATGGTGGGCGGCGTCACCCCCGGCCGCGGCGGGTCCAGCCACCTGAACCTGCCGGTGTTCAACACCTGCCACGACGCGGTCAAGGCCACCGGTGCCGAAGCCTCGATGATCTACGTGCCGGCGCCGTTCGCCGCCGACGCCATCCTGGAAGCCGCCGACGCCGGCGTGAAGATCGTCATCTGCATCACCGAGGGCATACCGGTCAACGACATGGTCAAGGTCAAGGCGACCCTGCGCGCCAACTACCCGGACACCGTGCTGATCGGGCCGAACTGCCCGGGCGTGATCACCCCCGGCGAGTGCAAGATCGGCATCATGCCGGGCCACATCCACAAGCCGGGCCGCATTGGCATCGTCTCGCGCTCCGGCACGCTGACCTATGAAACCGTGCACCAGACCACCGCCAACGGCCTCGGCCAGAGCACCTGCGTGGGCATCGGCGGCGACCCGGTGCGCGGCTACGGCTTCATCGACGTCATCTCGATGTTCCAGAAAGACCCGCAGACCGAGGGCATCATCATGGTCGGCGAGATCGGCGGATCGTCGGAGGAAGAGGCCGCGGCCTACATCAAGGCCAACGTCACCAAGCCGGTGATCGCCTACATCGCCGGCGTCACCGCGCCGGCGGGCAAGCGCATGGGCCATGCCGGCGCCATCATCTCCGGCGGCAAGGGCACCGCCGACGAGAAGTTCGCCGCGCTGGAAGCGGCCGGCGTCACCACCGTGCGTTCGCCGGCGGACCTTGGCAGCGCGATGAAGAAGGCGCTGAAGGCATAAACCTGCCAGCGGCGCCGGCGGCGCGGGGAACATGCAGTATCCACCCGTCGCCCGGCGCCCGGTTACAGGTCAGCACCGGCCGATAACGCAGTGACCGCCGCTCCGCTCGTCGTCGCCGCCGCCCAGATCAACCTCTGGGTCGGCGACATCGCCGGCAACGTCGACAAGATCGCCGCCGCCGCAGCCAGGGCCCGTGACGAGCTGCACGCCGGCCTGGTGGTGTTTCCGGAGCTGTCGCTACTCGGCTATCCGCCCGACGACCTGCTGTTGCGCAGCGCGCTGCCGCGTGCGATCGAGGACGGCGTGCGGCGGCTGCTGGCGGCGGCGCATGGCATCACCCTGGTGGTCGGCCTGCCGGAATTCGCCGAGGACGGCCTGTACAACGCCGCCTTCGTGATCCGCGACGGCGCCGTCATCGCGCGCTACCGCAAGCAGCTCCTGCCGAATTACGGCGTGTTCGACGAGAAGCGCCACTTCCTGCCCGGCCGCAGCCCGGTGGTGTTCGAGCAGGGCGGCGTGCGCGTGGGCGTGTGCGTGTGCGAGGACGTGTGGGGCCCCAACCCGGCGGCGGCGGCCAGGCTGGCCGGTGCGCAGGTGCTGGTGAACATCAACGCTTCGCCCTACGACGTGGCCAAGCACCACGACCGCCTCGGCGTGCTGCGCGCGCGCGCCGCCGAGACCGCCTTGCCGATCCTGTACGTCAACATGGTCGGCGGCCAGGACGACCTGGTGTTCGACGGCTCGTCGCTGGCGGTCAACGGCGACGGCTCGGTCGGCTTCCAGGCGCCCGCCTTCGCCGAAGGCGTTTTCCCGGTGACGCTGCAGGGCGGCCGCTTTGCCGGGTCCGTGGCGCCGGCGCTGCCGGAAGAAGCCACGGTCTACGCCGGGCTGGTGCAGGCCACGCGCGACTACGTCAATCGCAACGGCTTTCCCGGCGCGCTGCTGGGCCTGTCCGGCGGCATCGACTCGGCGCTGATCGCCGCCATCGCCGCCGACGCGCTCGGGCCGGAACGCGTGTGGACCGTCGCGCTGCCTTCGCGCTACACGGCGGACATGTCCAACGACGACGCGCTGGTCGAGGCGCAGCGCCTGGGCGTGCGCCACAGCGTGCTGCCGATCGAGTCCGCGTTCGAGTCGTTCACGCACACGCTGGCCGGGGAGTTCGCCGGCCGCAAGCTGGACATCACCGAGGAAAACCTGCAGTCGCGCTGCCGCGGCGTGCTGCTGATGGCACTGTCCAACAAGTTCGGCCATGTCGTGCTCACCACCGGCAACAAGAGCGAGATGGCGGTGGGCTATGCCACCCTCTACGGCGACATGTGCGGCGGCTTCGCGCCGATCAAGGACGTCTACAAGACCCTGGTGTACCGGCTGGCGCGTTACCGCAACACCGTATCGCCGGTGATCCCCGAGCGCGTCATCGAGCGGCCGCCTTCGGCCGAGCTGCGGCCCGACCAGAAGGATTCGGATTCGCTGCCGCCATACGACGTGCTGGACGCGATCTTGGAAGCCTACGTCGAGGACTGCCGCTCGATCGGCGAGATCGCCGCGCTGGGCTACGAGCGCGCCACCGTGGAGCGCGTGGCCGCGCTGGTGCGGCGTTCGGAGTACAAGCGCCGCCAGGCGCCGCCCGGGCCCAAGATCACGCGCCGCGCGTTCGGGCGCGAGCGCCGCTATCCGATCACCGCCGTCTACGGGGATCTATAGCGGCGGCAGCCGCTGCCCGGCGCCCCGCCGCTTCACCCTACTTGGCGCTGTCGCCTTTCTTGTCGTCCGGCGTGGCGGGTGCCGGCGCCGCTGCGGCCGCACCGCCGTCGGCCGGCTTGGCCGGCGCGGCAGGAGCCGGCTGCGCTTCCGGGTAGCCGATTTCCATGTGCAGCTTGCTGCCCGCGGCTGCGGGCGTGCCGTCCGCTGCCGCCGGCGCCGTGCTGCTGCCGTTGCTGACCGAAGGCAGCACCAGGGTGTGCTGGTTTTCCGGCTTGGTGGTGTCGAACACGTCGAACATGTGGGCGAAGTGCCCCATCAGGCCGGGCGACTCCGCGCCGGATGCCGCAGCGGGTTGCGCTGCCGCGCCGCCGGCCGCAGCCGCCGCGCTGCTTGCCGCCGCACCTGCCGCCGGGGCCGCGGCGCCGCCGCTGCCCGACTTCGGCAGCACCAGCGTGTGCTGGTGCGTCGGCTTGGTGCTGTCGAACACGTCGAACATGTGGGCGAAGCGCTCCATCAGGCCGGGCGATTTTCCAGCTGCCGCCGCGGCGTCGGCCGGCGGCGCGAGCTGCACCGCGGGCGCCGGCGGCGCGGTTGGCACCGGCGGTACCGGCGCGGGCGCCGCCGCCGCGGGCGGTGCGGCGGTGTCGGGGACAGCGCCTGCGGGTGCGGCGGGCGCAGCGGGTGCCTCCGGAGCCGGCTCCGCCTTGGGCGTGGACGGCTGGCTCTTGGGCAGCTTGATTTCCTCGTGCCGCTTCGGCGGCGGCGAGCCCGGGCTGACCAGCAGGCCGAACAGGCCGTTGACCGTGCGGCTGATCGGGTTGCCGCTCTTGTCGACCGGCGCCGCGGCGGTGCCGCTCCTGGCGCCCGCTTCGCCGCCGGCCTCCGGCTGCGGCGCCGTTCCGGCCGGTGCGGCGCCCTGCCGCTGGTCCGCCTTGGTGATGCCGACCGCGTCGAACACCGCCGCCAGGCCGCTGCCCAGCGTGGTGGACACGCCGTTGAGGATGCCGCCGCCGCTGTCCTTGGCTGCGCCCGCCGCCGCTGCGGCCGCCGGCGGCGCCGCTTCGGCCGTTGCGGTCAGCGACGCCGCCGGCGCTGCCGGGTATTCGAGCTTGGTCGGATTGATCGCCGCCAGGGTTTCGGCATCCTTGGCCGGCTGCGCCAGGCCCAGCTTGGCGTAGCTGTTCTTGAGGATCTCGAGCGCTTCGGCGGTGGCCGGCGCGCCGGGATAGTCGGCAACGATGTCGGTGGCGCGCTTGGCCGCGGCGACATAGGCGCCGCGGTCGGCGTAGTAGAACCTGGCGATCGACAGTTCGTGGTCCGCCACCCGGTTGCGGGCGAACAGCATGCGGCGGCGGGCGTCGCCGGCGTAGCGTGAGTTCGGGTACTTCTGCAGCAGCAGCGCAAAATCCTCGAACGCGCGGCGCAGGTTGCTGACGTCGCGCTTGGGGCTGTTGGCCCCGATCATGCTGGCCAGGCTCTGGTCGCGGTCGAAGTCGGCCAGGCCTTTCAGGTACTGCACGTAGTCGGCGTGCGGGTGCCGCGGGTGCGAGCGCAGGAACCGGTCCGCCGCCGACAGCGCCTCGTCCGCCTTCTGGCTCTTGTACAGCGCGAATACCTTCTCCATTTCCGACTGGGTCGAGAAATCGGAGAACGGATACTTGGCGATGAGCTGGTCGTAGCGGGTGATGGCGGCCTGGTAGTCGCCGGCTTCCGTGGCGTCGCGCGCGCGGCGGTACAATTGGTCCGCCTGCAGCCTCAGTTCGCGCTCGGTGAGCAGCGTCTTGGTGTCGACGTCGCCGCTTTCGCTGTTCTTGAAAGGGTTGTCACGGTCGGGACGGTCGCTGTTGTGACTGCAGCCGGCGATCCACACGGCGACAGCGGCGGCCAGTAGCAGCCGCGGTACGGACGGGATTCGCATTAACTTGACTATCAGGCGGGGAGTTGTATTGGCCGGGAGTGGGCGCGTTGAACCGAACTCGCAGTATACCCCAGCACCGCAGCGCGCAACCCGCGTGACCGATCCCCGCGGCGCGCCCATGCCGTTGCACGCGCAGGTGCCCCCGGAGCTCGAGGGCGCGCGCCTGGACGCGGCCGCGGCGCGGCTGTTCCCGGACTATTCCCGCGCACGGCTGCAGCGGCTCATCGAGCGCGGCCAGCTGACGCGCAACGGCGCCGCGGTGCCGCGTCCGCGCGAGCCGGTGCACGCCGGCGACAGCCTGCTGCTGCTGCAACCGGAAGCGGAGACCCTGGTCAGCGGGCCGCAGGCGATCGCGCTGGACGTGGTGCACGCCGACGAGTCCGTGGCGGTCATCAACAAGCCGCCCGGGCTGATCGTCCACCCGGGCGCCGGCGCGCCCGACGGCACCGTGCAGAACGCCCTGTTGCATCGCTTCCCGCAGACCGCCGCGGTGCCGCGTGCCGGCCTGGTGCACCGGCTCGACAAGGACACGTCCGGCCTGCTGCTGGTAGCCCTGACCGTGCCGGCGCACACGCGGCTGGTGGCGGCCATGGCGGCGCGCCGGATCCGGCGCGAATACGACGCGCTGGTCAACGGCGCGGTGGTCGCCGGCGGCACCGTCGACGCCCCGCTCGGCCGCGACCCGCACAACCGGCTGCGCATGGCCATCGTCGAGCGCGGGCGCCGCGCGGTCACGCATTACCGCGTGCAGGAGCGCTTCCTGCACCACACCCTGCTGCGCGTGCGGCTGGAAACCGGGCGCACGCACCAGATCCGCGTGCACATGGCGAGCCTGCACCACCCGGTCACCGGCGATCCGCTGTACGGCGGGCGCGTGGTGCGCGGCGCCGGCATGGCGCCGGAGCTGCGCGCGGCACTGCAGGCGTTTCCGCGGCA
The DNA here is from genome assembly GCA_016779605.1 of Nevskia sp. Classification (GTDB taxonomy): domain Bacteria; phylum Pseudomonadota; class Gammaproteobacteria; order Nevskiales; family Nevskiaceae; genus Nevskia. The sequence continues at coordinate 50,852 of JADHNH010000004.1, read as the reverse complement.
GGCGCTGCATGCGCGCGAGCTGGAGCTGGAGCACCCGGTGACCGGGGCGACGCTGCGCTTTACCGCCGAGCCGCCGGCCGACATGCAGGAACTGCTGCAGCGGCTGCGCGACGCTGGCGTGCGCGGGCCGGAATCGCGAAACTTGCGCGCATGAGCGAGCCGCTTGCCTTCCTCCGGCCCGATTGGCCGGCGCCGCCGCGCGTGCGCGCGGCCGTCACCACCCGCGGCGGCGGCGTCAGCGGCGGGCCTTACGCCGGCCTCAACATGGGCGGCAGCGGCGACCGGCCCGAATCGATCGTCGAAAACCGCCGCCGCGTGGCGCAGGCGCTGCGCCTGCCGCAGGAGCCTTGCTGGCTGCGCCAGGTGCATGGCACGCGGGTGGTGCGGTTGCCGGATGCCGAGGCGCTGCCGCAGGCCGACGCGGCCTATGCGCAGGCGGCCGGCGCGGTCTGCGCGGTGCAGGCCGCCGACTGCCTGCCGGTGCTGCTGTGCGACGAAGCCGGCACCATGGTCGCCGCGGCCCATGCCGGCTGGCGCGGCCTCGCCGCCGGAGTGCTGGAAGCCACGGTGGCGGCCCTGCCGGCCGCGCCGGCGCGCCTGCTGGCCTGGCTGGGGCCGGCGATCGGCGCCGAAGCCTTCGAAGTCGGCGCCGAAGTCCGCGCCCGCTTCGTCGAGTGCGACCGCGCGGCCGCGTCGGCTTTCGTCGCGGCGGGGCGGCCGGACAAGTTCTTCGCGGACCTGTTCGCACTGGCCCGCCGGCGCCTGGGCGCGGCGGGCGTGACGCGCGTGTACGGCGGCGGCGTGTCCACGCATGCCGATCCGGCGCGGTTCTTTTCCTACCGGCGCGACGGCGTCACCGGCCGCATGGCCGCACTGATCTGGCTGGAGCCTGGCGCGTGAGCCGCGCCGGCGGCGCGATGGCCGCGCGGCGCCGGCAGCCGCTGCGCACGCTGGCCGGCCTGGTCGCCGCCGCGGGCATGGCGTTCGCCGCCGTGGCGCAGGCGCCGCCAGCGCCTCCCGCGCCGGCCCCAAGGGCGGCGCAGCGGCTGCTGCTGGGCATTGCCGCCGCCGGGGATCGGCTGGTCTCGGTGGGTGCGCGCGGTGCGATCCTGGTTTCGTCCGATGCGCAGGCCTGGCAAGAGGTGGATGTGCCGCTGCGCTCCGACCTCACCGCGGTTTCGTTCGCCGACGCCGGCGCCGGCTGGGCGGTCGGGCACGACGCCGCGATTTTGCGCACCACCGACGGCGGGCGCAGCTGGACCGTGCAGAGATACCGGCCCGAGGCCGGCCAGCCCCTGCTCGACGTGCTTGCGCTGGACCGCGACCGCGCCTACGCCGTGGGCGCCCACGGCCTGTTCCTGCAGACCCAGGACGGCGGTGCGCATTGGGCCGAGGTGCAGGCACCGGTGGTGCGCGAGGCCGAGCTGAATCTCTACGGCATCCGCCGGCTCGGCAAGGGCGCGCTGCTGGTGTTCGGCGAGCAGGGCCGGCTGGCCTGGTCGGTCGACGACGGCCGCAGCTGGCGCGCGCTGAAATCGCCGACCGCCAGCACCATCTTCGGTGCGGCGGCGCTCGCCGACGGCGGCCTGCTGCTGTGCGGGGCGCACGGCAACGCGTTCATCGGCACCGATCCGCGCCGGGGCGCCTGGCGCAAACTCGACACCGGCGGCGTCCAGGCCCTGTTCGCCTGCGGCCCGGCCGGCGCGGGCCGGCTGGTCCTGCTCGGCGCCGGCAATGCGGCGCTGTTGCTCGAGCCCGGCGCCGGCACCGCGAGCCGCATCGGCGATGCCGAAGCGGCGGCGGCCGGGCTGGACGCGCCGACGTATTCCGGGTTCGCGCCGTGGCGCGGCGAACTGGTGACGGTGGGCAGCCGCGGCGTGCGCCGCATGCCCCTGCCGGCGCCGACACCATGAGCACGCGGGCGCCGCAGGCTGCGGCTGCGCCACGCGCGCCGCCTGCGCTGCGCGCCTTCGAGCCGCTGGTGTTTGCGCGGCGCCGCCTGGTTGCCGCCGTGCTGCTGGCGCTGACTGCGATTTTCGCGGCGGTGGCGGCGTGCAGCCTGCCGGATGCCGGCCGTGACCGCTGGCTGCCGGGCGCGCATCCGTACGTGCAGGCGGATCGGCAATACCGCGCGCAATTCGGCGGCGCGGCGCAGGTGCAGCTCCTGCTGCTGCACCGCCAGGGCGACATCTACGACGCCGGCTTCCTACGCCGCTTGCGGCAGGCGACCGAGACTGTCGGCGCGCTGCCGGACGTGGACCCCGCGCAGCTGCACTCGCTGTTTGCGCCGGGCCTGGACTTCGTCGAGGCGGTCGAGGGCGGGATCTATGCCGGCCCGGTGCTGCCCTCTGACTATCCGGCGCAGGGCGATCCCGCGCCGGCGGTGCTCGCGCGCCTGCGCAGCAACGTCGCCAGGGCCGGCCTGGTCGGACGCCTGGTGTCGGTGGACCAGCGCGGCGCAGCGGTGCTGGCCGGCCTGCGGCCGGCCGGCGGCGACGCCGCGGCCGCCGACCTGCCGGGCACGGTGCAGCAGATCGTCGCGCAGGTGCACGCGCGCCTGTCCAGCCCGGAGCGCTGGGTCTTCAGGGCCGCGCAGGACCTCGTCGCGGGCCGCGATTTCGGCTTGCCGGGCGCCCTGCGCGCCAGGGCCGGCACTCTGGTGTTCCACCGCGGCGACACCGTGGCAGTCCGCTACGATGGCGCGACGGCCTGGACACGCTGGAGCTGGCGGCTGGCGGTGCCGGTGCGGGTGCAATTCGCCGACGGCAGCGCCACGCCGGTGCGGATGCCTGCACGCCTGCTGGCGGCGACCGGCGAGGCCAACCCCGATTATGCGCCGGACATCGAGGTGCACCTGTCCGGCGAGCTGGGCCGCGCCGCCGGCCTGCCCCGTGCAGCGGCCGAAGCCGGAGGATTCGTCGCGCTGCTGCTGGCGCTGGCGGGCGCCGCGCTGTGGTTGTGCCTGGGCAGCATCCGCCTGGCCCTGTTGCCGGTCGCCGCCGCACTGGCCGCGCTGGCCTGGCAGCTGGGCCTGTCCAGGCTGGCGGCCGGCAGCGGCGGTCACGGCGGCCTGGATCCGGCCGCCCTGGCGCCGGCCTGCCTGGTGCTGGCGGTATCGCTGACGCAAGGCGCATTGCTGGCGGCTGCCTGGCGCCGCGCCATCGGCCTGGCCGACTGCTGCAGCTTCGATGCCGCGCTGTCGGCCTGGCGCGCAGTGGCGCCGTGCACGCTGGCGGCGGTGGCAGGTGCCGCGCTCTGCTTCGGCACGCTGGCCGCGGCGCCGGTGCCGGCGCTGCGGACGATGGCGCTGGACGGCGTCCTGGGTATGCCCGGGGAGCTGGCCGCCAACCTGGTGCTGCTGCCGATCTGGCTGAGCGGCCTGGGCGAACGGCACGCGCGGCCGGCGCCCTGGCGTGCGCTGGCGCCGCTGTGGAGCCTGCCGGCCCAGGTGGCGCGGCCGCCGCTGGCAGTGTGCGCCCTGGCCCTGTGCGGAGCGGTGCTGGGCGGGGCGCTGTGGCAGGGGCAGCGCGCGGCCGCCGACGAAGCTGCGGCCGGCGCGCCGGAATTGCGTGCGCAGGCCGCGTACAACCGCGATGTGCGCATCGTGGCCGCGGCGCTGCCGCTGGCGGCCGCGCCGGTCGAGGTGATCGCCCGCACCGGTGCCGACGGCTGTACGCGCCGCGAGGTCATGGACCAGGTCGACGGGCTGGCGCAAGAGCTCGACGATACCGCCGGTGTCCTGGCCACCCGGGCGCTGCCGGCGCAGGCGCGGCTGGTCAACGCAGCGATCAACGAGGGCTCGCCCAAGTTCCGGGTGCTGCCGCGAGGCCGCGAGGCGCTGGCGCATGCCGTGCAGCCGTTCACTCCGGCCAGCGGCCTGCTCAACGAGGACTGCTCGGCGATGCCGGTATGGGTGTTCCCCGCCGACCGCAGCGGTGCCACCGTGGCCCGCATCCTGCGCGCCGCCGCCGCTTTCGATGCCGCCAACGCACGGGCGTTTTACGCCGGCCACCCCGGCGCGAACGCCGCCTCTTGCAACGGCAGCCCGCAGGCGCCGCGCCAGTGCCCGGTGCAATTCGTCATTGCCGGCGGCGGCGCCCTGATCGCGGCGGCCGATGCGACGGCCGCGGCCTGGCATTGCCGGCTGTTGCTGCTGGCCTGCCTAGCCGCCGCGGTTTGCGCCGGCCTGGCGGCCAGGAGCGCCGGCGGCGCGGTTGCCGCGGCGCTGCCGCCGATCCTCGCCGCGGCGCTGGCCTATGCGCTGCCGGCCGTTCGCGGCGCGGGGCTGAGCGTCCAGTCGTTGCCGCTGGCGGCGCTGGCGGCGGCGGTGGCGCTGGGGCCGGCGCTGCACGCGCAAGCCGCGTGGAAGCGGCAGCGCGCGCCGGCCGGCGGCGCGGTCGCCGCCTGCCGCGGGTTCCTGGACGATTCGGGCATTGCGCTGCTGCTTGCCGGGCTGGCCCTGGGTGCCGGCGCCGCCGCCTGGCTGTTTTCCGCGGTGCCGGCCCAGCGCGAGTTCGGCGTGCTGCTGGCGCTGTCGGCCGGCGTCGGCGCACTGGCAGGCCTGCTGGCCGTGCCGGCGGCGCTGTCGCTGGCAGCGAGCGCTCCACGGCCGGCGCTGCCGGCGGATCACTCGATCGGGCTGTAGGCCGGCGAGGGCACGCTGCTGAGCGTGCCGTCTTCCAGGCGCAGGGCGGTGAGGCGCGCGCCCCACACCGCACCGGTGTCGAGGCCATAGACCCGGTACTCGGGCCAGTGCACCTGGCCCAGGGTCGACCAGTGGCCGAACAGCAGCGTGGTCTGCGCACTGCGTCGGCCGGGAACGGCGAACCAGGGCAGCAGTCCCGCCGGCTGGCTGCCCGGCGCGCCCTTGGAGTGCAGCTCGATGCGGCCGCCTGCGGTGCAGAAGCGCAGGCGCGTGAAGCAGTTGATGATGAAGCGCAGCCGCGGCATCCCCGCCAGGCCTTCGTCCCAGGTGTCGGGCTCATCGCCGTACATCTGCGCCAGCAGTTCGGTCCAGCCGTCGCCGCGCAGTACCGCCTGCACTTCTTCCGCGCAGCGCCGCGCGGTGGCCAGGTCCCACTGCGGCGGCAGGCCGGCGTGGATCATCGCCACCGCGCCGGAAGGCGCCTCGTGCAGCAGCGGCTGCCGGCGCAGCCAGTCCAGCAGCTCGTCGCGATCCGGCGCCGCCAGCAGCTCGTCGAGCGTGTCAAGGCGGCCCTTGCGCCGGCCATGGGCGACCGCCAGCAGGTGCAGGTCGTGGTTGCCCAGCACCGTTGCGGCAGAGCTGCCGAGCCCGCGCACGAAGCGCAGGGTCTGCAGCGAGTGCGGGCCGCGGTTGACCAGGTCGCCGACGAGCCACAGCCGGTCCCCGGCGGGATCGAATCCCACCTGGTCCAGCAGCCGCCTCAGGGGATCCAGGCAGGCTTGAACGTCACCGACAATGAAAGTCGCCATGGAACGCAACCGATGAGCGGTACAGGTGCGGCGTACGGCGCGCTTTGACAGGCGCCGCGGCGCCTCCTAGCTTATGGGCCGAGCCGGATGGGCTCAAGCTTCAACGGTATCGCAAGGAGCGCAGTCATGATGAACCGGTTCAAGAGCCACTTCCGCCTGCTGCTGGCGAGCGAAGAGGGCGCCAGTGCCGTCGAGTACGGCCTGATGGCGGGCCTGGTCGCCACGGTGGTGATCGCAATGGTCGGCTTGCACGACAGCGGCTTTGCCTCGCTGTTCGCCGCATTCGCAGGATTCCGCTAAGCGCTTGCGCCGTTCAGGCCGGACGGGCGTCCGCGCGATGTCGCCCTGGACCGCCGGCGCCCTGGCCGCGTGGACGCTGGGCCTGGCGTACGGCGACCTGCGCTACCGGCGCATTCCCAATCTCGCATTGCTGGTCGTCGCCGCGCCGGCCTGCATGAGCATGATCCTCTGCGGGCAGGGTCTGCTCGGTGCCGATTACCGGCAAAGCCTCGGCGGGCTGGCGCTCGGCGGGGTACCGTTGCTGGCCGGCTATCGCAGCGGCCATGTCGGCGCCGGCGACGTCAAGCTTGCCGCGCTGCAGGGCTTTGTCCTCGGCGCCGATTGGATGCTGCGGGCCCTGCTGGTGGCCGGCCTGGTGCTCGGCGCCATGGCGCTTGCGGCGTGGCTGGGCCGCCGCCCGCCTGGCCGCGTGCTACCCGCCGGGGTCGCCCTGGCGGTAGGCTTCCTTTGCGCCCTGGCTGGCCGCCTGCTGGGCGCCGGGACGGTGTTCTGAGCGTGGTCCGTGCGGGCCGATGCAAGTGAAAGGATGCGCATGCCAGCGACCGATCATTGGTTGGGGTCCGGCCGCGGCGGACTGGGTATCTGGCCGCTGCCGGGTCAGCGCGCGCGGCTGAACGGCTGGCTGCGGGTGCTCGGCAGCGCGGTGGAAGAGGTCTACGTCTTCGACGCCGCCTCGCTGCGCCTGCTGGCGCTCAACGGCGGCGCGCGCCGCAGCCTGGGCTACCTCGACGAGGATTTGCCGCGCCTGACCGCCGCGACGCTGTACGACGGGCTCGACGCAAGCCGGCTGTCGGGCTACCTGGCGAGCCTGCGCACGGGCGACGCCAGCAGCGTGACCTACCGGGCGCGCCATCGGCGCGCCGGCGGCGGCAGCTATCCGGTGGACGTGCGCCTGAGCTTCCACGCCGACGAGCGGCCGCCGCTGTTCCTGGCGGTGGCGGCCGACATCAGCGAGCGCGAGGCGCAGGAGGAGCAGTTGCGCCGCATGGCTTACTTCGATTCGCTGACCGGGCTGCCCAACCGCCCGCTGCTGCAGGACCGCCTGCGCCAGGCGATGCTCGCGGCGGGCCGGCTGAATCGCCAGCTTGCGGTGCTGTTCGTCGACCTGGACGGCTTCAAGCTGGTCAACGACGAGCACGGCCACGACATCGGCGACGCGGTGCTGCGCAGCGTCGCCGAGCGGATGACGGCGACCCTGCGCGCCAGCGACACGGTGGCGCGCCTGGGCGGCGACGAATTCGTGGTGCTGGCGCCCGGGCAAAGGAACCTGGACGACGCCCGCCTGACGGCGCAAAAGCTGCTGGCCGCGCTGGCGCAGCCGATGCTCCTGGGCAGCCGCCGGCTCGATGTCAGCGCCAGCATCGGCCTGACCTTGTACCCGCAGGACGACGGCGACGCCGAAACCCTGGTGCGCCACGCCGACATGGCGATGTACGCCGCCAAGCGCACCGGCCGCAACCGGGTCTGCATCTTCGGCGCCTGAGCCGGTGCCGTGTCCGGCTTGCCGGCCAGGCCGGCCGCCACACTGTAACGATCCCCCGAATAAACCTGAAGAACCCGCAGTTTTGGCTTCCTGTATTTACTGCTTCTATTTGCGTTTATTGGCGTTCATTCGCGGACCAATTCCCCCGGACCCGACGGCAGCCGCCCGGCCAGGCGCGCGAACTGCTCCGGTGCGAGCGTTTCCGCCCGCGCGCCGGGGTCGATGCCGGCGGCGGCGATCTCGGCCGCCGGCAGCAGCCCGCGCAGCGCATTGGCCAGGGTTTTGCGCCGCTGGCCGAAGGCGGCGGTGACCACGCGGTCGTAGACGGCGGCGTCGCGCAGCGCAAACGGCGCCGGCCGCGGCGTGATGCGCACCACCGCCGACACCACGCGCGGCGGCGGGCGGAACGCGCCCGGGCCGACTTCGAACAGCATCTCGGCGGCGGCCCGCGCCGCCAGCGTCACCGTCAGCCGGCCGTAGTCGCCGCTGCCCGGCGCTGCGGTGATGCGGTCGACCACCTCCTTCTGCAGCATGAAATGCATGTCGCGCACCAGGCCGCTGTATCCCAGCAGGCGGAACAGCAGCGGCGTGGAGATGTTGTAGGGCAGGTTGCCGACCAGCCGCAGCGGCCGGCCCGGGGCGGCGAGGCTGCCGAAGTCGAACTTCAGCGCGTCGGCCAGGTGCAGTTCGAGCCCGGGCGCGTCGCCGCAGGCGGCGCGGAGGTGCGGCACCACGTCGCGGTCGATCTCGACCACGTGCAGCCGCTGCACGCGCTGCAGCAGCGGCACCGTCAGCGCACCCAGGCCCGGGCCGATCTCGACCAGGGTGTCGTCCGGCTGCGGGTTGATCGCGCGCAGGATGCGGCCGATCACCTGCGGGTCGTGCAGGAAATGCTGGCCGAAGCGCTTCTTGGCGCCGTGGGCGGCCGCGCCGCTGCGCAGGCCGCTCACCGCCGTTGCCGCTGCGCCAGCCCGGCGGCCAGGGCCACCGCCTGCTGCAGGCTGCCGGCCTGTGCCTGGCCAGTGCCGGCCAGTTCCAGCGCGGTACCGTGGTCCACCGAAGTGCGGACGATCGGCAACCCGAGCGTCACGTTCACCGCCTGGCCGAAGCCGGCGTACTTGAGCACCGGCAGCCCCTGGTCGTGGTACATCGCCAGCGCCGCGTCGGCGCCGGCCAGCTGGTGCGGCGTGAACAGGGTGTCGGCGGGCAGCGGGCCGCGCAGGCGCCAGCCGCGCGCGCGCAGCCGCTCCAGCACCGGGCCGATCACGGCAATCTCCTCCCCGCCGAGGTGGCCGCCCTCGCCGGCATGCGGGTTGAGGCCGCAGACCAGGATCAGCGGATCGGCGATGCCGAAGCGCCCGCGCAGGTCCGCGTGCAGCACTTCCAGCACCGCCCCCAGGCCGTCCCTGGTGATGGCGTCGGCCACCGCGCGCAGCGGCAGGTGCGTGGTCGCCAGCGCCACCCGCAGGCCGCCGGCCACCAGCATCATCACCGGCGTGGCGGCGCCGCACAGCGCGGCGATGAATTCGGTGTGGCCGCTGAAGGCGAAGCCGGCGTCGTTGATCGCCGCCTTGTGCACCGGGCCGGTCACCAGCGCGTCGGCCTGCGCCGCCAGCGCCAGTGCGGTGGCGCGGCGGATGCAGTCGAGCACGTAGGGTGCGTTGCGCGGATCCAGCCGGCCGGCGCTGACCGGCGCGCACAGCGGCACCGGCAGCACCGCCAGCTCGCCGGCCTGGCCGGGCACGGCGCAAGGGGCGGATTCGATGCGCAGCCGCAGCGGCAGGCCGAGCTGGCGGGCGCGGCGGGCCAGCAGGTCGGGATCGCACAGGGCCGTCAGGGCCGCGGTGGAAGCGGTCTGGGCCAGCATGACCGCCAGGTCCGGGCCGATGCCGGCGGGCTCGCCGGGAGTCAGCAGCAGGCGGGGCGGCGGGGCGGGCGCGTTCATCGCGGCGGCGCCGGCGCAAGCGCGCTCAGGGCGCGGCGGTCGCCCTTGCCGGAAACATTGCCGGCGCGCCGGAATCGGCCTGCTCCGATGCCATCCGGTATTCGACGTAGGCCTCTTCGCGCAGGCGGCGCAGCCACACTTCGTACTCCTCGCCTTCCTTGCGCTGCTGGATCGCCTGCCGCGCACGGGCGCGGCGCGCTTCCTCGGTGATGTCGCGGGTGCGGCGGCCCTCGACGCGGGCGATATGCCAGCCGAACTGCGAGTGGAACGGCTGCGTCATCTGGCCGGGCTCCAGCGCGTCGATGCGCTCCTGGAACTCCGGCGCGAACGAGCCCGCCGGCTGCCAGTTGAGGTCGCCGCCGCTCATCTTGGAGCCGGGATCGTCGGAGTACTTCTTGGCCAGGGCGACGAAGTCGTCGCCCTTGCGCAGGCGGTCGTACAGCTCGAACGCCTGGGCGCGCGTGGCGTCCTCGTTGCGGATGGTGTTCGTGCTCAGCAGGATATGGCGCGCATGCGTCTCGACGATGGTCTGGCGCTGGCCGACGCTGCGCTTGTCCGCCAGCCGGATGATGTTGTAGCCGTTCGGCGCCTCGATGACGTCGCTGACCTGGCCGATGGCGAGCCGCGGCACCACCGCGGAAAACGCCGTGGGCAGGCTCGCGGCCTTGCGCCAGCCGAGGTCGCCGCCCTGCAGGGCCTGCTGGCCGTCGGATTCGGCGACGGCGAGCTGGGCGAAGTCCTCGCCGGCGCGCAGCCGCTTGAGCAGGCTTTCCGCCTTCAGCCGCGCCTTCTCGCGCAGCTCCGGGTTGCCGGCCTCGGTGACCGCCACCAGGATGTGGGAAAGCCTGAACTCGTTGGGGTCGTCGGCGCCGGAGGCCGCCAGGTACTGGTCGACGTCCTGGTCGGTGACGACGATGCGCGAAGCCACCTCCTTCTGCCGCACGCGCTGCACCAGCACCTGTTCGCGGATCTCCTCGCGCAGCGAGATGTAGTCCAGCCCCTCGGCTTTGACCTGCTGGGCGAACTCGGCGACGCTCAGCTTGTTCTGCGCGGCGATGTTGGCGAGCACTTCGTTGAGCTCGCGGTCCTCCACCTTGACGCCGGCTTCCTTGGCGCGCTGGGTCTGCAGCTTGAGCAGGATCAGGCGCTCGAGCACCTGCGTGCGCAGCACCGCCTGCGCGGGCGGGCTGATGCCGCGCTGGCGCATTTCGCTCTGCGCCATCAGGGTGGCCTGCTCGAGCTCGCTTTGCAGGATCACGCTGTCGTTGACGATCGCGACGATGCGGTCGACCACCGCGGCGGTGCCGGCGGCCAGCGACAGCAATGGGGCCAGCAGCAGTGCCGCCGCAAGCGGCAGCCAACGCAAGTGCTTCATCTGTAAAGGGCTTTCAAAAGGGCGTGCAAACGGTGAAGCGCTTAGGGTACCACGGCCGCGGCGTTGCGGCCGCGGATCGGGGCGTTGGGGTCGATCGCCGGCAGCAGGTCCTCGAAGCCCGAGCCGAGCCGGCTCAGGCCCTTGAGCTCGATCTGGAAGTACACGCCATTGTTGTAGGTGCCGGCGTTGCTGGTGAGGAAGCGCCGGTAGGTGGCGCGTGCGGCCCAGCAGCAGGTCTGGTACTCGAGCCCGCCGAAGGAGTCCAGCATGCGGTCGTCCGCCACCGAGTAGCGCAGGCGCCCGGCCAGCCGCCAGCGATCCGAGATCGGCGTGGAGGCGGCGGTGTCGACCTGCTGCAGCAGGCCGTTGAAATAGCGGTAGGCGAGGTCGAAGCGGTTGCCGTAAGTGCCGGCATCCGGCTCGCGATAGCGCAGCTCGGCCTCAGTGCGCGAGAAGCGGTCCAGCGTCGAGGTCACTTCGGCCAGCCCGGCCAGCGCCCAGCGGCGGCTCAGCTGGTAGTCGCCGGCGGCGATGTAGTCCGAGCTGCCGGCGCTGGGCGTCTCGAACCCGGGCAGGCTGACCCGCGACGCGCGCGTCCGGTAGATCTCGCCGAAGCTGGCGGAAAGGCGCGACTCGCCGGTGTTCGGATCGATCAGGCGCGTGGTCAGCGCCGACGTCACCTGGTTGGCGTCGGCGATGCGGTCCTGGCCGGTGAAGCGGTTGCGCGCGAACAGCTCGGGCAGGTCGAAGTCGGGTTCGCCGGTGTCGAACACCGGCAGCTGGTCCTGGTTGTGGTACGGCACGTACAGGTAGTACACGTGCGGCTCCAGCGTCTGCAGTTCGCCGGAGCCGGTGATGCGGTCGAAATGCAGGCCGCCCTCGGCGCTGTACAGGGGCAGGGTGCGGTCCGGGTGGCGCGCCTCGCCGCCCGGGGTATTGGTCAGGTTGTAGTAGGAATACGAAAAATCCGACTGCGCGGCGGCGAACCAGCTGCTGCTGTTGCGTTCCCAGCGCAGGTAGGGCTGGCCGACGAAGCGCTGGCCCTCGACCGAGTTGGAGCGGGCGAAATTGGTGAACTCGCCGTCGAAGCCGGCGCGGGTGTCCAGGAAGCTGTTCTTGGACAGCGCGTCGAGGCGGATCTGCGGCGTGCGCCGGTAGGGGTTGTCGACTGGTTGCAGCCCGCCGGCCAGCGGCTGGTAGCCCTGTATCAGGGCGGTCAGGGTGTACACGGTCGGCGCCTGGTAGGTCAGCTTGGCGCCCTGCGCCAGCACCGCCGCCTCGGTGAGATCGACGTGGCCGCCCAGGTCCTGGAAATAATTGCGGTCGCTGACCGAGGCATAGGCGGTTTCCAGGCCGAGGCGCGGGCCCAGCAGGCTCTGCGTGTTGAGGTTGATGAAGCTGCGCTGGGTGCCGGTGTCGTAGTCGTGCGGCATGTACTCGCCGTAGACCGTGCCCTCGGATTCGGGCAGCAGGTAGCGCACCTGGCCGCCGAGCTGCTCGCCGCGCCGGGACATGAGGCGCGGGATCAGGGTGGCGTCGTAGTTCGGCGCCAGGTTCAGGTAGTACGGCGCGCGCACGTCGAAGCCGGTGTTGTTGCCGTTGCCGACGATCGGCGCCAGGAAGCCGGTATGGCGTTCGCCGTCGGTGGGGAAGCTCAGGTACGGCAGGTAGATCAGCGGTACGCCCTGGAACCATACGGCGGCGTCGTGCGCATGGCCCACGCCCTTGTCCTGGTCCAGCTCCACGGAGGCGGCGCGCAGGATCCAGCCGTCGTTGTCCGGTCCGCAGGTGGTGTAGCTGACCCGGTCCATGCGCGCCCAGCCGGCCCGTGCCAGCGTCAGGTGCTCGGCGGTGCCGCGGGCCGCCAGCGGCAGCAGGGTGAAGCTGGCGTTGTCGAAGCTGCCGGTCTGCGCGTTAAGGTCGAAATCCGCGTGCAGGCTCTTGACGATGATCAGCGGGTTGCGGAAGTACGACTCCGAGTTCACCAGGACGTGCTTGTCGGCGTCGCTGAAATCCAGCTGGCGGGCGGAGAACTCGTAGCCGTCCTTGCTGATCAGCACCGAGCCGGACAGGTGCGAAAGCCCGCCCTGCTTGAGCTCGGCATGGTCGGCGTTGAGCACCATGCGCGGATCGGCCGGCATCGGCGGCAGTTCGCGGATGTAGTCGAGCTGCGGGCAGGAGCCCGGCGTGGTGCGCACCGCCTGCGCGGCAGCGCTGGCGCACAACGCGGCGGCGGCCAGGGCCAGGCGCAACGGAAGGTTCGAGATGAGTCGCAACTGGGCGTCCCGTTTGGTTGTCGTTTGCGACGTGGTGCGGCAAATCATAACCTAGGGCCGATGCGCCCACGGTTCCCGCCGCCAGCCGACCAACGATGACCAAGCCTTGAGCACGCCCCCGGCCGAAGACCTGCGCGCGGCGCTGGCGCAGGACTGGGCGCAATCCGCCTTGGGACTGGCGCAGGCCGCCTTCGCCCCGGCATCGGCGGACGCCAGCTTCCGGCGCTATTTCCGCCTGTGCCACGGCGGCGGCAGCTGGATCGTCATGGACGCTCCGCCGGAGCGCGAGGACTGCCGCCCGTTCCTCAAGGTCGCCGCCCTGCTCGCCGACGCCGGCGTGCACGTGCCGCGGGTGCACGCACAGGACCTCGAGCGCGGCTTCCTGCTGCTATCGGACCTCGGCACGCAGACCTTCCTGGACGTGCTGCGGCCGGACAATGCCGACGCCTTGTTCGACGCCGCGATCGACGCGCTGGTGTTGTGGCAGCGCGCCAGCCGGCCGCGCCAGCTGCCGCCCTACGACGCGGCGCTGCTGCGGCGCGAGCTGGCGCTGTTCCCCGACTGGTACCTGCAGCTGCACCGCGGCGTATCGCTGGCGCCGGCCGAGCGTGCGGAGCTCGAGGCGGTGTTCGACCGGCTGGTCGCCGACGCCCTGGCGCAGCCGCAGGGCTACGTGCACCGCGACTACATGCCGCGCAACCTGATGCACAGCAGCCCCAACCCGGGCGTGCTCGATTTCCAGGACGCCGTCTACGGGCCGCTGGCCTACGACGCCGTCAGCCTGTTCCGCGACGCCTTCCTGAGCTGGCCGGCCGAGCGCGTGCAGGCCTGGCTGGGCCGGTACCACCGGCGCGCGACCGGCGCCGGCGTGCCGCTGGCCGACTGGGCCTCGTTCCGGCGCCAGTGCGACCTCATCGGCCTGCAGCGGCACCTGAAGGTGCTGGGCATCTTCGCGCGCCTGACCCTGCGCGACGGCAAGCCGCGCTACCTGGCCGACACCCCGCGCTTCGTGCGCTACGTCATGGAGGTGGCACCCCGGTACACCGAGCTGGCGCCGCTGGCGGCGCTGTTCGAGCGCCACGTGCTGCCGGGGCTGGGCCAGTGAGGCCGGCCGCCGCGCGCGGCGCGTAGCCATGCGCGCCATGATCCTGGCCGCCGGCCGCGGCGAACGCCTGCGGCCGCTGACCGACCATCTGCCCAAGCCCTTGCTGGCGGTGCGCGGGCGCGCCCTGGTCGAGCACCATATCCTGGGCCTGGCGGCCGCCGGCATCCGCGAGCTGGTGGTCAACCTCGGCTGGCTCGGCCAGACGCTGCGCGAGCACCTGGGCGAGGGTAGCCGCTACGGGGTGCGCATCGCCTATTCCGAGGAAGGCTGGCCGGCCCTGGAAACCGGCGGCGGCGTGCACCGCGCGCTGCCGCTGCTGGGGCCGGGACCGTTCCTGCTGGTCAACGGCGATGTCTACACCGATTACCCCTGGGCCGCCCTGGCGGAGCGCGCGCGGCGCCTGCCGGCCCAGGACCTGGCGCACCTGGTGCTGGTGCCCAATCCGGCGCACAACCCGGGCGGCGACTTCGCCCTGGCCGGCGGCCGCGTGCGCAATGCGCCGCCGCAGGCTACATTCAGCGGCCTGTCGATCCACCGGCCGGAGCTGTTTGCCGGCTGCGCCGCCGGGCGTTTCCCGCTGCTGCCGTTGTGGCGGCAGGCCGCCGACCGCGACGCGCTGGCCGGCGAGCTCTACACCGGCCCATGGTCGGACGTCGGCACCCTGCAGCGCCTGCAGCAATTGGAGGCAAGCCACCCATGAGCAACCCGATCAAGGTACACAAGGCCCCGGAAGGCAAGCTCAAGCAGCTGGTCGAGGCCGGCGCCAACGCGCTGTTCTCCGACGAGCCGCCCGACGTCGGCGACGGCGGCGGCCTGGACCCGCACGAGCTGCTCGACGCCGCGCTCGGCGCCTGCACCGCCATGACCGTGACCCTGGTGGCGCGGCGCAAGCAGATGCCGCTGGCCGACGTGCGCGTGACCATCAGCCACGTCGAGGACAACGATAACTACCGGTTGAGCCGCAGCGTCGAGCTGGTGGGCGAGCTCACCGCGGAACAGCGCCAATACCTGTTGGGCATTGCCAACAAGTGCCCGATCCACCGCGCCCTGCTCAAGAAGATCAGCATCGACACGGTGCTCGCCGGGGCGGCCTGAAAGGCCGCGGGGATGCACCGCAGGCCGCCGAGCGGCTAAACTACGCCTCCCGCGCGCGGTCCTTCGCATCAGCGCGTTTTTTGCAGGGGAGCCGAAGCGACCGTCCGCACATTTCCGGTCCAGTACCGCACCATTTTCGGATCCGTTCCATTCCTCCGAAGCCCGTACCCAAGACCCCTCCCAAGCCCACCTGAAGCCCACCCAAGAAGCCAGACCAGAACGATTCCATGGAAAACCAGAAAGGCGCCGTCTCCTCCTCCGATTTCAAATCCGACCTGGAAAAACTGCTCGGACTCCAATCGGTGACCTATCGATACGGGCTGAGCAAGGAAGAGCTGTTCCACGAAGCGGTGCGCAACGACCGCGGGCGCGTGCGCAAGGGCGGCGGCAGCGGCGAGCAGAAGGCGTATCCGACGGTGCTGGGCGACAAGGGGCCGCTGATGTACTTCACCGACCCGGACTGCACCGGCCGCCGCACCAAGGACACCTATGCGGTGAAATGGCCGGAAGTGTCCGACCAGATCTGGTTCAAGGCCGACCTGAACCCCTACGATCCCGACAAGTACCAGGGCCTGCTCAAGCGCGTGGTCGAGCACGTCAACGCGCGCAAGTCCACCCTGTACGTCAAGGACGTGTTCATGGGCGCGGACCCGGACTTCGCCGTGCCCTACCGCTTCGTCGGCGAGTACGCCACCCACGCCATGTTCGCCCACAACATGTTCCCCAAGGACCTGCCGGGCGTGAAGGACGTCGACGCGCGCCGCTGGACCATGCTCAACGTGCCCAGCTTCGAGTGCGTGCCCGAGCGCGACGGCTGCCGCGCCGAGGCGGCGGTGGTCATCGACACGCGCAACCGCATCTGCCTGGTGGCCGGCCGCGCCGACTACTGCGGCGTGGTCAAGAAGACCATCTTCACCGTCGGCAACTTCCTGCTGCCGCTGGACGGCCGCCTGTCGATGCACTGCTCGGCCAACGTCGGCCCCGGCAACGACGCCGCCATCCTGTTCGGCCTGTCGGGCACCGGCAAGACCACGCTGTCGGCCGACGCCGCGCGGCGCCTGATCGGCGACGACGAGACCATCTGGTCCGACAACGGCCTGTGCAACCTCGAGGACGGCTGCTACGCCAAGCTGATCAACCTGGACAAGGAAGCCGAGCCGATCATCGCCGCGGCGCTGTCCAAGCCCGGCACCATCATCGAGAACGTGCCGCCGCTGCCCGGCAAGCGCATGCAGGACTGCCACCCGCAGGACCTCAACTACAGCGACGACTCGATCGCCGAGAACATGCGGCTGTCCTACCCGCTGACCGCCAACCCCAACGTCATGCCCGGCTCGCGCGGGCCGCACCCGCAGACCATCGTGCTGCTCACCGCCGACGCCTTCGGCGTGCTGCCGCCGATCTCGCTGCTGGACTCCAAGGACGTCATGTACCACTTCGTCTCCGGCTTCACCGCGCGCGTCGCCGGCACCGAGGTGGGCATCACCGAGCCGACGCCGACTTTTTCCGCCTGCTTCGGCGGGCCGTTCATGGCGCACAAGCCGAACGTCTACGCCAGGCTGCTGGCCGACAAGATGGACCATCACAAGGCGCGTTGCATCCTGCTCAACACCGGCTGGACCGGCGGCCCCTCGGGCGTGGGCAAGCGCTTCCCGATCCGGGTCACCCGCGCGCTGCTCAACGCCGCGCTCAGCGGCGGGCTGGACCAGGTCGAAACCCATCGGCACCCGGTGTTCAACCTGAATATGCCCAAGTCCTGCCCCGGCGTGCCGGCCGAGATGCTCGATCCGCGGCAGACCTGGTCCGACAAGGCCGCGTACGACGCGCAGGCGGTGAAGCTGCGCGACATGTTCCGCGAGAACTTCAAGAACAAGGGCTTCGCCAAGTTCGGCATCGAGGAGAGGATCTGAAAAGCCGGGAGACGGCAGACGGGAATCGGGAATCGGAAAGCCAGGTCCGGATGCCAATTCAAATTCTGCCCCCGGGACTTGGTTTCTCGCTTTTGCGAATCCCGAATATCGACTCCCGATTCCCGTGACCATCAACCGCATCTTCTGCATCGGCCGCAACTACGCTGAGCACGTGCGCGAGCTGGGCAATGCGCCGGACGACGCGTTCGTGGTGTTCATGAAGCCGCCGAGCTGCGTGGTGGCGGCGGATACGCCGCTGCGCCTGCCGCGCGGCCGCGGCGCGGTGCACCACGAGGCCGAGCTGGTGGTGCGGCTGGGCGGCGGCGGCGCGGACATCGCGGCCGACGCGGCGCTGGCGCATGTCACCCACATCACCCTGGGTCTGGACCTGACCCTGCGCGAGCTGCAGAACGAGCTCAAGAAGAAGGGCGCGCCCTGGGAGCTGGCCAAGGCCTTCGACGGCGCCGCGCCGCTGGGCGGCTGGAAACCCTTCCACGGCCAGGATCTGCAGGCGCTGGAATTCACCCTGCATGTCAACGGCGCGCTGCGCCAGCATGGCCGCACCCGGGACATGCTGTTCCCGGTGGCGCGGCAGATACAGATTCTCTCGAAGACCTGGGCCTTGCAGGACGGCGACGTGATCTACACCGGCACGCCGGCCGGCGTGGCAGCGCTGGTGCCGGGGGACCACGCCGTGCTCGAAAGCCCGTCGATCGGGCGGTTCGAGTGGCGGTGCGTCTAGTGCGATTTTCGTTTCGTTGCAGACATGTTTGATTTGTCATTACTCCGCGCAGCGAAGAATCTGGCCAGATCCTTCGCTGCGCGAAGTAATGACGGACATGTATGCATTTGAATCGAAAAATGCCCTGGCCGGCGGCTGCCTCGTATCCCGATGAGGATATTGCCCTTCAGGGCGACCCGGCTCGGGCCCGCGCTGCCGCCAGCGGCGGCCAGGCCAGCCACAGCGCCAGCGCCGCCGGCGCCACCACCAGCACGATATCGATGGCGAAGTGCAAAGGGGTTTCGCGCCCCGCCGCCAGGTCCCAGACATGGGTCAGCGCGTGCAGCGCCTGGAACACGGCGCCGGCCAGCGCCGCCGGCCAGGCCACCAGGCGGTCGCGTGCCAGCCACAGCATGCCGAACGCGGCGGCCAGGTAGGCGCAGCCGATGTCGTGCACGAAATGCGGGTTGTAGGGGCCGGTATCGGGTACGGTAGGTACCAGCTGATACCAGGTCTGTCCCGCCGCCAGCATGGCGATGCCGTTGATCGCCAGCACCACGCCCAGCACCATCGACAGTGCAGCACGCATCGCAGGTTTCCTCCGGAATACGGTTTTTGTAGCGCGACTATAGCGCCAGGCGCGGCCCGCGGCGGGGCGGCACAATGGGCGGTGTTTCCAAGGCCTTGCCGGCGGTGGGCATGAACTATCTGGCGCATCTGTGGCTGACCGATCGCGCCGGCCTGCCGCTGGCCGGCGCGGTGCTCGGCGACGTGCTGCGCGGCCGCCTCGATGGCCGCCTGCCGGCGGCGCTGGAAGCCTCGGTGCGGCTGCACCGCCGCGTCGACGTCGTCACCGACGCGCATCCGCTGGTGGCGCAGGCGCGCACGCGGTTTCCGCCGGGCGGGCGGCGCTACGCCGGCATCGTGCTGGACCTGCTGTACGACTACTGCCTGGCGCGGCGCTGGAGCGAGTTCAGCGGCGAGCCGCTGGCTGACTTTGCGCGGCGCGCTGCGCAGGCGGTGGCGGCGGAGGAGGCCGGCTTCCGCCTGGCGGACACGATGGCGCCTTCCATGCCGCGGATGCGCGACCTGCTGCTGTCCTACGGCACCGAGGAGGGCTTCGAGCGCGCGGTGCGGCGCACCGCCGCGCGGCTGCGCCAGCCGCAGCCGCTGCTGGACGCCGCGCGGGATTGGCGCAGGCACCTGGCGCCGGCCGGCGATACGCTGCCCGCGCTGTTGCAGGACCTCGCCGGAACGGCGCAACAGGCCAGCGTTTAGCCGCCGGCCGATTCGCTCAGCAACTGGCCGATGCGGCGGTCCTTTTCCGCCCACAGCTGCGCGATCCATTCCTGGAAGCGCTTGCGGAACGCCGGGTCCTGCTCGTAGTCGCCGGTGTACAGCTCGTGCGGGATGGTCAGGCTGCGCACCTCCACGATCACCTTGTGCACGCGGCCCGACAGGAAGTCCCAGAAGCCCCTGGCGCCTTCCGGGTAGACGATGGTGACATCCAGCAGCGAATTGATCTTTTCGCCCAGTGCGCTGACCGCCAGCGCCATGCCGCCGGACTTGGGCCGCAGCAGGTAGGTGTAAGGCGATTTCTGGCGCGCGCGCTTGGCCGCGGTGAAGCGCGTGCCTTCCAGGAAATTCAGGATCGTCACCGGCACGTTGCGGTAGTGCTCGCAGGCCTTGCGCGTGGTTTCCAGGTCCTTGCCGCGCAGCTCGGGGTTGCGCAGCACCTGCGCCTGCGTGTAGCGCTTCATGAACGGGTAGTCCAGGCCCCACCAGGCCAGGCCCAGGATCGGCACCCAGATCAGCTCCTGCTTGAGGAAGAACTTGAAGAACGGCGCATGCCGGTCGAACGCCTTCATCAGCGCGTAGATGTCGTTCCAGCTCTGGTGGTTGGATACCACCAGGTACTGGCCGTCGCGGTGCAGCTTCTCGACGCCGCGCAGGTCCCAGCGCGTGCGCAGCAGATGGTCGCCGAACCAGACGTTGATGGTGGCCCAGGTTTGCGCGGTGCCCGCCACCCAGCGCGACACCAGGTCGCGCGCCTTGCCCCTGGGACAGACCAGCTTGACCAGCGCGCCCAGGTAAAGCGGCACGGCCCAGAACACGGTGTTGAGGCTCAGCAGGCAGAACATGAACAGCCCGGCGAGGCTGGAAGTGAATTGACGGCTCATCGGCTGGCTTGGTCGGCGCCTTATCTGGGTTGTGGCGTGGCTGCCGGCGGCTGGTCGCCGCCGGCGGGCTGCAGCGCGCCGCCGCCAGGGTGCGCCGACCAGTGGATATGGCTGATGCTCCAAGCAGCGCCGGCCCGCTGCAGCACCATGGTTTCGGTGCCGATCAGGTCGATCGCCTGGCCCTGGAACGTTCCCTTGGTACGGGTCTGCGACAGCACGCAGGCGGTATTGTCGCCGAACCAGAGGATGCGGCGCTCCAGCACGGTGCGCTCGGTGGCCTGGGCGAAAGACACGTCGGCGGCGATATGCGCGCCGGCGTAGTTGGCGCGGGCGTGGTCGACGAAGCCCTGCTCGAAGATGTCCACTTCCGCCGACAGCAGGCGCAGCGCGCCGGCGGAGTCGCCCTTGTGCAGCGCCGCGTGAAACGCGTCCACCACCGCCACCGGCGCCGGTACCGCGTCGGCCAGAACGGGCAGGGCCAGCGCGGCGAAGGCAGCGGTAGCCGCCAGCAGCAGTCGTCGGGTCATTCGATCCTCCGTCGGTTCGGTTGGCGCCCAGCCTGTGGGATGCCGGCGCCTGCGAATGGGCTGCGGCTGCACCCCCGGGTGCGGCCGATAGTCTGGCACGGACTGGAGCGGCGCCGCAGCGCGTGCGGCCCGTGGCCGCATGCTAGCGCCCGGATGGTGCTAAATTTCCCGGTCATGGAAACAGCATGGCCTGCGGGCCGGACCCGCGAGGGCACGAAGGCGAGCGCCCCGCGGTTGCGGCTGCCGGCGCCGGAAATGGGGGCCGAAGGGGTGACCGGGGCCGAATCGGCCGCCGCTGGTGCCGCGCCTTCCGTGGCCGGCGGCGCCGGCCCGGCATGAACGCCGATTCGCCGGCGGCGCGTCCACCGCCCCGGTCGGTGCCGCTGGACCTGGTGCAGCTGCTCAACGACCTGGCGGCCGACGGCCTGATCGATCCCAAGCAGGCGGCCGCGCTCAAGGCGGCACCGCCGGAGCGCAAGCACCCGCTGCAGCGCATTGCCGAGTGCGAGTGGGACAACCGCCTGCAGCCCGGCCGCAAGCTCACCCTGGAAGCGCTGGTGCACTGGCTGGCCGGCAAGACCGGGCTGCCGTACCTGCGCATCGACCCGCTGTCGATCGAGGTGGCGCGCGTCACCAGCGTGCTGCCGTACGCGTATGCGGCGCGTGCGCGCATCCTGCCGGTGAAGGTGACCAAGGACGAGATCACGGTGGCGGTCTCGGAGCCTTACCTGCGCGACTGGGAGCAGGACCTGGACACCGCGCTCAAGCGCAACATCAAGCGGGTGCTGGCCAACCCGCTGGACATCGAGCGCTACCTGGTGGAGTTCTACGCGCTGGCCAAGTCGGTCAAGGCGAGCAGCCAGGAGCGCGCCAAGTTCGCCGCCTTCGGCACCATGAGCACGCTGGAGCAGCTGATCGACCTCGGCCGCGCCGGCAAGCTCGACGCCAACGACCAGCACGTCGTCAACATCGTCGACTGGCTGCTGCAGTACGCCTTCGACTCGCGCGCCAGCGACATCCACCTGGAGCCGCGGCGCGAGCAGGGCAACGTGCGCTTCCGCATCGACGGCATCCTGCACGAGGTCTACCAGATCCCGGCGGCGGTGATGGCGGCGGTGACCAGCCGCATCAAGATCCTGGCGCGCATGGACGTGGCGGAGAAGCGCAAGCCGCAGGACGGCCGCATCAAGACCCGCTCGCCGCAGGGCAAGGAAGTGGAGCTGCGCGTGGCCAGCCTGCCCACCGCCTTCGGCGAGAAGATGGTGCTACGCATTTTCGACCCCGAGGTGCTGCTGCGCAACTTCGGCCAGCTCGGCTTTTCCGAATCCGAGGTGCGCCTGTGGCAGGACATGATCGGCCGGCCGCACGGCATCGTGCTGGTCACCGGGCCCACCGGCTCGGGCAAGACCACCACGCTGTACAGCTCGCTCAAGCAGCTGGCCACGCCGCAGGTCAACGTCTGCACCATCGAAGACCCCATCGAGATGGTCGATCCGGCGTTCAACCAGATGCAGGTGCTGCCCTCGATCGGCCTGGATTTCGCCGACGGCATCCGCGCGCTGATGCGGCAGGACCCGGACATCATCATGGTCGGCGAGATCCGTGACCTGGAAACCGCCGAGGTCGCGGTGCAGGCCGCGCTGACCGGCCACCTGGTGCTGTCGACCCTGCATACCAACGACGCGCCGTCGGCGGTGACGCGCCTGCTGGACCTGGGCGTGCCGGCCTACCTGATCAAGGCCACCGTGGTGGGGATCGTCGCCCAGCGCCTGGTGCGGCGGCTGTGCCCGCATTGCAAGCAGGCGGTGGAGATCGGCCAGGAGCGCTGGGACGAGATTGCCGGCATCGCCGGGCTGCCCAGGCCGAAGCTGGTCTACGAGCCGGTGGGTTGCCTGGAATGCCGCGAGACCGGCTACCTGGGCCGGGTCGGCATCTACGAGATCATGCCGCTGTCGCCGGCGTTGAAGTCCTGCATCGGCGACCAGACCGACGGCCTGCTGCTGCGCGCCGCGGCGATCAAGGAAGGCATGACCCCGCTGCGCGCCGCCGGCTGCCGCAAGATCGCGGCCGGCGAAACCAGCGTGGAGGAAGTCATGGGCGTAGGCACCGCCACCTGAACGGTTGCCGGTGGTTCTTGCCGGCCTGAATAATAGGTCCGCAAATGAACGCCAATAAACGCAAATAAAAGCGAATCATTCACCAAATCCCGACGTGGATCGGCATGTTCAGTTCGTCCATGCAAGGCCTGAGTTCTAGTTGTCATTCCGAGCGAAGCGAGGAATCCGGCCCCGACACATCAACCGATTCTATTCGCGTTTATTGGCGTGCATTTGCGGACCGATTTGCATCTGTCGCCCGCACCACCCGGCGCGGCGTTCAGTCCCGCCGCGACTCGGTCTTGACCGCCGGCCGGTCCGCCGGCTCGCGCAGGCGCGGCAGCAGCTCGGCGAGGTTGCACGGCCGCGTATTGACGTCGAGCTGCTTGCCGATGATCTGGTCCCAGCCCAGCTCGCAGGCGCCGCGCGAGCCGGGCAGGCAGAACACCAGCCGGCCGTTGGCGCTGCCGGCCAGCGCGCGCGACTGGATCGCCGAGGTGCCGATGTCCTGGTACGACAGCCAGCGGAACAGCTCGCCGAAGCCGTCGGTCACCCGGTCCAGCAGCGGCCGCACCGCTTCCGGCACCAGGTCGCGGCCGGTCAGGCCGGTGCCGCCGGTGACGATGATGGCGTCCACCGCGGGGTCCACCAGCCAGGCGCTGATCCGCGCGCGCACCACGTAGCGGTCGTCGGTGACGATCTCGCGCGCCGCCAGGCGGTGGCCGGAATCGCCGATGCGTTGCGCCAGCAGGCTGCCCGACTTGTCGTCGTCCAGGGTGCGCGTGTCGGAAACGGTGAGAACTGCGATGCCCAATCCCATGATGCGGATTCCGTGAAGAGTGTCTAGAACCTATCTCAAAACCTACTGCGCTTGCCATTTGGCGCGCCGGCGGTGCTCGGAATCCTCACATACTCACTTGTATGCTCCGGTTCCTGCGCGGCCTTCGGCGCGCCAACTGCCTGCGCTCGCTACGTTTTTGAGATAGGTTCTAATTCTGCGCCAGGTTGAACAGGCGGTATTTGCCGAAATTCTTGGCCAGCTCGATTTCGCCGGCGTAGTGCAGCGCGAAGCGGTCCGGCGCCTCCAGCGCCAGGCTGGCGGCGAACGGCTCGGTGACGAAGATCATGCCCGGCGGCGTCACCGGCTCCACCCGCGCGGTCAGCGAGAGCTGCGAGCCGTAATAATTGGGCACGTTCTCGATCGGGTCGAAGCCGGCGTAGGCCGGTGCGAAGTGCGCGGCGATGCGCAGGTCGATGCGGCCGAGCATGCCCGACTCGCTGCGCCGCACCTCGTCGATGCAGTCGCGCAGCGCCAGGGCGATCTCGGCGGCGGTGCGCGCGTCTTCCGTGACCACGTTGATGGCGTCGCCCCAGGTGTGGCGGAACAGCACCTTGTCGCCGTGCGCGGCGAGGATCAGCGCCACGCTGCCCATCACCTGCGACCAGAAGCGCGGCATCTCGTCGTCCGGCAGGCGGCGGAAGCCGGCGATGTCGGCGAACAGCAGGCCGACGAAGCGCCGCTGGGTGCCGAATTCGCGCGCCGCCGGCGCCGCGTGCAGGGCCGGCGCCAGGATGCCGCCGTCGTCGTCGGTTTCGCGCAGCGCCACACCGCCGGCCTCGGCGGCGGCCACCTCGATGCGGCGGCAGGCGCCGCCGAGCTGCCGCGCGGCCAGCCGCGCCAGGCCGGCAGCGATGGCGGCGACGTAGCGCTCCGCCCACTGCAGCTCGGGCTCCAGGAAGCCTTGCAGCGCGGTCAGCTCGCTCACTTGCTGCAGGCAAGCCGACAGGCGGTTGGCCCAGTCGGCGCCGAAGCTGCGCTGCCAGCGCGCCGCGACCGCCTCCGGGCTGGCCGGCAGCACCAGGCGCAGGCGTGCGCCGCGCCGCAGGAAGTGTTCGACCGCCAGCAGGTCGGCGGGCCGCAACAGCGGCGCGAATACCTGGGCATCCAGCGCATCGATGCGCTCGGCGCCGTCCGGAGTGGCGGCCGTGGCGCCGACCTCGGCGAGCTGCTCGGCGCTGCGCGCCAGGTACATCAGCGGCGGCAGCCGCAGCATCGCCGAAAAGCGGTCCTCGATGCCCAGGTGCCGGCACAGCAGCCGGATCTGCGCCCGCGTGCGGCTGCGCGCATTGGCGTTGGCCGGTTCCAGCCGGTCGGCACGGCGCAGGCTGAGCCGGCAGCGCTGGGTGTCGCCGCCGAGCAGCGCGGCCTCGGCCGCGCTGGCCGCCAGGTAATAGCGCCCGAGCTCGTCCGCCACCGCCGCCTCGGCCGCATCGCCGGTGATGCGCAGCACTTCCTGCGCCAGCGCCTGCGCGCGGGTCCTGGCGCCCGCCAGCGCGAACATGCTGGCGGCGTTGACCGCGGCGAAATGGCCGCCGGTGCGCTCGTAGGCGGCCAGGTAAGCCAGCGCCGCCTGCTCGAAATCGGATGGCTGGCCGCTCACCAGCGCGCGATCCTTGAGCAGGCGGCCCTTCAGCGCCAGCCAGTCCTCGTCGAGCTCGGCTTCGGACAGGCCCAGCGCACCGTAGCGGCGCCAGGCGAGGTCGGCGCTGCCGGCGTTGGCCAGCGCCAGCAGCGACAGGTATTGCAGGCGCGGGCCATCACGTAAGCCCGGCTGGCCGGCGCGGGCGGCGCGCGTGGCGAGGTCGTGGCACAGCACGTAATTGCCGGCGCGCAGGGCTTCCTCCGCACGCAGCGCCAGCCCGGCGGGGGCACTGCCGGGCGTGGCTGCGCTGCCACCGGCAGCCGCCTCGTCCCGTGCGGGGTCGACCACGATCAGGCGACGACGCGGATCCGGCGTGGTCGACAACTCCGGCGGCATGCTTTGCGGGTTGCGCCGCCAGTGCACCACCTCGGCGGTGCCGCCGGGCCGCACGGCGTTGTCCTCGCGCAGGATCGCCACCAGCACTTCGCAGCGCTGCGACAGGCAGGCGCCGAGCTGCTGGTACTGGCGCTGGCGGAACGTGTCGGAGCGTAGCTCGGCGGCACCGGCGCTCGCCGGCATGAGCTGCACCACGGCGGCGCAGCCGGCCAGGGTGTCTTCGATCTCGGCGCGGCGCTGCTGCAGCTGCGGAGCGGGCACCTGCTCGCCGGTGGCGCGAAGGTTGTCCAGCCAGTCCTGCAGCAGGGTGTCCAGCGGCACCGGCAGCAGGCCGACGACGCGGTGCGGAATGCCGCGCTCGCCCAGCCAGGCGCTGGCGGTGCGCGTGAACAGCAGGTCGGAGCCCGGCGCCAGCCCGGTCAGCAGGCATACCGGCCGCGACCAGCCCGGCGGCAGCAGCTGCGGCAGCACTTCGCCGCGCAGCCGCCGCACCACGTTGTGCTCCTCGGCGCCGCTGAGCAGGAGGTGGCCGGTCACGCCGATCTGCAGCTCGCCGGGCGGGCCGGCGAGGACGGCGTCCAGCGCTGCCGCGCCGTGCAGCTGCTGCGCGGCGGCTGCAGTGGGCGCCGGGCCGGTGGCGTGCGGATCGTTCACGTCCGGCAATCTACACCAGCCGGCGGCGCTCATTCCAAGCCGGGCGCGGCGCGCGCCCGGCCGGGTCAGGCCATTTCGATCGCCAGGGCCACCGCCTCGCCGCCGCCGATGCACAGGGTGGCAATGCCCTTCCTGCCGCCGGTCTTGCGCAAGCCGCCCACCAGGGTGGCCAGGATGCGCGCGCCGGAAGCGCCGATCGGGTGGCCGAGCGCGCAGGCGCCGCCGTGGATGTTGACGCGGTCGTGCGGCAGCTTGTGCTCTTTCATCGCCGCCATGGTCACCACGGCGAAGGCCTCGTTGATTTCCCACAGGTCCACGTCGGCGGCCTTCCAGCCGAGCTTGTCGAGCAGCTTGGCGATGGCGTGCACCGGCGCCACGGTGAACTCGCCCGGCGCGCGCGCATGCTGCGAATGGCCAAGGATGCGCGCCAGCGGCGCGATGCCGCGCCGCGCAGCTTCGCTCTGCGGCATCAGCACGATGGCGGCGGCGCCGTCGGAGATCGAACTGGAGTTGGCGGCGGTCACCGTGCCGTCCTTCTTGAACGCCGGCTTCAGCGTGGGGATCTTTTCCGGCTTGCCCTTGGCCGGCTGCTCGTCACGCGTGATTTCCTCGCTGCCGGTCTTGCCCTGCGCCACCACCGGCGTGATCTCGAAGGCGAAGCTGCCGTCGGCGCCGGCTTTCTGCGCGCGCGCGAGCGAGGCGATGGCGAATTCGTCCTGCTGCGCGCGGCTGAAGCCGTACTTCTCGGCGGTGCGCTCGGCGTACACGCCCATGGCGGTGCGCTTCTCGTAGGCGTCTTCCAGGCCGTCGAGCGCCATGTGGTCCAGCAGCTCGCCGTGGCCATAGCGGTAGCCGCCGCGCGCCTTGGCCAGCAGGTAGGGGGCGTTGGTCATGCTTTCCATGCCGCCGGCGACCATCACGCGGTTGGTGCCGGCGCGCATCAGGTCGTTGGCCAGCATCACCGCCTTCAGGCCGCTGCCGCACATCTTGTTGATGGTGGTGCAGCCCACGCCCAGCGGCAGCCCGGCGCCGAGCGCCGCCTGGCGCGCCGGCGCCTGGCCCTGGCCGGCCATCAGCACGTTGCCCATGATGACTTCCTCGACATCCTCGGGCTGGATGCCGGCGCGCTGCACCGCGGCCTTGATCGCCACGCTGCCGAGCTGGTGCGCGGCGAAGGGCGACAGCACGCCGAGCATGCCGCCCATGGGCGTGCGCGCGACGGCGGCGATGACGACGGGATCCTGCGAGGTTTGCGTGGACATTTGTGAATCCGGATTCAGTGGACTTGCACAATTGTCGCGCAAAACGGCGATGGCGTCTGCACCGGCATTCCCCGGTGCCGTTCCGGCGGATCAGCCCGGCGGGCGGTATTCGAGCGAGAAGACGCCACGCAGGCGCGCCGCCAGCTTGCCGCCGGCCGCCGCTCCGGCGTACTGCAGGCGCCTTTCCATGAAGCGGCGCAGGTCTTTCATCTGCGGCGAGCGGTCATGCTCGGCCACCAGGCGGCCGGCGGCGAAGATCAGCTCGTGCACCGTGCCGAACTGACAGGGCGCGTGGAAACCCAGGTGGATGTAGGTCTCGTCGATGAAATCGGTGCCCAGCAGCAGCCCGCCGCTGAACGCCACCGGCTCGCGCAATCCGTCGATGCGGTAGTCCGGCGAATGCCAGTCCTCGTCCACCCAGTCGTCTCCGCGCAGCACGCGGATGCGCTCGGTGTAGCGTTGCGGCAGGCGCCCGAACGGCGCCGCGGTCGCGCCCTGCGCCATCCGCTCCACGGCTTCGTCGCTCAGGCCCAGGTTGAGCCGGCGCAGGAACAGGGCGCCGTCCGCCACCGCGTATTCGCAGTGGAACCCGCGCCAGCAGGCGCTGGAGATCGCCTGCAGCGGCAGCCCCAGCCCGCGCGGGTCGAACAGGCCGCTGCCGGCGATGCCCGCAATCGATTCCGTGGCGCCGCGGTAGACGACGACGTCGGGGACTTGGGCGGTCATTGCGGAAATTGTAAGCGGATGCCGGCGATTGACGGTGGGTGGGCGGCCGCACAAGATCCAGTAGATACCTTCCGTCTCACGTCGCCATGCCGAAAAAGCGCCACCAGTCCTGTGCTGCGTGCAGTACGCGCACGATCGACACGCCGTCGTGGCGCGGCAGGTAAAAAATCAGGAATTTTTCGAACTCCTGCACTCGCCACTTTCGCATGCCTGCCAGTTCAGGCGAGCGCAACAACAGGGGGCTGCCAATCCCCGGCTGCAGCGCAAGATCGCCAAAACTTGCTTCGGAATTGGCCAGGAAACGATCGGCGACGTTCGACCCGGCGTTTTCCGCCAGGTACACGTAATGCTCAACGAGATCACGCCGTGCCGAGGCGCGAACGCGTACTGCCGGCATCAGCTCTGTTTCTTCCGGGCCCGGACCCTGGCGACTGCCTGCTTGCGAATGGCATCCCAGTCTGCCCGGCTGAATTCCGATTCGTCGCCGCGCAATCCTTCGAGAAGCAGGGACTCGAGCTTTTCTTCGGCCTTGCGTTTCTCGTCCTCGCGGATCAGTTCGCGAACGTACTCGCTGACACTGCTGTAGCGGCCGGTTGCAATCTGTCCGTCCACGAATTGCTTGAGGGGCTCGGGGAGGGAAATGTTCATGCTTTGCATTGTGGCGGGCTCCGGGCTGCGATCCCAATCCAAAGATGGCATAAAATGACATAAAATGCCATCACCTATCGGTCTGCCGGAACGGGATGTTGAGCACAGCGGCCGCGCTCGCCTCATTATCCTTGGTGCGAACGGGTCGGCGACGAAAGCGGCGCGCCAAGACACGCCTGCCGATACTTCAGTAGCGGTTCATCTCCCGCTCGATCGCGCTGACCCGGCCGTCGACGAAGATCACGCGCATGCGGTCGCGTTCGACGTACGAGGGATAGGTGTCGAACATCGGGCCCCAGGAGCCGAAGCCCCAGGGGCCGTAGACGTAGGGGTAGGTGATGGCCGGCGCGGTGGCGACGCTTTCGGTGTAATGCCAGACGTGCTGCACACCCTGGGCGTCGGTATGCTCGGTGATGCGGTCGGGTTCGCCCAACGCGATCTTCACCGCGACTTCCGGCATGCCCAGGGCGATCTGGCCCTTGCGCACCAGTTCCTGCTGGGCGGGCGGCAGGCCGGCGAACGAGGCCGGGTTGTCCTTGACGCGCGATTCCGGCGTGACGCAGCCGGCCAGCAGCGCCAGCAGCACCCCGCAAGCGTTCCCTGCAGACGACCGGAAGTTCATTGGCCTGCTCCGCCTGACCCGGGTCAATTAGACCACCATCGGCTGGCGGCGTCGCGGGGACGCCTTCATGCTCATCGTCGCCGTCCGTGGCGCGACGGCGTGGATGCCGGAACGCCCGGCCCCTTCATCCCATGACCGGCCGGCGCAGGTCCAGCGTGTGCGGGTAGTCGGGGTTGGCGGGCTCCTCCGGCGGCCAGTAGGGCGAGGGCGTATGGCCGAACGGCTCGAAGCGCGCCAGCCGCCGCGCTTCCGCCTCGTAGGCGTTGACCGGGAAGGTGTCGTAGTTGCGGCCGGCGGGATGCGCCACGTGGTAGGTGCAGCCGGCCACCGCGCGCCGGTTCCAGGCGTCGTAAAGGTCGAACACCAGCGGCGTGTGGATGCCGATGCCCGGATGCAGCGCCGAGGCCGGGTGCCAGGCGCGGTAGCGCACGCCGCCGACCATCTCGCCGTGCACGCCGGTAGGCGCCAGCGGCACGCGGCGGCCGCGCACGGTGACGAAGTGCCGGCCCGGCGTCATGCCGGTGACGCGCACCTGCAGGCGCTCCAGCGAGGAGTCGACGTAGCGCGTGGTGCCGCCCGCCGCCGCTTCCTCGCCCAGCACCGGCCAGGGCTCCAGGGCATGGCGCAACTCGATCTCGACGTCGCCGTACTGCACGGCGCCGTGGCGCGGGAAGCGGAACTCGAAATGCGGCGCGAACCAGTCGTCGGAGAAGGCATAGCCGAAGCCGCGCAGGTCGGCCAGCACCTCGCGCAGGTCGGCCCACACGTAATGCGGCAGCATGAAGCGGTCGTGCAGCTGCGTGCCCCAGCGCACCAGCGGCCGCGTGTACGGGCGCTCCCAGAACCACGACACCAGTGCGCGCAGCAGCAGCTGCTGGGTCAGGCTCATGCGCGGGTGCGGCGGCATCTCGAAGGCGCGGAATTCGACCAGGCCCAGGCGCCCGGTGGGGCCGTCCGGCGAGTACAGCTTGTCGATGCTGATCTCGGTGCGGTGGGTGTTGCCCGACAGGTCCACCAGCAGGTTGCGCAGGGTGCGGTCGACCATCCACAGCGGCACGCCGCGCCCGGGCGGCGGCAGCTGCGACAGCGCGATCTCCAGCTCGTACAGGGTGGAATCCTGCGCCTCGTCCACGCGCGGGTGCTGCGAGGTGGCGCCGATGAACAGGCCGGAGAAGAAATACGACAGCGCCGGGTGGTTCTGCCAGTAGCGCAGCAGCGAGCCCAGCAGGTCCGGCCGCCGCAGGAACGGCGAGTCGGCCGGGGTGGCGCCGCCCAGCACGAAATGGTTGCCGCCGCCGGTGCCGACCGCGCGGCCGTCGATCAGGAACTTCTCCGTGCCCAGGCGCGCCAGCCGCGCCTCCTCGTACAAGGTCAGGGTGTTCTCGCGCAGTTCCTCCCAGCCGTGGGCGGGATGGATGTTGACCTCGATCACGCCCGGGTCCGGAGTGATGCGGAACACGTTCACGCGCGGATCGGCCGGCGGCGGGTAGCCCTCGATGCGCACCGGCACGTCGAGCTCCGCCGCGGTGTCCTCCACCGCCGCCAGCAGGTCGACGTAATCCTCGATCGCCGCCACCGGCGGCATGAAGATGCACAGGTACCCCTCGCGCGGCTCTACCGTCAGGGCGGTGCGCACGTTGCCGCCTTCCAGGTAGGCGCCGCGGCGCTGCGGCGGCGGCTGCTCGCGCTCGGCGATCAGCTTCTGCAGCCGCTCGCGGCGGCGCTGCTCGCGGATGTGCTCCTCGCCCGGCGTGGTCGGCGCCTGCATGAACGGCTGGCGCCGCAGGTCGGGCTGGTCGGGCAGCGGCTCGCGCGGCGCGAACGGGTCGTAGGGGATGACCTGCGGCACCGTGCCCGCCGGCAGCCAGGGCAGGGCGTCCAGCGGCAGGCGGTAGCCGATCGGCGAGTCGCCGGGGATCAGGAACAGCCGGCCCTGGCGGAAGCTCCAGCGCTCGGAGATCCAGGCGCGCGACTGCCAGCGCTGGATCGGCAGCGCGTAGCCGCGCGGCACGTCCAGGCCGCGCTCGAACACGCGCGCGATGCGGGCGCGCTCTTCGGGATCCTTGAGCTTGTTGTCCGCCGGCAGCACGTTGTCGGGCAGCTGGCGCTCGCGGTGCAGGTAGTAGAAAGCGTCCTCGTACGCGGGCAAGACGTTGGCCGGCGCCACTTCCAGGCGCTGGGCGATGCCGCGCGCCAGGGCGCGGGCGGTATCCACCGAGGCGCCGTTGCCGCCCTCGGTCAGCTCGGCGCGCACCAGCGGCTTGCCGTCGCCGCGGAAATAGCAGGAATAGGCCCAGCGCGGCAGCGATTCGCCGGGGTACCACTTGCCCTGGCCGTAGGTGAGCAGCCCGGTGGGGGCGAAGCGCTCGCGCAGGCGCCGCACCAGCTTGTCGGCCAGGCCCTGCTTGGTCGGGCCGACGGCCGCGGTGTTCCATTCGGCGCCCTGCATGTCGTCGATGGATATGAAGGTAGGCTCGCCGCCCATGGTCAGGCGCACGTCGCCGGCCTTCAGGCGCGCGTCCACCGCGTAGCCGAGCACGTCGATCTCGCGCCACTGCTGATCGGTGTAGGGCTTGGTCACGCGCGGCGACTCGTAGAGCCGCTTGACGTACATGTCGTGGCCGAACGTGACTTCGCACTCGTCCACGCTGCCGGTGATGGGCGCGGCGCTCGACGGCTCGGGGGTGGCGCACAGCGGGATGTGGCCTTCGCCGGCGAGCAGTCCGGAGGTGGGGTCCAGGCCGACCCAGCCGGCGCCCGGCAGGTAGACCTCGCACCAGGCGTGCAGGTCGGTGAAGTCGTGGTCGGTGCCCGAAGGGCCGTCGAGCGACTTGACGTCCGGCGTGAGCTGGATCAGGTAGCCCGACACGAAGCGCGCGGCCAGGCCGAGGTTGCGCAGGATCTGCACCAGTAGCCAGCCGGAGTCGCGGCAGGAGCCGGAGCCGTTGGTCAGGGTCACTTCCGGCGTCTGCACGCCGGGCTCCATGCGGATCAGGTAGGCGATCTGCCGCTGCAGCCGCTGGTTGAGCTCGACCAGGAAGTCGATGCTGCGGCGCGGCGCCAGGTCGATGCTGTCCAGCAGGGCGCGCAGGGCCGGCCCGGGCGGGGCGGCGCGCATGTAGGGCTTGAGGTCCTCCTTGAGGTCGTCGGCGTAGGTGAAGGGGAAATTTTCGCCGTAGCCCTCGACGAAGAAGTCGAACGGGTTCCAGATCGCCAGGTCCGCGACCAGGTCCACGGTCACCTTGAACTCCTCGACCTTGTCCGGGAACACCGCGCGCGCCAGCCAGTTGCTGAAGGCGTCCTGCTGCCAGTTGATGAAATGCCCGGCCGGCTCGATCTTGAGGGCATAGGACAGCACCGGCGTGCGCGCGTGCGGCGCCGGCCGCAGGCGGATGATCTGCGGCGACAGCCCGACCGGGCGGTCGTAGCGGTAAGTCGTCTCGTGGTGGAGGACGGCGTGGATGCTCATTAGCGGGGGGTCTTGGGTAGCGCGGGGGGTACCGGCGCTACAATAAGCAAAAATCGCCGCAGCGTGGCGGCGGTTCGCCGCAAGCCAGAGATCGCGATGTCCGTCTTTTCGCACCCGGATTTCGACGCGCACGAGCAGGTGTCGTTCCGCCTGGACCGCGCGAGCGGGCTGCGCGGCATCATCGCCGTGCACAACACGCGCCTCGGGCGGGCGCTCGGCGGCTGCCGCATGTGGCCCTACGCCTCGGATGCCGAGGCGCTGACCGACGTGCTGCGGCTGTCGCGCGGCATGACCTACAAGGCCGCGCTGGCCGGCCTGCCGCAGGGCGGCGGCAAGAGCGTGATCATCGGCGATCCGCGGCACGACAAGACGCCGGCGCTGATCCGCGCCATGGGCCGCTTCGTCAACAGCCTGGGCGGCACCTACGTGGTGGCCGAGGATTCCGGCACCAACGTCGAGGACATGCGCCTGATGGCGACCGAGACCCGCTTCGTCGGCGGCCTGGCCGACGACCGCGCGGTGGCGGCCGGCCGCACCGGCGACCCTTCGCCGGCCACCGCCCGCGGCGTCTTCGTGGGCATCCAGGCCGCTGTGCGCGCCGCGCTCGGGCGCGAAGACCTCAAGGGCGTGCGGGTGGCGGTGCAGGGCGTGGGCAACGTCGGCTTCCGGCTGGCGCGGCTGCTGGCGAACGCCGGCGCCAGCCTCTGGGTCAGCGACCTCTACCAGCCGGCGGTGGAGCGCTGCGTCGCCGAGCTGGCCGCGGTGGCGGTGCCGATGGAAGCGATCTACGGCCTGGATGTGGACGTGTTTTCGCCCTGTGCGCTGGGCGCCGTGCTCAACGACCGCAGCATCCCGCAGCTCAAGGCGCGGGTGGTGGCCGGCGCGGCCAACAACCAGCTTGCCCGGCCCAAGCACGACCATGCCCTGATGGATCGCGGCATCCTCTATGCGCCGGACTACGTGGTCAATGCCGGCGGCATCATCGACATCTACTACGAGGGGCCGGGTTACTCCGAATCGGTAGTGCGGCAGCACCTGGAGCGCATCGGCTTCACCCTGGGCGAGATATTCGAGCATGCGCGGCGCGAGCACCGCCCCACCGGTGAAGTCGCCGACCGCATGGCCGAGGCGATTTTTCGCGCGTGAAGACGCAAGACGGGAGACGGGAATTGGGATTCGGGATTCGTTGGCAACGGCCCTGATGGTCTGAGCACCAAACCCTCCGCACAGGTTGTCCCGTTGCGCCGGACGCAGGACACTAGCGGCATGGATACCGTACCTTCCGATGCCGCGTTGCAGGCCCTGGCGCGCACAGTTGGCGAACGCTTGGCCGCGCGCGGCGAGTGGCTGGCCACCGCCGAGTCCTGCACCGGCGGCCTGATCGCCAAGCTGCTCACCGACATCGCCGGCAGCTCGCGCTGGTTCGAGCGCGGCGCGGTGACCTATTCGAACCTGGCCAAGCAGCAGCTGCTGGGCGTGACCGGGGACGTGCTGCAGCGCTCCGGCGCGGTCAGCGCCGAAACGGTGCAGGCGATGGCGCAGGGGCTGCTGGCGCGGGCGCCGGTGCAGTGGACGCTGGCCGTCAGCGGCGTGGCCGGCCCCGACGGCGGCAGCACGGAACGCCCGGTCGGCACGGTCTGGATTGCCTGGAGCGGCACGCGCGTCGCCAGCGGCGCCAGCCGCTTCCTGTTTGCCGGCGACCGCGACGCGGTGCGCCGGCGCAGCGCCGAAGCGGCACTGCGGGGCCTGCTCGACCTGGTCGCCGCGGCGCCGGCCTAAGAGCTCCGGGCGCGGGCACACAATTGCGCCGGCCGGCTGTGGCCGCCGGGCTGGAGGGACCATGGACGACCGATCGGCGCAGGATTCTTCCCGATCCACGCTGGAGCAGTTGCTCGAAGGGATCGATGCCGCCGCGGCGTCGGCCGGTGCCGGCGAAGCCGGGTTGTTCCGCGCGTTCGCGCGCGCCTATTACGAAGGGGCGCCGCTGGACACGCTGCGGCTGCGCACGCCGCAGGAGCTGCTGGAAGCCGCCCGCGGCCACTGGGCCTTCGCCGCGCGCCGGGCGCCCGGCGAGTTGCTGCTGCGCGTGGTGCCGCCTGCGGGCGAGCGTACCGCCGGCGCCCTGCCGCTGGCCTGCGTCGAAACCTGCATCGAGGACTGTCCGTTCCTGGTCGACACGATCGGCCTGGCGATCCGCGCCGCCGGCGCCCCGGTCGACTGGCTGGTGCACCCGGTGCTGCCGCTGCGGCGCGACGCGCAGGGGCGCATTGCCGGCGTCGGCGGTGCCGACACGCTCGAATCGCTGGTGCACGTCGAATTCGAGACGCTGGCCAATGCCGGCGCCTACACGATCCTGGAGCAGCAGCTGCGCCAGGCGCTGGACGACCTGCGCCGCGTCACCGCCGACTACGCGCCGATCCGGCAGCGCCTGCGCGCCCTGGCGGAGGTCTTGCGCGACGTGCCGCCGGGCGGCGACGCCGAGGAGTTCGCCGAGGCGCGCACGTTCCTGGACTACCTGGACGACCATCACTTCACCTTTCTCGGCTACTCGGAAACCACCGCCCGCCCGGGCCCCGAGGGCCGCCTGATGTTCCGCCTGGATCCGGCCAGCGGACTGGGCCTGCTGCGGCCCGACAGCCCCTGGGCCGCGCTGGACCTGATCGCGCCGCCGGCCGAGCTGGACAAGTACGCGGTGTCGCCGCGGCTGGTGGTGATCACCAAGGCCAGCCTGCGTTCCACCGTGCACCGCGCCGAGCTGATGGACGTGGTGTCGGTCAAGCGCTACGACGCCGCCGGCAACGTCGCCGGCACCGCGCGCCTGGTCGGCCTGTTCTCGTCCGATGTGTACATCGACCGGCCGCGCCAGATCCCGCTGATCCGGCGCAAGGCCGACTACGTGGTGCGCCGCGCGCACCTGCCGGAGCACAGCCACGCCGCCAAGCAGCTGCGCGACATCCTGCACGGGCTGCCGCGCGACGAGCTGTTCCAGTCCGGCGAAGACGAGCTGTTCCGCCTGTGCATGGGCATCAGCGCCCTGCGCGACCGCCAGCAGCTGCGCGCGTTCATGCGGCGCGACCGCTACGGGCGCTTCTACTCGTTCCTGGTGTACGTGCCGCGCGAGCGCTACTCGCGCGAGCTGCGCGACAAGCTGGCCGCGACGCTGGCCGACGTGTGCGGCGGCCTGTCGGTGGACCGCGAGATCGAGTTCCTGCGCGACGGCATGACCCGCATCCACTACCGGGTGCGCACGCCGCCGGGCACCACCATCGCCCTGGACCAGGCGCAGGTGGAGGCGCGCCTGCTCGCCGCCACGCGCAGCTGGCGCGACCAGCTGCGCGAGCTGCTGCGGCGCGAGCCCGGCGGCGCGGCCCTGGCCGCGCGCTTCGCCGACGCCTTCGCGCTGGCCTACGTCGGCGCCACGGCGCCGGAGCAGGCGCTGGCCGACATCGGCTGCCTGGCACGGCTGTCGCCGTCGGAGCCGGTGCTGCCGCGCCTGCAGGTGGCGGCCGCCGCGGACGGCGGCACGGCGCGGGCGGTGTCGCTCAAGCTCTACGCGTACCAGGCGCCGGTGGCGCTGTCGGACGTGTTGCCGCTGCTGGAGAACTTCGGCCTGCGGGTGATCCGCCAGGAGCCTTCGGAAATCACGCCGAAGGATTCGCCGAGCCTGTGGCTGCAGCAGTTCGAAGTGAGCCACCCCGGCTGCGAGTTGGACGCGGCGGCGCAGCAGCGGCTGTTCGAGTCGGCGTTCCTGCAGCTGCGCGCCGGGGCCGTGGAGAACGACGGGCTCAACCGGCTGGTGCTCGGCGCCGGGCTCGACGCGCGCCAGGTCAGCCTGTTGCGCGCGATCTGCAAGTACCTGATCCAGACCGGCCTGCCGCACAGCCAGCCGTACATGGAGGCCCTGCTGGCCGAGCACGGCGGCATCGCGCGCCTGCTGGTGCGCCTGTTCGAGACGCGCTTTGCGCTGGCGCTGGATGCCGCCGGCCGGCGCGAAGGCGAGCTCGCCGTCGGCCAGGCGCTGGACCATGCGCTGGACCAGGTCGCCAGCCTCGACGGCGACCGCGTGCTGCGCGCCTTCCTGTCGGTGATCCGCGCCACCTTGCGCACCAACTACTTCCAGCCCGACGCCGCAGGCCGGCCCAAGACCTACATCAGCTTCAAGCTCGACCCGGCCGGCGTGCCGGACCTGCCGCTGCCGCGGCCGATGTTCGAGATCTGGGTGTATGCGCCGGAAGTGGAAGGCATCCACCTGCGCGGCGGCAGGGTGGCGCGCGGCGGGCTGCGCTGGTCCGACCGCCGGCAGGATTTCCGCACCGAGATCCTGGGCCTGATGAAGGCGCAGATGGTCAAGAACACGGTGATCGTGCCGGTCGGCGCCAAGGGCGGCTTCGTGGTGAAGAACCCGGTCGACCCCGCCGACCGCGAGGCCTGGCTGGCGCAGGGCATCGCCTGCTACAAGACCCTGCTGCGCGGCATGCTGGACCTCACCGACAACCGCCACGGCGACGCGGTGCTGCCGCCGCCGGCGCTGGTGCGCCACGACGGCGACGATCCCTACCTGGTGGTGGCGGCGGACAAGGGCACCGCGACCTTCTCGGACATTGCCAACGCCGTCGCTGCCGACTACGGTTTCTGGCTCGGCGACGCCTTCGCTTCCGGCGGCTCGGCCGGCTACGACCACAAGAAGATGGGCATCACCGCGCGCGGCGCCTGGGAAAGCGTCAAGCGCCACTTCCGTGAGCTGGGCGCGCCGGGCCGCGACATCCAGCGCGAGCCGTTCACCGTCGCCGGCATCGGCGACATGAGCGGCGACGTGTTCGGCAACGGCATGCTGCTGTCGCGCACGCTGCGGCTGGTGGCGGCGTTCGACCACCGCCACATCTTCCTGGATCCCGATCCCGAGCCCGAGGCCAGCTTCCGCGAGCGCGAGCGGCTGTTCGCGCTGCCGCGCTCGTCCTGGGCGGACTACGACGCCAGCCTGATCTCGGCCGGCGGCGGCGTGTATCCGCGCAGCGCCAAGCTGGTGAAGCTGTCGGAGCGCGCGCGCGCCGTGCTCGGCATCCAGGACGCCGCGCTGACCCCCAACGAGCTGATCCGTGCCGTGCTGCGCGCACCGGTGGACCTGCTGTGGAACGGCGGCATCGGCACCTACGTCAAGGCCGCGGCGCAGAGCCACCTCGACGTCGGCGACCGCGGCAACGACGCGGTGCGGGTCAACGGCCGCGAGCTGCGCTGCAAGGTGGTGGGCGAGGGCGGCAACCTCGGCTTCACCCAGCCCGGCCGCATCGAGTACGCGCTGGCCGGCGGCCGCATCAACACCGACGCCATCGACAACGCCGGCGGCGTGCACACCTCGGACCGCGAGGTCAACATCAAGATCCCGCTCAACGAGCTGATGGCCCACGGCCGGCTGAGCCGCGCGCAGCGCGACCCGCTGCTGGCCCGGTGCACGGCGGAGATCGCCGCCTTCGTGCTGCGCGACAACTACGTGCAGAGCGCGGCGATCAGCCTGCTCGAACGCAACGCGCTGGCGCGCCTGGACGACCACGCCGAGCTGATGCGCATGCTCGAGCGTGAAGGCGTGCTCAACCGCGCCATCGAGTTCCTGCCCGACGACGACGCCCTCAAGGAGCGGCGCACGCGCGGCCTCGGCCTGACCCGGCCGGAGCTGGCGGTGCTGCTCGCCTACAGCAAGATTTCCTTGTCGCATGCGGTGCTCGAATCGGAGGTGCCGGACGACCCCTTCTTCGTGCGCGACCTGCTGGCGAACTTCCCGGCGCCGCTGGTGGAGCGCTACCGCGCGGAATACGCCGGCCACCGGCTGCGGCGCGAGATCGTCGCCACCATCCTGTCCAACGCCCTGGTCAACCGCATGGGCGCCGGCTTTGCCCAGCTCTGGGCCGACGACCACGGCCTGACCCGTGCCGAAGTGCTGAAGGCCTACGCCGCCGCCCACCAAGTCTACCGCGGCGACGAATACTGGATCGCGATCGAGGCGCTCGACAACCGCGTGCCCGCCGCCCTGCAGTACCGCCTGATGAACCACGCCATCGGCTTGCTCAAGCACGCCACCGGCGTGCTGGCCGGGCCGCGCCACTCCCGCCTGCCGGTGCAGGCGCAGGTGGACCGCTATGCCGGCCCGGTGGCTCAGCTCGAGGCGCTGCTGCCCGGCGTGCTGCCGCCGGGCTATCGCCAGGACTGGGAGCGCACCGCCGGCGGCTTCGCCGGCGAAGGCGTGCCGCTGCAGCTGGCGCAGCGCATGGCCAGCGCGCGCGCGCTCGGCGCAGCGATCGACGTTGCCGAGCTGGCGCAGGACGCCGGCTTGCCGCTGGCCGAGGCGGCGGCGGCGTATTTCCTCTGCGGCGAGCGCTTCGGCCTGCTGTGGCTGTACGGCGCGATCAACGAAATGCCGACCGCCGGCAAGTGGCAGAGCCTGGCGCGGGTCAACCTGCGCGACGACCTGTACGCCATCCACCGCCGCGTGGTCGGGCGCATGCTGGCCCATCCCGGGGATTCGGCGCAGGCGCGCGTCGACGGCTGGTGCCGTACGCACGAGCGCCACGTGCGCTTCGCCAGCGAGCGGCTGACGCAAATCCAGGCGAACAACAGCCGCGACTTCGCCGTGCTGGCGGTGGGGGTGCGCGAGATGCGCCGGCTGCGGCGGCTCTGAGCCGAAGC
Source organism: Nevskia sp. (assembly GCA_016779605.1). Taxonomy (GTDB): domain Bacteria; phylum Pseudomonadota; class Gammaproteobacteria; order Nevskiales; family Nevskiaceae; genus Nevskia. The sequence continues at coordinate 11,507 of JADHNH010000004.1, read as the reverse complement.
AGCGCTTGGGGAACATTCGAGCATGCAGGGGGAAAGCGCATCATGAAAAACGCCGCCACGGCGAAATACCTGCTGGGCCTGGCCGGCCTGGCCCTGCTGGCCGGATCGGCGATGCTGTTTGCCGGCGCGCGATCGTTCATTGCGCACGCGGCCAGGGCCGAAGGGGTAGTGACGGATCTGGTGCAGGACGCCGACTCGAAAAACCAGGCGCCCCAGGTGCAGTTCGTCGACGCCGGCGGCCACCCGCAGCAATTCGTCTCGTCCCTGAGCAGCAACCCGCCGGCTTACGCGCGCGGCGACAAGGTGCCGGTGCTCTACGATCCGGCGCGGCCGGCGCACGCGCGCATCGACGCGTTTTTCAGCTTGTGGGGCGCCGCCCTGGTGGCCGCAGCGCTGGGCCTGGTGCTGCTGGCCGCCGCCGCCGGCCTGCACATCGCCGCGCGGCGCCGTGCCGTGGCCGCGCCTGCCGGCCCGGGACGTTGAACGTCTAATCGCTCCACAGGCCCCGCTGGCGGTGCCAGTCCTCGATGGACTGTTCGGGATACTCTTCGAAGCACTGGTCGGTGGCGCCGATGTCGGGCTGCACCCAGCTCGCCTTGGAGCCGAGCATGAGGTGCACCTTCTCCGGCGGCACCGGCAGCTCGGTGTCGATGGCCGAGGCCACCGGGTGCACCAGCTCGGGCCACTCCGGCGAAAACAGCCATAGCGGGCTGCCGCAGCGGCCGCAGAAATGGCGCTCGGCGGTGCTGATGCGGGTGCTGCCGTCGGGCCGGTGCATGCGCGCGTGGTGGACGCGCTTGGCGCCGTCGTCGGTGTATTGCAGGCTGGCGGCGTCGGCGGACAGGTTGATGCCGTAGCCGCCGCCACCGCCGGTCTTGCGGCAGATCGAGCAGTAGCAGAGCTGGTAGGGGTAGGGCGCGTGGCTGGTCATCGAGAATCGCACGGCGCCGCATTGACAGGATCCTTCGAGGCGGTAAGACATCGGCGTTGCTCCTTGACGGCGTGGTCAGTCAGCACGCGACGGCGGCGCAGCGCCGGCGTCCGCGGGCTGCGTCAGTCTACGACGGCCGCGGCGCCGCGGATGGAGCGGCGGCGGCGAAGCGCTCAGGGCAGGTGCGGCCTAGCCAGGTATTCGTGCGACTGCATCTCGATCAGGCGCGAGACGGTGCGCTCGAATTCGAAGCGCAGGCGCACGCCGGTGTAGAGCTGCTCGGGCGGCACCGCGGCGCCGAGCAGCAGCTTGACGCCGCGGTCGTAGAACTCGTCGACCAGGTTGATGAAGCGGCGCGCCGCGTCGTCGCGCTCGGCGTTGAACTGCGGCACGCTGGAAATCATCACCAGATCATGCGTGCGGCCGAGCTCGATGTAGTCGGCGGGCCCGCGCGGGCGCTCGCACAGCTCCTCGAACTCGAACCAGACCGCGCTTTCGGCGGCGCGGCGCGCGGTGATGTTGCGGCCGTTGACCTCCAGCGCCACGTTATCGCGCACGCCGTGCACGGACACCGCGGCGAAGCGCTCGCCCAGGCGCGCCAGCGCGGCGGCGTCGCACGGCCACAGGTACAGCTCGGCGCCGTGCAGCGCGCGCAGGCGGTGATCCACGCCGCCGTCGACGTTGAGCACGCCGCAGTGGGCCTTCAGCCGCTCGATCGCCGGCAGGAACTGGGCGCGCTGCAGGCCGTCCTTGTACAGCAGGTCGGGCGCCACGTTGCTGGTGGTGACCAGGGTCAGGTTGAGCTTGAACAGGGCTTCGAACAGCCGGCCCAGGATCATGGCGTCGGCGATGTCGTTGACGTGGAACTCGTCGAAGCACATCACGCGCACGTCGGCGGCGATGTCCTGCGCCACCCGCAGCAGCGGATCGCGTTCGCCATGATAGGCGTTGCGGCGCTCGTGGACTTCGAGCATGAAGCGGTGGAAGTGCGTGCGCCGCTTGCGGCTGAACGGCAAGGCACCGAAGAAGGTGTCCATCAGGTAGGTCTTGCCGCGGCCGACGCCGCCCCACAGGTACAGCCCGGGCACGCGCGACCAGCTCAGGCGCGCGCTGCCGAAGCGCCGCTTGGGCGGGCTCTGCACCAGGCGGTCGTAGACCTGCTGCAAGGCCTCCACCGCGCGCGCCTGCGCCGGGTCGGCGGCGAAGCCGGGACGCGCCAGGTCGGCGCGGTAGCGCTGCCGCGGCGTCAGCGGCAGGTCGTGCAGGTCGGGTTGTGCGGTGCTGCCGCGCAGGTCTTGAGGCTGGGCCATGGTCGAAAAGTTGCGTGCAAAGCTTGCGGCGCGGCGCGACGCGCAGGGTTCGGCGGTTCCTCGGGGTGGCGGCGACCGTATTATAGGGCGATGGGCACCAACCGCCGCGCACCCGCCGAAGCCGAGGGCGGCCTGCATCCCGCCGACGCCGCGGGTGTGGAGCGCTTCGCCGACATGCTGTGGCTGGAGCACGGGTTGGCGCCGAACAGCCTCAGCGCCTACCGCTCCGACCTGAGCCTGCTGGCGCGCTGGCTGCGCGGGCGCGGTACCGCGCTCGACGGCGCCGGCAGCGCCGACCTCAAGGATTACCTCGCCTTCCGCCTGTCGCGTGCCGGCGCCGCGGCGGCGGCCGCGCCGGCGGGCCGGGCGTCCCGGGCGATGTTCTCGCCGCGCTCGCAGGCGCGCTTCGTCACCACCTGCCGGCGCTACTACGGCTGGCTGGTGCGCGAGCGCATCCGCGCCGACGACCCGGCGGCACACCTGGAGATGCCGCGGCTCGGCCGCGTGCTGCCCAAGACCCTGGCGATGGACGAGGTCGAGCGCCTGCTCGGCGCACCCGATACGGTCTCCGCAGCGGGCCTGCGCGACCGCGCCATGCTCGAGCTGATGTACGCCTCGGGCCTGCGCGTGACCGAGCTGGTCAAGCTGCGGCGCGACGAGCTGAACATCGAGCACGGCGTGGTACGGCTGATCGGCAAGGGCGGCCGCGAGCGGCTGGTGCCGATGGGCGAGCCGGCGATGGAGGCGGTGCGCGACTACCTGCGGCACGGCCGCCCCGAGCTGGCCGGCCCGCTCTCCGCCGACACCGTGTTCCTGACGCGCCGCGGCGAAGGCATGACGCGGCAGAACTTCTGGCTGTTGATCAAGCGCCACGCGGCGCAGGCCGGCATCCGCTGCAAGCTGTCGCCGCATACGCTGCGGCACGCTTTCGCCACCCACCTGCTGGAACGCGGCGCGGACCTGCGCGCGGTGCAGTCGCTGCTGGGCCACGCCGATCTTTCCACCACGCAGATCTATACCCACGTGGCCAATGCCCGGCTCAAGCAGGTGCACGCGCGCCACCACCCGCGCGCATGAAGATTTCCTTGAAGATTCCCCTGCAGATTCCCGTGCAGAATCGTGGGGCTGGATGCAGGAACCGCCGGGGGCGGTTTTTGTCATAATATCGGCCCTTTGCACCGCCGCCCGGAAATCCCATGAAGCGCATCCTGCTTGCCGTCTGCGGACTGGCCCTGGCGTTCGGCGCCGGCGTACTGGCGGCGGATGATGCGGGCGCCGCGGCGGTCAAGGACAAGCTCGCCAAGGCGCTGGGCGTGGCACCGGAAAACATCCGCCCGGCCGCCGCCCCCGGCCTGCTGGAAGTGATCCGCGACCACGATTTCGCCTACGTCACCGCCGACGGCAAGTGGCTGCTGCGCGGCGAGCTGATCAACGTCGACACCGGCGAGCACGTCACCGAAAACAGCCGCCGCGCCGACCGGCTGGCGGCGCTCAAGCAGCTCGGCGCGGCGAACCTGATCGAGTTCGCCCCGGCGCCGCCGGCCGTTGCCCGCTACACGGTGACCGTGTTCACCGACATCGATTGCCCATATTGCCGCAAGCTGCACAGCCAGATCGCCGACTACAACGCCCGCGGCATCGCCGTGCGCTACGCCTTCTTCCCGCGCACCGGGCTCAACACGCCGTCCTACGACAAGGCGGTGTCGGTGTGGTGTGCGGACGACCGCCGCAAGGCGTTTACCCTGGCCAAGCGCGGCGAGCCGATCCCGCGCAAGCTGTGCGACAACCCGGTGGCGCGCGAGTTCCAGCTCGGCGTGGAGCTCGGCGTGCAGGGCACGCCGATGATCTACCTGCCCGACGGCGACGTGATCCCCGGTTACGCGACGCCGGACGACCTGCTGGCGGCGCTGCAGGAAAACGAGCAGCAGACCAAGACCGCAGCTGCCGCGCTCAAGCCGCCCGGCTGACGCCGCCGCCCTGGCGGTCCCGCGGGCCGCCCGCATCGCCGCTCTTCAGCCGCCGTTCACCTTGCGGCTGTTAAAACACGCCCGCGGTACCGCTACCTGTCGACAACCCGGCGTAAAGCCCGGCGCAGCTTCCGCATCGATCGGAGAGGGCGATGATCATGGCGCTCAGCCAACATGAACTGCAGGCACTGAACTATCTCGCGGCCAGCCAGGATCCTTTCGCCGGCTGCAGCGCTTGCGGCGACTTCGGCAAGCGCATGCAAGCGCTGGCGTCGCTGCGGCGCGCCGGCATGATCGACCACGCCAACCGGCTCAGCGCGCTCGGCCGCAGCCTGGTGTCCGGCGAGGCCGGCGACGACCTGGCGGCCGGCTAGCTGTCCCCGGGCACTCGCGTATTGGGGCGCCCGCCTTATTCGGGCGCACGCAGCCGGTAGCCTACGCCGGGCTCGGTGAGGATCAATGCCGGCTGCGCCGGATCGGCTTCCAGCTTGCCGCGCAGCTGGCGCACGTAGACGCGCAGGTAGGCCACGTCGTCGTCGTTTTCCGATCCCCACACTTCCCGCAGCAGGTGGCGGTGCGTCAGCACCTTGCCGGCGTGGATCACCAGCTGCTGCAGGATCTCGTATTCCTTGGGCGACAGCCGCACCTCGGCGCCGTTGCGCATGACCTTGCGGTGCACCAGGTCCACCGACACGCCGTCCTGCTGGAACAGCGCATGGCCGCCCTGCGCCTGCACGCGGTGGCGGAACGCGGTGCGGATGCGCGCCACCAGCTCCTCCACGCCGAACGGCTTGGTCACGTAGTCGTCGGCGCCGGCGTCGAGCGCCTGCACCTTGCCGCGCTCGTCGGCGCGGCTGGACAGCACGATCACCGGCAGCTGCGAGCCGCTGCGCAGAGTGCGGATGACTTCCAGCCCGTCGCCGTCGGGCAGCCCCAGGTCCAGGATCAGGAGGTCCACCCGCTCGCGCGCCAGCAGGTCGAGCGCTTCGGCGACGGTGGCGGCTTCCAGCACGGTGTAGTCGTGCACGCCCAGGGTGTTGCGCAGCAGGCGGCGGATGGCGGGCTCGTCGTCCACCACCAGGATGCGGCCGGCGTCCACGCTCATGCCGCTTCGGTGCGCAGCTTGTCGGCGAACGCCTCCGGCGAGAACTCGATGACGAACTCGGCGCCGCTGCGGTCGCCGCGGTTGCGCGCGGAGATGCGCCCGCCCATCGCCTCGACGAAGCCGCGGCAGATCGCCAGCCCCAGGCCGGTGCCGGCGCGCGAGCGGTCGCCCTCGCGCGAGCGGTAGAACTTGTCGAAGATGCGCGGCAGGTCCCCTTCGGGGATGCCGGGGCCTTCGTCGCGGATGGTGATGACCAGGCTGAACTTGAAGCGGCTGGCGCCGATCTCGATGATCGAGCCTTGCGGCGTGTACTTGGCGGCGTTGTCGAGCAGGTTGGCCAGCACCTGCTCCATCAGCACAAAGTCGAGCATCAGCATCGGCAGGTTGGCCGGCACCGACAGCCGCACCTTGTGGCCGGCGAGCTGCTTGGCGCAGCGCCGCAGGGCCGCGCCGACCAGGTCCTGCACGTCGCAGGCCTCGCGCTTGGGCTGCAACGCGCCGGCGTCGAGCTGGGTCATGTCCAGCAGGTTGGCGACGTAGCGGTTGAGCCGCTCGGCCTCGTCCTGCGCGGTGGCCAGCATGTCCTCGCGGGTCTTATCGTCGTAGCGGCCGCCGTACGAGCGCAGGCTGGACACCGCGCCGATGATAAGCGACAGCGGCGTGCGCAGGTCGTGCGAGATCGAGGTGAGCAGGGCCGAGCGCAGCTTCTCGGTCTCGGCCAGCATGCGCGCCTGGTCCACGTCCTTGGCCAGGCGGATGCGCTCCACCGCGATCGCCGCGAGGTCGCTGAGGGCGTCGAGCAGGCGGCGCTCGGACGGCGACAGGAACTGCGGTCCCGGGCGGGTGATGCCGATCACGCCGACCTTGCCCTGGCCGGTGCGCAGCGGCAGGAACAGGCGCTGCGTGCCGGGCAGGGTGTCGGTGCCGCGGCCGGTCGGCTGCGCATGCTCCCAGCACCAGGTGGCCGCGGCCATGTCGGCGTCGTCGAGCCGCGCATCGGGCGGCACCGCGGCCATCTGCTTCAAGGTGCTGCCCAGCTCGCCCGGCACCAGCAGCATCACCTCGACCTTGAGCATGGTCGCCACCTGCGCGGCAGTGGCGGCCAGCAGGGTGTCGAGCTTGCGGATGCCGGCCAGCTTGCGGCTGAATGCGAACAGCTCGGCGGTGGTGCGGGCCTGTTCGCGCGCCGACTCGGCGTAGGCGCGCTCGCGCACCGTCAGCGTGCTGGTCAGTGCGGCCGCGATGCAGAAAAACGCCAGCGCCAGGAACTGGCTCGGATCGGCGATGGTGAAAGTGTAGATCGGCTCGATGAAGAAGAAGTTGTAGCACAGCGTGGACAGTACCGAGGCGAACAGCGAGGGCAGCAGGCCGTAGCGCGCCGCGCTCCACAGCACCGCCGACAGGTACACCAGCGACACGTTCGGCAGCTGCACGAAGGCGACGATCAGGCGGCCGAGCCCGGTGGCCGCCGCCACCGCGAGCGCGGTGTAGAGCCATGCGCCGCCATCGGTCTGGCCCAGCCACATGGCCAGGCGCGCAGCCTGCGTGCCGGCGGCGGGCGCGGCACGCTCCGGCCGCTCCTTGGGCTCCTCCGCGAGCACGTGGATGGTGATGCCGCTGGCGCGCTTGACCAGGTCGTGCACCACCGAGCCGTGCAGCCATTCGAACCACCAGGGCCGCGCCATCTTGCCCACCACGATGCGCGTGATGTTGTTGTCGCGGGCGAAGCGCAGGGCGTCGTCGGCGATGCGGCGGCTGCCGGGCAGGGTCAGCGTTTCCGCCCCGAGCTGCTTGGCCAGGAACAGGGTCTGGGCGATGCGTTCCTGGTCCTGCGCGGTGAGCTGCTGGGTGCGCGCGGTCTCGAAATACACCGCGAACCAGTCGGCGTCCATGCGGTCCGCCGCGCGCTTGGCCGTGCGCACCAGTTCGGCCGCGCCGGGCGACTCGTTGATGCACACCAGCACGCGCTCGCCCGCCGCCCAGGGGCCCTGGATGGCGTGCTTGCGCATGTAGTGGCGCATCTGCTCGTCGACGCGCTCGGCGGTGCGCCGCAGCGCCAGCTCGCGCAGCGCCGTCAGGTTGCCGGTCTTGAAGTAGTTCTCCAGCGCGCGCTGCGCCTGCTGCTCGGCGTAGACCTTGCCCTCGTGCAGGCGCCGGATCAACTCGTCCGGCGTCAGGTCCACGATCTCGACGTCGTCGGCGGTGTCGAACACGCTGTCCGGCACGGTTTCGCGGATGCGCACATGGGTGATGCGCGCCACCACGTCGTTGAGGCTTTCGATGTGCTGGATGTTGAGGGTGGAATAGACGTCGAGGCCGGCGGCGAGCAGCTCCTCCACGTCCTGGTAGCGCTTCGGATGGCGGCAGCCTTCCGCGTTGGTGTGCGCCAGCTCGTCCACCAGCACCAGCTGCGGCCGGCGCTTGAGGATGGCGTCGATGTCCATCTCGCTGAGCGTGCGGCCCTTGTAGTCCACCGCCTTGCGCGGCACCAGCTCCAGGCCTTCGAGCAGGGCCTCGGTTTCCTTGCGGCCGTGGGTTTCCACCACGCCGACGGCGACATCCACGCCATCGGCCCTCTTCTTGCGCGCGGCCAGCAGCATCTCGTAGGTCTTGCCCACGCCCGGCGCCGCGCCCAGGAAGATTTTCAGCTTGCCGCGCTTTTCCCGGTGGGCTTCTTCCAGAAGCGCCTCCGGTGACGGCCGGTCTTCGGTTGGCGGGAAATCAGGCATCGGCGGGCATGGGGGAGGGCCGCACGCAGTGTAGCGCGGCGGCGGCGCAGTCCGCACCGCGGCCGCCATCGATGTGCGTCCTGCTTGGGGCCCGCCGTGCGCAGCGAGCCTGTGGTTAAGACCGGCGTGCGCCGCCGGGCTTAGCCGCCGGTGCGGCCGGGTGCGCCCGCCATCTGGTCATGCCGCAGGAAGTAGCGCCTGGCGAACGCCAGCAGCTGGCCTTCGCTGGGGTGGTCCACCGTCTCCCAGCCGACGATCTGCTTGCCCAGCGCCGGCCGGTGTTTTTCCACGTAATGGCGGAAATCCGCCTGCGCCGTGTGCGAGCCGGTCACCAGCACCTCGGCGACGCCGGCGAGCGCGTCGCAGACCTCGCCGAAGAATGCATGCTCGGTGCGCACCTCGCTCTGGTGCTGGCGGGTGTAGTGCGCGTGGCTTTTGACCTTCTGCGCCTGGACGTGCTCGGTATCGAACTGCAGCACCTGTGCGCCGACGTGATCCATCCAGACCACGGCGTGGGAAAGCGACATGAACATGCTCCTGCGGCAGCGCCCGGTGGCGCGCATGCCGGCGTATGGGACGGCGAAGGAAGATGCCCGCAAGGCCCGTGGCCTCGAGGCGCGGCGTTTGTTTCTTCGGCAGGATTATACCAAGGCCCGCGCCTTGATCCGCAGTGCGGGCGCCGGCGCGGCGCTTGCGCAGCGGCGTTCGCCGGAGACGCCGCATCCTACCGGCCGCGACGGTCAGCGGCGCGCCGGAGCGGCAGGTCCGTGCTCGGCAGCGTCTGCCTGCGCGCCGGCCGCCCAAGTGCCCAGGGCGGCGAGCGCTTCCTGCCCGGTAAGCCGGCGCGCCTGGCTAAGCACCTGCGGCGGTACCCATTGCGGAAATGCGATATCGCGGCTGAGGTGGTGGCCGGCTGCGCTGTGCTCCTGGCGTGCCTGCGCGAGCCAGCGGGCGGGAAAGCGATCCGCCACGCGAACCAGGGCGGGCCAAAGCCGCCGGTGGACGAAGCTGATCTTGCCGCCGACCACCCGGCACACCAGGACTTCGTCTGATGCGCCCAATGCCTGAAAGACCTCGAAGATCTCGCGGCTTTTGGGGTGGGCCCACCAGCTGCCCTTGATCGGGGCGCCGGCGATGGTTTCCGCCAGCCGCGGCACCGGCCCCTTACCCGAAGCGAGCACGACGCCATGGTGCCGCACAAAATCGATGGCTTCGCCGGCGGTCATGTCGATGCAGGGGGCATCTCGCCCATTTTGAAATTGTCGGCGCCGGCCTTGGCAAAAGCAACGGACGGATTGCGCTCGATCAAGCCGTGCTCGCGCTCAGGTCGATCGGCGCCGCTCCTTCATCCAGTCCACGCACCACTTGCTCATCAGCAGCGAGAACAGGCCGACCACGGCGAAGCGCAGCGGCACCGGTGCGCCGTGGGGAACGGCGCCGGCTGCGGCCTCTGTGCGCAGCTTGAGCGCCAGCAGGATCAGCGGCAGCAGGTAGACCGTCGCGACCAGCATGATCCGGCCCGGGCTCCAGCGGAACGGCCGGCTGGAGCACTGCGCCGGAGCTGGCTGCATCAACAGCGGCCGGGAGCTGTTTTCCGTCGCCACGCGGGCAGCTCAGCGGGCGGCCGGCGCCTGGCCGCCGGCGGCGTCCAGCGCCAGGTTGAGCTGCAGCACGTTCACCACCGGTTCGCCGATGAAGCCGAGCGTGCGCGGCCGGGTGTTGGCGGCGACCAGCTGGCGCACCTGGTCCTGGCTCAGGCCGCGCGCCTTGGCCACGCGCGGCACCTGGAAATCGGCCGCGGCCGGCGAGATGTGCGGGTCCAGGCCGCTGGCCGAGGTGGTGACCAGGTCCACCGGCACCGGCGCGTTGGGCCCCACATCGGGATTGGCGGTCTTCAGCTTGTCGGTGTCGCCCTTGACCCGGTCGATCAGCGACTTGGCCGTGGGCCCGGCGTTGGAGCCGCTGGAGTTGGCGGCGTTGTAGGGCGCCGCAATGGTCTTGGTGGAGTCGTTGGGATCGGTGTCCGAGGTGGCTGACGGCCGGCCGTGGAAATACTTGTCCGAGGTGAAGTTCTGGCCGATCAGCGAAGAGCCGATCACCTTGCCGTCCTTGTGGATCAGGCTGCCGTTGGCCTGGCCGGGGAAGAGCAGCTGTGCGATGCCGGTCATCGCCAGCGGGTAGACCAGGCCGGTGAGCACCGTGAACAGGATGAACAGGACGATGGCGGGGCGGAAATGGGTGAGCATGTGAGTGTCTCTCGTGTGGTGCTGTCATCCGGGCGAAGCGAAGGATCTGGCCGGATTTCTCGCTGCGCTCGAAATGACAAGACTGGCAATCAGGCCAGGCCGGCGGCGCTGACCACCAGGTCGATGGCCTTGATGCCGATGAAGGGAGCGGCGACGCCGCCGATGCCGTAAACCAGCAGGTTGCGGGCGAGCAGCGGGCCGGCGCCGACCGGGCGATACTTGACGCCGCGCAGCGCCAGCGGGATCAGCGCGACGATGATCAGCGCGTTGAAGATGATCGCCGACAGGATCGCGCTCTGCGGCGTGGCCAGGTGCATGATGTTGAGCTTGTTCAGCTGCGGGTAGATCGCCGCGAACATGGCCGGGATGATCGCGAAGTACTTGGCCACGTCGTTGGCGATGGAAAACGTCGTCAGCGCGCCGCGCGTCATCAGCAGCTGCTTGCCGATGCCGACGATCTCGATCAGCTTGGTCGGATCCGAGTCGAGGTCCACCATGTTGCCGGCCTCGCGCGCCGCCACCGTGCCGGTCTGCATGGCCACGCCGACGTCGGCCTGCGCCAGCGCCGGCGCGTCGTTGGTGCCGTCGCCGCACATCGCGACCAGCTTGCCCTCGGCCTGCTCCTTGCGGATCAGCGCCAGCTTGTCCTCCGGCTTGGCCTGCGCCAGGAAGTCGTCGACGCCGGATTCGGCGGCGATGGCGGCGGCGGTGAGCGGGTTGTCGCCGGTGATCATGACCGTGCGGATGCCCATGCGCCGCAGCTCGGCGAAGCGCTCGCGGATGCCGCCCTTGACGATGTCCTTGAGATAAATCAGCCCGAGCACGCGGCCGTCCCTGGCCACCGCCAGCGGCGTGCCGCCGGCGCGGGAGATGCGCTCCGCGGCAGTGCGCAGCTCCTGCACGCCGCTGCGGTTGCCGCCGCCCGGGCCGGCATGGCTCTCGATGTGCTCGATGATGGCCTCGACGGCGCCCTTGCGCACCCAGGATTCGCCCAGGTCGACGCCGGACATGCGCGTCTGCGCCGAGAACGGCACGAAGCGCGCGTGCATCGGCGCAACGTCGCGCCCGCGCAGGCCGTATTTTTCCTTGGCCAGCACCACCACCGAGCGGCCTTCCGGCGTCTCGTCGGACAGGCTGGCGAGCTGCGCGGCGTCCACCAGGTCGGCTTCGGTCACCCCCGGCACGGTGATGAATTCGGCGGCCTGGCGGTTGCCCAGGG
>JADHNH010000078.1 GCA_016779605.1 Nevskia sp. | reverse complement strand
GCCTACTTCAGCACCTGCCCCAGGAAGGCCCGCAGCCGCTCGTTGCGCGGCGCGTCGAAGAAGTCCGCCGGCGCGTCCTGGCACAGGATCTCGCCGGCATCCATGAACACCACGCGGTCGGCCACCGCGCGGGCAAAACCCATCTCGTGCGTCACCACGCACATGGTCATGCCTTCGGCGGCGAGCTGCTTCATCACTTCCAGCACCTCGCCCACCATTTCCGGATCCAGTGCGCTGGTCGGCTCGTCGAACAGCATCACCGCCGGCTGCATCGCCAGCGCGCGGGCGATCGCCACCCGCTGCTGCTGGCCGCCCGAGAGCTGGGCCGGATGGCAGTCCGCCTTGTCCGCCAGGCCGACCTTGGCCAGCAGGGCCAGCGCCCGCTCCTGCGCCTGCGCCTGCGGCAGGCCGAGCACGCGGCGCGGCGCCAGGGTCAGGTTCTGCAGCGCGGTCAGGTGCGGGAACAGGTTGAACTGCTGGAACACCATGCCGACGCGCTTGCGCAGCGCGCGCAGGTCCGCCGCGCTCTGGTGCAGCACGTGGCCGTCCACCACGATCTCGCCGCCGGTGATGGTCTCCAGCCCGTTGATGGTGCGCAGCAAGGTGGACTTGCCCGAGCCGCTGGGGCCGACGATCACCACCACCTCGCCGCGCGCCACCGTCAGCGACGCGCCCTTGAGCGCGAGCAGGCCGTTGGGATAGCGCTTCTCGATGCCCCGGGCCTCGATCAGCGGCGCGGCGGCCGGCTCAGTCATGTTTCTGCAGCCTCTTTTCCAGGCGGCGCACCGCCCAGGACAGGCTGCCGGTGAGCAGCAGGTACATGATCGCCACCGTGAACCACACCTCGAACGGACTGAAGGTGGAGCTGACCACCTCGCGGCCGGCCTTGGTCAGGTCCATCAGCGCGATCACCGACACCAGCGAGGAGTCCTTGATCAGGTTGATGAACTGCCCGGCCAGCGGCGGCAGGATGCGCCGCGTCGCCTGCGGCAGGATGACGTAGCGCATGGTCTGCGCGCCGGACAGGCCCAGGCTCTGCGCCGCCTCGGTCTGGCCCTTGTGGATCGACTGGATGCCGGCGCGCACGATCTCCGCCACGTAGGCGCCGGTGAACACCGAGAGCGCCGCCACCCCGGCGGCGAAGGCCGACAGGTGCAGCAGGTCGCCGATGAAGTAATAGACGATGTAGAGCTGCACCAGCAGCGGCGTGCCGCGGATCAGCTCGACGTAGAAGGCCGCCAGGTCCGCCAGCGCCGGGTTGCGCGCCACCCGCCCCAGCCCCACCACCAGGCCCAGCACCAGCGCGAACACCAGCGACAGCGCCGAGATTTCCAAGGTCAGCAAAAGGCCCAGCGCCAGCGGCCCCGCCGAAATGCCCTTCTTCTTGCCCAGGCTGTTGCCGCGGAACACGACCTCGCCGTCGGACACGCCGGGCACGTCGACGCTGCGTATGGTCGCGGCCGGGCCACCGCCCAGCAGCGGCGTCAGCGTCAGGGTCTTGCCGTCGGCGCCCACGGCGACGGTGGCGTCGAACGGCGCCGGCACGTCCTCGCCGCCGGCGCTCACCAGGTACTGCGGCAGGCGCTGCCAGCGCCAGGTGTAGTCGACCCGCTTGCTGGCCGCGTACAGGCCGGCGCCCAGCGCAGCCAGGATCAGCACCGCCACGCCGTGCCAGAGCCAGCGCCTGGCCGGGCTCACCACTGGCCCCGGCCTGGAGCCGGCGGCTTTGCCGCCGACCGACGCCCCTTGTGTGTTCGGCGTAGCCATCCATGGCGAGACCATGTGGCTGCCAGAACGCCCGGCCCGGCCATCCATGGCCGGGCGTTCGGGGCCGCAGGCGATGACATCGAGTCATCGCCTAAACGCGGCCCCTCACCCGTCGGGAGAGCTTTGCGGAATCCGCCTCTGCTCATGTGTTCGATGCGCGCCGTGGACAACGTTCCTTCTCCCCTTGGGGGAGAAGGACAGGTTGAGGGGTAGGCGTCGACGAAGTGCGCGGCCAACGCTGCAACATCCGCTTCGTTCCACCCCTCACCCAACCCTCTCCCCCAAGGGGAGAGGGCAACAAAGCGCTGGAAGTCTTGACGCGAAGGTCCGGCGGGGCGATCTCTCCCGCCTGCGGCGGCGGCTCAGCCATTGATGTTCTTCATCCACAGCGTGCCCTCGAACCAGCGCCGGTAGAGCACGTCGTAGGTGCCGTCGTTGCGGATCTGGTCCAGGAAGTTGTCCAGCCAGTTGAGGAAATCCGGGTCGCCCTTGCGGATCGCCCAGCCCAGCGGCTCGTGGGTGAAGGGTTCCTTTAGGTGCACCAGGCTGTCGGGGTACTGCGCCACGTAGACGCTGTTGAACGGCAGGTCGTAGACGAAGGCGTCGGCGCGGCCGTTGCGCACTTCCATCGCCGCGTCGGCCTCGGTCTCGTAGGTGCGGATATGCGCCTTGGACAGGTAGCGCCGGCAGGCGGTCTCGCCGCTGGTGCCGAGCTTGGTCACCACCGTGTACTGCGGATCGTCCAGGTCCTGGTAGCTCCTGACCTTGCCGACCAGGCGCTTGGCCAGCAGGATGGTCTGCCCGACGACGATGTACGGCTTGGCGAAGTTGACCTGGATGTTGCGCTCGGCGGTGATGGTCATGCCGGACATCAGGATGTCGAACTTGTCCGTCAGCAGCGCCGGAATGATGCCGTCCCACTGGGTGTTGACGAAGCTGACCTTGACCTTCAGCTCGCTGGCCATCTTCTTGGCCAGGTCCACGTCGAAGCCGATGATGTTGCCCTGGCGGTCGCGCACTTCGAACGGCACGTAGCCGGCCTCCAGTCCCACCCGCAGCTCGCCGCGCTTGAGGATCGCGTTGAGCGTGGAGCGGTCCCACAGCTCCTGGTCGGCGGCCCTGGCGCCGGCGGAAACGGCCAAGGCGGCGAGCAGCATGGCGCGCAGGATTCTCAAGTGGGCGGTCTTCGCGGTGGACTTACCGGCTAGTGAATCAGACTGTGGCCCGCCGGTGCAATGCCGCCGCGCCTGCGCCCCGAGCTTGCACGCTAAACTATGCCGATGCCCCTCTCCACCGCCGGCGGCACCGGCGCCCACGCGCAATCCCTTGGCTGGATCGACGACCGGCTCGGCGGCATGCCCGACGAGCTGCTGCGCCTGTCCAACATCAACTCCGGCAGCTTCAACCCGGCCGGCGTCGACGCCTGCGCCGCGCGCATGGCCGAGCGGTTCGCGCCGCTGGGGGCGCAGGCCGAGTCGATCGCGGTGGCGCCGTACGCTTACACCGACGAACGCGGCCAGTGGCGCGAGCGCGCGCTGGGCCATGCGCTGCGCCTGCGCAAGCGGCCGCAGGCGCCGCTGCGGGTGTTCCTGTGCGGTCACCTGGACACCGTGTTCGGCCCCGACCACCCGTTCCAGCAGGCGCGCACGGACGGCGCCGACCGCCTGCACGGCCCCGGGGTCGCCGACTTGAAGGGCGGGCTGCTGGTGCTGTGGCTGGCCCTGGGCGCGCTCGAACAGAGCCCGCACCGCGAACGGATCGGCTGGGAGGTGCTGCTCAATCCGGACGAGGAGATCGGTTCCGCCGGTTCGGCGCCGCTGCTGGCGCAGGCGGCGCAGCGCAACCACCTGGGCCTGGTGTACGAGCCCGCCTATCCCGACGGCGGCCTGGCCTCCGAGCGCAAGGGCAGCGGCAACTTCGACGTGGTGGTGCGCGGCCGCGCCGCGCACGCCGGGCGCAACCCCGAGCAGGGCCGCAACGCCATCAGCGCGGCCGCGCGCCTGGCCGGCGAGCTGCACGCGCTCAACGGCCGCCGCGAGGGGCTCACGCTCAACCTCGGCTACGTGCACGGCGGCGGCTCGCTCAACATCGTGCCGGACCTGTGCGTGCTGAAATTCAACGTGCGCACCGCGCACGCCGACGACGAGGCCTGGCTGCTGCAGGCGCTGCGGCAGGCGATCGAAGCGGCCAACCGCGCGGATGGCTACGCGCTGGAGCTGCGCGGCGGCTTCACCCGCCCGCCCAAGCCGGTCAGTCCCGGAACCGCTCGGCTGCAGGGACTATTGCGCGACTGCGGCGCCGCGCTCGGCCTGGCGCTGCAGTTCCGGCCTACCGGCGGCTGCTGCGACGGCAACAACTTGGCGGCGCTGGGCCTGGCCAACGTCGACAACCTGGGCGTGGTCGGCGGCGAGCTGCATGCGCCGGGCGAGTGGATGCGCGTGTCCAGCATCGGCGAGCGCGCCCGGCTCAGCGCCCTGCTGCTGCTGCGCCTGGCCAGCGGAGAGCTGGACTGGGCATGAAGCGCCTGCAGGTGCCTTTTCATCGCGTCCGCGCCGGCTTGCGGGACTGACCGGCGCATGCGCATCCTGCAGGTCAACTCGGTGTTCAACGGCGGCGGCGTCGACAACCAGACCCTGGAGCTCTGCAAGGGCCTGCTCGCGCTCGGCGACGAGGTGACGCTGGCGATCCCGCCGGCGGCACGCGTGGCGGCGCTGGCGCACGCGGTGCCGGGCCTGCGCGTCGAACTGCTGCCGGGCGGCAAGCTGCCCTGGGCCTGCAAGCTCGCCGCGCTGGTGCGGCAGCGGCGTATCGACATCGTCCATGCGCACCATGGACGCGACAACTGGGTGGCCTGCGCCGCCGCGCGCCTGGGCGGCATCGGCGACCGCACGGTGATCAGCCGCCACCTGATGACGCCGCTGTCCCCGGGCAGCGCGCGCTACCTGCTGCGCTTCGCCCACGTCGCCGCGGTTTCGCGTGCCGTCCACCGGGTGCTGGACGGGCAGCTCATCGGACCGCGCGCGCGGCTGCACCTGGTCTACGGCGGCGTCGACACGGCAGTGTTCAACCCCGCCGGCGCGGCGGCCGGGCAAGCCCTGCGCCGCGAGCTGGGCTGGCCCGAGCAGGCGGTGGTGTTCTCGGTGGTCGGCAGCCTCAACCCGCCCCGCGGCAAGGGCCAGCTCGAATTCGTCGAGGCCGCGGCGCAGGTGCACGCGCAACTGCCCGACACGCGCTTCCTGATCGCCGGCGACGGCCGCCTGGACGTGCCGGTACGGGCGCTTGCCGCGCAGCTCGGCATCGGCGATGCGGTGCGCCTCCTGCCGTTCCGGCCGGACATCGCGCCGGTACACCACGCCGCCGACGTGCTGGTGCACCCTGCCACCGGCAGCGAGGCGCTGGGCCTGGTGATCTGGGAAGCCATGGCCTGCGGCAAGCCGGTGATCGCCTCGCGCCTGGACGGCATTCCCGAGGCGTTCGTCGAGGAGCGCCACGGCCTGCTGGTGCCGCCGGGGGACGTGCCGGCGCTGGCCGCGGCGATGCTGCGCCTGGGCGCCGACCCGGCACTGCGCGCGCGCATGGGCCAGGCCGCCGCAGCCTACGTGGAGCAGGAGTTCTCGGCGCGCCGCTACGCCGGGCGCATGCATGCACTGTATGCTGCGATCGTCGGCGGCTGACGCACGATGCCCAACCCGAGCCTCCCCCTCTACTACGACTCGCTGGCGCCGTTCCGTGAATGGTTCGGCGGCGGCGTGCCGATCCTGATGTACCACAAGCTGGGGCCGCGCCCGCGCGGCGTGCGCCTCAAGGGGCTCTACCTCGACTCCAGGCTTTTTGACCGCCAGCTTGCCGAGCTGCGCGCCGCCGGCTATTCCGGCCTGGACCTGGAGCGCCTGGGCGGCCCGGAACACCCCGCCCTGCCGCGGCAGATCGGCATCAGCTTCGACGACGGTTACGTCAACGTGCTCGAGCATGGCCTGCGCCCGCTGGCCGAGCACGGCTTTCGCGCAATCCAGTACATCGTCGCCGGCGCCATCGGCGGCGGCAACGACTGGGACGCGGCGCTGGGCGAGGCGCCCGAGCGGCTGATGGACCGCGCGCAGCTCCGCGCCTGGCTCAACGCCGGCCACTGGATCGGCTCGCACACCCTCAGCCACGCGCGCCTGACCCGGCTCACCCCCGCCGCGGCCCGCGAGGAGATCGGCGCCAGCCGCAAGAAGCTGGAAGACCTGTTCGGCATCCCCGTGCACCACTTCTGCTACCCCTACGGCGACTGGAACGCGCGCGTGCGCGACCTCGTCGCCGAAGCCGGCTACCGCACCGCCTGCACCACCGATTTCGGCCTCAACACGGCGCAGACGCCGCCGCTGGAACTGCGCCGCATCCAGGCTCGCTACCGCTCGCGCAGCCTCAAATCCCTGCTGCGGCGATTGCTCGGCTAGATTTTGCGCGCGCCGGGCCGGGCTACAATCTAAGGTGACGGTTTGCGAGAGGCTGCGGCGCCGCACATGAACATGATCCGCCCGATCCGGTCGGCCGACCTCGACGCGCTGGTGCGGATGGCACGCACCGCCGGCGCCGGCTTCACTTCGCTGCCGCCGGTGCCCGAGTTCCTGCGCAAGAAGATCGAGCTGTCGGAGCGCTCCTTCGCCGCCGAAGTGAACGAGGCCGGGCACCAGCGCTACATGTTCGTGCTCGAAGACCTTGCGTCCGGCGAGATCGGCGGCTGCTGTGCGGTGGAAGCCGCCTGCGGCCTGGACGAGCCGTTCTACAACTACCACGTCGGCCTGACCGTGCACGCCAGCCGCGAGCTGGATGTCTACAGCCGCACGCCGACGCTGTACCTGTCCAACGACTACACCGGCGCCAGCGTGCTGGTGTCGCTGTACCTGGCACCGGCATTCCGCGGCGGCGGCGCCGGCCGGCTGCTGTCCAAGTGCCGCTTCGCCTTCATGGCGCAGTTCCCACAACGCTTCGCGCCCAAGGTGATCGCCGAGATGCGCGGCATCTCCGACGAAAACGGCCGCTCGCCGTTCTGGGAAGGCCTCGGCCGGCACTTTTTCTCGATCGACTACGAGCGCGCCGAGCACATCGTCGGCATGGGCAACAAGGCCTTCATCGCCGAGCTGATGCCCAAGCACCCGATCTACAAGGTATTGCTGTCGCCGGAAGCGCAGGCGGTGATGGGCCGCGTCCATGCGCAGACCGCGCCGGCGCTGCACTTGCTGGAGCAGGAAGGATTCCGCTACCAGGGCTACATCGACATCTTCGACGGCGGCCCCACGGTGGAAGCCCCGCTCGCGGCGATCCGCAGCATCCGGAATTCCCGGCTGGTCACGGCGGCCATCGGCGCCGCCGGCGGCACGCCGCACCTCGTCGCCAACACCGGGCTGGCGGACTTCCGTTGTGCGCTTGCGAACCTTTCACCGGAACGGGCGAGCGTTGCGGTCGACGCGGCGCTGGCGCAGGCCCTGGGTGTGGCCGCGGGCGACCCGCTGCGTATCGTGGCGCTCCAATGACCTTCGCGATCTCGAAGCTGGTCGGCACGGCGCTGGCCCCGGGCACCGTGCTGATGGTGCTGCTGGCGCTGTCCCTGCTGTGGCAGCGCAGCCGGCCCAAGGCCGCGCGCGCGCTGCTGGCCGTGGCTTTCGCGCTGGTTGCCGCGCTGAACCTCTGCCCATTGTCGAAGTGGCTGGCCGGGCCGCTGGAGGCCCGCTTTCCGGCGCGCCCGCCGCCTGCGGACGTCTACGGCATCGTGATCCTCGGCGGCGCGATCGACCCGGTCGCCAGCGAGCGCCTCGGCCATGTCTCGCTCGACCGGGCCGCCGAGCGCATGACCGAAGCGGTGGCGCTGGCGCGGCGTTTCCCGCAGGCGCGGCTGCTGTTCAGCGGCGGCTCCGGACTGCTGCTGGACAGGACGGACGCCCGCGAAGCCGACGCCGCGCGGCGGCTGTTCGAGTCGATGGGCCTGGGGGCCGACCGCGTGCTCTACGAACGGGATTCCCGCAACACCTGGGAAAACGCCGTGTTCTCCAGGCGCCTGGCCAATCCGCAGGCCGGCCAGGTGTGGCTGCTGGTGACCTCGGCCTGGCACATGCCCAGGGCGATGGGCTGCTTCCGCAAGGCCGGCTGGAACGTGCAGGCCCACCCTGTCGATTTCGCGGGCGCCGGCAGCCGCTGGGCGGGCTTCGAGCCGGGGACCGAACTTTCCCAGGTCGCGCTGGCCGAGAAAGAGTGGATCGGCCTGCTTGCCTATCACCTGCTCGGCCGCACCGATGCTTGGTTTCCGCGCGCGCGGGGCGCGGCCGTCCAATGACGCCGTCCGGGGCGCTGCTGATCGGCGGAAGCTGGCGCGCAGGCGCCGGCCCGGTACTGGACAGCTTCAGCCCATCGGACGGCGCGCCGGTCTGGAGCGGCCATGCTGCCGCGCCGGCCGACGTGGACGCGGCGGTCGCCGGCGCGCGCACCGCCTGGGAAGCATGGGCGGATTTGCCGTTCGCGGAACGCGAGGCGGTAAGCAGGCGCTTTGCGAAACTGCTGGAGCGGGAACGCGAACCGCTGGCGCAGGCCATCGGCCGCGAAACCGGCAAGCCGCTGTGGGACGCGCGCGGCGAAGTCGCCTCGATGATCGCCAAGGTGGACATTTCGGTGCGCGCCTGGCACGCGCGCACCGGCAGCGCGGAAGCGCCGCTGGGCAAGGCCGTGCAGGCGCTGCGGCACCGGCCGCACGGCGTGGTGGCGGTGTACGGCCCGTACAATTTTCCGGGCCACCTGCCCAACGGCCATATCGTGCCGGCGCTGCTGGCCGGCAACGCGGTGATCTTCAAGCCCAGCGAGCTGGCGCCCGGCGTGGCCGAACGCACCGTGCGGCTGTGGCTGGAAGCCGGCCTGCCGGCCGGCGTGCTGTCGCTGCTGCAGGGCGAACGCGCCACCGGCGAGGCGCTGGCCGCGCACCCTGGCCTCGACGGGCTGTACTTCACCGGCAGCGCCCGCACCGGCCGCGTGCTGGCGCGCCGCTTCGCCGACACGCCGTGGCGCATCCTGGCCCTGGAAATGGGCGGCAACAACCCGCTGATCGTCGGCGCAGTGGCCGATACGCGCGCGGCGCTGCACGACGTATTGCAGTCCGCCTACCTGTCCTCCGGCCAGCGCTGCACCTGCGCGCGCCGGCTGTTCCTGCCCGAGGGCGCCGCGGGAGATCGCTTCCTTGCCGAACTGGCCGCCGCCGTGGGCCGGATCGTGGTCGGTCCGTTCGACGCCGAGCCGCAGCCGTTCATGGGCCCGCTCATTTCGGCACGGGCCGCCGATGGCCTGCTGGCGGCGCAGGCAGACCTGCTCGCCCGCGGCGCCCGGCCGCTGGTGGAAATGCGCCGGCTGCCGCAGGGCCCCGCCTATGTCTCGCCGGGCCTGCTCGACGCTTCGCCGGCAGCCGCGCTCCCCGACGAGGAGCATTTTGGTCCGCTGCTCGCCGTATACCGCTACGCAACGCTGGAACAAGCGATCACGCAGGCCAACGCCACGCAGTACGGCCTGTCCGCCGCACTGCTGTCGGACCGGCGCGAGGACTACGAGCTGTTCCGCCGCCGCATCCGCGCCGGCATCGTCAACTGGAACCGGCCGACCACCGGCGCTTCCAGCGCGGCACCGTTCGGCGGCATCGGCGCCTCCGGCAACCACCGCCCCTCGGCTTTCTACGCGGCGGACTACTGCGCCTACCCGGTGGCCTCGGTGGAAGCGCCGGCCTGCGAGCTACCGGCGCAGCTCGCTCCGGGCCTGTCGCTGTGAACGCGGTGGAAGCCAATTTCGACGGCCTGGTCGGACCGACCCACAACTACGCCGGCCTGGCGCTGGGCAACAAGGCTTCCGCGGCCAACGCCGAGCAGCCGTCCGATCCGCGCGCGGCGGCGCTGCAGGGCCTGGCGAAAATGAAGGCGCTGGCGGACCTCGGGCTGCCGCAGGGCGTGCTGCCGCCGCAGGAGCGCCCGCACGTGCCCACGCTCAAGAAGCTGGGTTTCTCCGGGCGCGACGCCGAAGTGCTGCGCAAGGCGCAGCGCGACGCGCCGCAGCTGCTGGCGGCGATGGCTTCGGCCTCGCCGATGTGGACCGCCAACGCCGCCACCGTTTCGCCCGGCGCCGACTGCGCCGACGGCCGCGTGCACTTCACCCCGGCGAACCTCGCCACCCACCTGCACCGCGCGATCGAGCCGGAAACCACCGCGCGCGCCCTGCGGGCGGTGTTCCCGGACAGCCGCCGCTTCGCCCACCACGCGCCGCTGCCGGCCACGCCGCAGCTCGGCGACGAGGGCGCCGCCAACCACACGCGCCTGTGCGCGGAATTCGGCGCGCAGGGCCTGGAGCTGTTCGTCTACGGCGCCGGCGGCGAGGACGAGCCCGGGCCGGAGCACTATCCGGCGCGGCAGACCCGCGCGGCCAGCGAGGCGGTGGCGCGGCTGCATGGCCTGGAGCCGGCCTGCTGCCATTTCGCCCGCCAGGACCCGTTGGCGATCGACGCCGGCGTGTTCCACAACGACGTCATCGCCGTGGGCACGCGCGAAGTGCTGCTGTACCACGCCCGTGCGTTCGCCGACGCCGCTGGCGTGCGCCAATGGATCGCACGCGGGCTGCGCGGGCGCGACCCGGTGTTCATCGAGATCGGCGAGGACGAGGTGCCGCTGGCCGAGTCGGTGGCCTCGTACCTGTTCAACAGCCAGCTGGTATGCATGGCCGACGGCAGCATGCGCCTGGTTGCCGCCACCGAATGCCAGAACCACCCGCGGGTGCGCGCGGCGATCCGGCGCATCGTCGAAGACCCTTCCAACCCGGTGGCGGGGGTGGAGTTCTTCGACCTGCGCCAGTCGATGCGCAACGGCGGCGGGCCGGCCTGCCTGCGCCTGCGCGTGGTGCTGGACCCGGCCGAACGGGCGGCGGTGAACCCGCGCGTGTGGCTGGACGACGCCCTGCACAGCAGGCTCTCGTCATGGATCCACCGCCACTACCGCGACCGCTTGGTGCTGGCGGACCTGTCAGACCCCGCGCTGCTGGACCAGTCGCGCGGCGCGCTCGACGAGCTGACCCAGCTCCTGGGCCTGGGCAGCCTGTACGATTTCCAGCGATGACGCCTTGTGGCGCCGCGCTGGCTGCCATACCATCATGCAGCACCATCAATGGACCCGCCGTCATGGCTATCATGTCCGTCCGCTCCACCTATGCCCTGGACCGCGAAACCGCGGCCAGGATCAAGCAGCTGGCGAAGGAGTGGAACGCCTCCCAGGCGGAAGTGATCCGGCGCGCCGTGCGGCAGGCGGCCGAGCGCCAGGCTGCCGGGCAGCACATGACCCCGGCGCAGGCCTTGGAGCACTGGCGCAACAACCCGCCGCCCAGAAGCGAAGCCGAAACGCGCAGGATCGTCGCGCGCATGCGCGCCGACCGGCACGCCGACGACATCCGCCGCTCGAGCAAGCTGGATCAGCTGCGCCGGCAGACTTGATTCATCTCGACGCCAGCATTCTCATCCGCCTGCCGTTCCTGGCGCAGCGGCCACACCCGGCGCTGAGCAGAATCGCCGGCGGAGAACCGGCTGCGGTCTGCACCCTGGCCTGGCTCGAATACGTCATCGGCGCCGGCAGCACGATCGGCGAGAACGAGCTGCAGATCAGCCGTGCGTTCGTCGCCGACAACATCGTCGGCTTCGGCCAGGCCGACGCCGAACTCGCCGCCGCCTTGTACAACGCCGCCGGCCGCAGGCGCACCCTGAAGACGGACGCCTGCATCGCCGCCTGCGCGATCAACGCGCAAGCCGATTTCCTGACCCTGAACGTGGACGATTTCCGGCCGTTCGTAGCGCAAGGCCTCCGGTTGCTGGAATGGGGGACGCCATGACCTCCGGCGGCGCCGGTAGCGGCATGCCCGATCCGGTGCCGCCGATGAATGGAGCGTCCGTGGTGGCGGATTCCCTAGCTTGGCGCTGGTTCGGCTTTGGCGGCTGGCCGCCAGCGCTGTTGTACGAGGCCCTGCGCCTGCGCAGCGCGGTCTTCGTGGTGGAACAGAACTGCGTCTTTGCCGACATGGACGGGCTGGACCCCGACTGCGAGCACCTGTGCGGCGTCGCCGCAGATGGCAGCCTGCTGGCGTATGCGCGTTTGCTGCCGCCGGGGCTGAAGTACGCCGAAGCCTCGATCGGGCGCGTCGTCACCGCCGGCGCCGTGCGCCGCACCGGGCTGGGCCGCCAGCTCATGCGGCAGGCGCTGGACGGCTGCCGCGCGCGCTACCCCGGCCAGCCGGTGCGCATCGGCGCGCAGCAGCGGCTGGAGCGCTTCTACGCCGATTTCGGCTTCGCGGTGGCCGGGCCGCCGTACCTGGAAGACGGCATCTGGCATGTCGAGATGGTGGCGCCGGCGGGCTGAACGGCCTCGGCTATACTAGTCTGGCGGAGCTGGGCGCCGGCTCGCCGCCCCGAACCGCGCCGGGCGCGATCGGCGGTCGAATCGCAGCCCCAACCGCTCCTTCCCTTCTGCCCCTGGTCATGTACGCCGCGTATTTCAACCTCCGCGAACCGCCGTTTTCCATCGCACCGGATCCGGCGTTCCTGTACATGAGCTCGCGCCACCAGGAAGCGCTGGGGCACCTGCTGTACGGCACCGGCCAGTTCGGCGGCTTCGTGCAGCTCACCGGCGAGGTGGGCACCGGCAAGACCACCATCGTGCGCACGCTGCTGGTGCAGAAGCTGGACAACGTGGACGTGGCGATGATCCACAATCCGCGCCAGAGCGAGCTCGAATTCGTCGCCTCGATCTGCGACGAGCTGGGCGTGCCGTACGACAAGCCGGCCACCTCGATCAAGGCGCTGGTCGACGGTCTCAACGACCACCTGCTGCGCGCCCATGCCGCCGGGCGCCGCACGGTGCTGATCATCGACGAGGCGCAGAACCTGGCGCCCTCCGTGCTGGAGCAGGTGCGCCTGCTGACCAACCTGGAAACCGACAAGGAAAAGCTGCTGCGCATCATGCTGATTGGCCAGCCGGAGCTGATCGAGCTGCTGGCGCGGCCGGAGCTGCGGCAGCTGGCCTCGCGCATCACCGCGCGCTACCACCTGACGCCGCTGTCGGCCGCAGAAACCAGCCAGTACATCATGCACCGCCTGCGGGTCGCCGGCGGCCCGGCGGACCTGTTCGGCGAAGCGGCGATGCGCCGCGTGCACCGGCTGGCCAACGGCGTACCGCGGCTGGTCAACATCATCTGCGACCGTGCCCTGCTCGGCGCCTACGCCAAGGGCACGCGCGCGGTGACGCCGGACATCGTCGAGCGCGCCGGCGCCGAAACGCTCGGCAGCGCGCCGGCGCCGAGGCGCACCAGCCCGGCGCCGGGCGGCTGGCCCGAGCTGCTGCGCCGGCGGCCGCTGCTGCTGATCGAAGCCGCGCTGGCCATCGCCGCTCTCATCATCGCCGGCGTCATGCTGCGTGCCTACCTGGGCACCGCCGCCGCACCCGGGCCGCCGCAGCGCGCGGCGGCTGCCGTCCCCGAGGCGCAACCTCCGGCGGCCGCGCCCGCCGCGGCGGCCGCCCCGATAGCACCGACCGACTCCTGGAGCGCGACGGCTCCGGCGCCCACCGCCGGGTCCGCCGACACGCCGGGCGCTTCGCAGGCGCCGGCACAGTCGTCGCCTGCCGCTGCCGAAGCCGTCGCCCAGCCGGCCGCCGCACAGGCGGCGGAGCCGCCGCAAGCCGCGGCGGAGGCCTTGCGCCAGGGCGCGGAGCCGCTGGCGCCGGTGCTGGCCCGCCTGATCGGACTGTGGGATCCGAAAATCGTCATCGCCGCCGGCGAAAACGTCTGTGCGGCGCTGGCCCAGCGCCGGCTGCAGTGCTATACGGGCGTCGGCCCCTGGGCCGAGCTTGCCGCCATCAACCGGCCGGCGATCCTGACCCTGAATCCCGCGGGCGGCGAAACCCGCTACGTGCTGCTGCGTTCTCTGGAGCGCGATGCGGCGGTGCTGCAAACCGCCGGCGGCAGCCTGCGGCTGCCGCCGGCGCAGCTCGAGAACATCTGGAACGGCCAATACCTGCTGCTGTGGCGCAGCGAAACGGACCAGCTCAGCTTTGCGCCCGGCAGCCACGGAGCGGCCATCGCATGGATCCGCGAACGCCTGACGATGGCGGCGGGCAAGCCGGTGACCCTGCCGCTGCCGGAAAGATACGACGAGCGCCTGCGCGAATCGGTGAAGCAGTTCCAGGCCAGCCACGGCCTGAAGGTCGACGGCATCGCCGGCGTGCGCACCTTGATGGCGCTGGCCGAGGTGCAGCGGCCGGCGGGCACACCCACCCTGGAGAGCGGCGGGTGAGCTACATCCTCGATGCACTCAAGCGCGCCGAGCGCGAGCGCAAGCAGGGCCAGGTCTCGGTGCTCGACGAAGTGCCGGCCGGCACCGCGGCACAGCGCCCAGGCGGACCCTCGCGGCCCTGGCTATGGCTGGCGCTGGGTGCAGTGGCGTCGGGACTGCTGGTGTATGCACTGACGGCGTGGCACCGGCACACCGGCGCGGCAGCGCCGCCGCAGCCTGCCGCTGTGGCCGCGGCACCCGCGGTGCCGCCCGCCGCCCCGGTTGCCGTGCCGCAGCCGGCGCCTGCCGCCGCACCGGCGCCAGCCGCGGCGGCAGCCGTTCAGGCGCCGGCTGCCGCGCCGGCCACGCCCTCGGCGACCATCGAAAATCCCGACCGCATCGCCAGCGTGGAAGACGTGGTGGGTGCCCGGCCGTCGCCGCCGGCCTCCGCGCCGCAGGAAGGCCCGCCGCCGGCACCGCCAGCGCAGGCGCAGGCCGCCGCATCCACGGCAGCCGCGCCGCCCGAGACTGCCCCGCCGGCGGAACCGGCGCAAGCCCCCGCACCGGCGGACGAAATGCCTGCGCTCAAGGAAATGCCCGACGCCTACCGCGCGCAGTTCCCGCTGATCGCGGTGGACGTGCACGCCTACGACGCCAATCCGCAGCACCGCTTCGTGCTGATCAACGGCAAGCGCTACAAGGAGGGCGACACCCTGGCCGAGGGCCCGCGCATCGTCGCCATCGTCGCCGAGGGCATCGTGTTCGAGTGGCAGGGGCACAAGGTGCTGTACGCCACCGGCCGCTGACCGCCGCTCAAACCCGCTCGAACGGCCTGCGCCCGCTCAGCGGCCGTAATACTCCCGGTACCACTCGACGAAGCGGCGCACGCCCAGCTTGACCGGCGTGGCCGGCCGGTAGCCCACGCGCTGCTGCAGCTCGCTGACGTCGGCATAGGTGTCCGGCACGTCGCCCTGCTGCAGCGGCAGCATTTTCATCACCGCCTTGCGCCCGAGCACTTCCTCGATCGCCTCGATGTAGTCGAGCAGCTTCACCGGCGAGCTGTTGCCGATGTTGAAGATGCGGAACGGCGCGTTGGAGCTCGCAGGGTCGGGACGGCTGCTGTCCCAGTCGGGGTTCGGCTCGGCGATGCGGTCGCTGGCGCGGATCACGCCCTCGGCGATGTCGTCCACGTAGGTGAAGTCGCGCGTGTGATGGCCGTTGTTGAACACCTCGATCGGCTCGCCCGCGAGGATGCGGCTGGTGAACAGGAACAAGGCCATGTCGGGCCGGCCCCAGGGGCCGTACACGGTGAAGAAGCGCAAGCCCGTGGTCGGCAGGCCGAACAGGTGGCTGTAGCTGTGCGCCATCAGCTCGTTGGCGCGCTTGGTCGCGGCGTAGATCGCCAGGGGATGGTCCACGCCGTGATGCTCCGAGAACGGCATGTGGGTGTTGGCGCCGTACACCGAGCTGGTCGAGGCGTAGGTGAGGTGCGGCACCCGCTGGTGGCGACAGCCTTCGATGATGTTGAGGAAGCCTTCGATGTTGCTCTCGACGTAGGCGTGCGGATGATCCAGCGAGTAGCGCACGCCGGCCTGCGCCGCCAGGTGGATGACGCGGTCGAAGCGGTAGCGGGTGAACAGGTCGGCCACCGCCGCGCGGTCGGCCAGGTTGATGCGATGGAAATCGTATTCGGCGCCCGCCGCCAGGGCCTGCGCTTCCAGACGGTTCAGCCGCGCCTGCTTCAGCGCCGGGTCGTAGTAGTCGTTGACGATGTCCAGCCCGACCACGGCTTCACCGCGCGCGATGAGCCGGGCCGCGGTATGGAACCCGATGAAGCCGGCGTTGCCGGTGACTAGAACTCGCATGGCTGGCTATCCCGCCGCTCGAAGGAACACGAAACCACAGGTGGGCGCGCACCCCGCGGATGCGCGCCCGCCCACATCGACGGCGCCCTGGACCGGGCCGGGGATCAGGCCGGCAGTCAGGCCGCGGCGGCGGTTTTCAAGCCGGCGCCGACCAGCGCCGCGCAGGCGGCGTCGAGCCGTTTCAGGCCCTCGGCCACGTCGGCCAGCGGGATCACCAGCGAAGGCGCGATGCGCAGCACGTCCGGCCCGGCGACCAGGCACCACAGGCCCTGCTTGAGGCCGGCGTTGACCACATCTTTCGCCTTGCCCTTCCAGGCCGGCGCCATCGGCACGCCGACCAGCAGGCCGAGGCCGCGCGACGGCGCAAAGACGCCGTAGCGGCGGCCGATGGCGTCGACGCCATCGCGCACCAGCCGCGCGCGCTCCTCGACGCCGGCCAGCACCGCCGGGTCGTTGACGATGTCCAGCACGGTCTCGGCCACCGCGCAGCCCAGCGGATTGCCGCCGTAAGTGGAGCCGTGGGTGCCGAACTGCAGCACCTGCGCCGCGGCTTCGGTGCACAGCATGGCGCCGATCGGGAAGCCGCCGCCCAGGCCCTTGGCGCTGGTCAGCACGTCCGGCGTGACGCCGTAGTTCATGTAGGCGTACAGCTTGCCGCTGCGGCCCATGCCGGTCTGCACCTCGTCGAAAATCAGCAGCGCCTGGTGCTTGTCGCACAGGCGGCGCGCGCCTTCCAGGAACTCGCGGGTGGCCGGCATGACGCCGCCCTCGCCCTGCACCGGCTCGACCACCACCGCGCAGGTGTCGTCGGAAATCGCCGCTTCCAGGGCCGCCAGGTCGTTGTACGGCAGGTGCGTGATGGCGCCGGGCAGCGGCTCGAAGCCCTGCGTGTACTTGGCCTGGCCGCCGACGCTGACGGTGAACAGCGTGCGCCCGTGGAAGGCGTTGTCGAAGGCGATGATGCCGTTCTTGCGGCCGTTCGAGCGCGTGTTGCCGTAGCGCCGCGCCAGCTTGAACGCGGCTTCGTTGGCTTCGGCGCCGCTGTTGCAGAAGAACACGCGCGGAGCGAACGTCGCCTGGGTCAGCTTGCGCGCCAGCCGCAGGGCCGGCTCGTTGGTCATGACGTTGGACAGGTGCCACAGCCGGTTGGCCTGGTCGGTCAGGGCCGACACCAGGCGCGGGTGGCAGTGGCCCAGGGAGGTCACCGCGATGCCGCAGGCGAAGTCGACGTATTCGCGGCCCTGCTGGTCCCAGATGCGCGAGCCGGCGCCACGCACCGGCACGATCTCGGCCGGGCTGTAGTTGGGCACCATCACCTCGTCGAAAGTCGCACGCGTCACATTGTCCATTTCAGGGCCACCGCGAATCACCGCATTGAGCGAAAAAGGCCCGCCATTGTCGGGCATTGGCAGGCCTTGCCTGGGCGCCGTGCGGGCGAAACCCCGCGCCGGCAAAGGAATTTTACCACGCCGCCACCCGCTGCCCGGCGGTGCGGCGGACCAGGCTGCGCCTGCCGCAGCCGCGGGCAAGCAGGCACCGCCTCACTGCGCGATGGCCACCCGCAGGCGGCGGCTGTCGGCGCGGCCATGGTCGTCGACCGCCTGCAGCTCGAACTCGCCGCTGGAGGGCGGCTTCCACGCCAGGGCCGTGCCGGGCCCGGCGGCGCCGACGAAGGACTGGTCGACAAACCAGTAAAGCGTGCGCACGTCGGCGTCGGCATTGGCCGACAGCGGCACCGACTCGGTGCCCAGGCGCCGGGCGCGCAGGGTATAGGTGGCACCGCCCAGCGGCGAGGTGATCGCCGGCGGCGTGCCACCGGCCGCCAGCGCGCCGCCGCAGTCGCCCGCCGCCGGCGGCCGCCGCCGCGGAATGCCGGCCTGGGCAAACAGGCGCTGCAGGTCCGACGGCCAGAACTCGAAAACCTGCGCCTGCACGTCGGCGGCCGGATCGCCGGCGCAGGCCTGCCGCCCGCTGCGCAGGTTGACCAGCACGCGCCGGTGCACGGTGCTCACGCGGATCGGCGAGCGGCCGGGAATGAACCAGGTGCTTGCGGTCTGCGGGCAGTCGGCGTTTGGCAGATCGCCGGAGGCCGCGCACACCGTCACGCGCACCAGGTTCGGCGGCACCCGCCAGGCCGGCTCGCGCAGGCCCGGCACCTGCGCCTGCACCGCGTCGACAATCTCGAAGAACAGCGGCGCGGCGGCCTGCGCGCCGACGAAGGCCGGGTTGCCGCTGCCGTCGAAATTGCCGACCCACACCACCAGCACGTAGGGGCCGAACAGGCCGGCGCTCCAGGCGTCGCGGAAGCCCCAGGAGGTGCCGGTCTTCCAGGCCACCGGCAGGCCGCGCGCGGGCTGCCCGGCGATCTCGTCCGGGCGCGGATTGTCCCGGAGGATGTCCCGCACCATGAAGCTGGACTCCTCCGACAGCAGGCGCACACCGGGCTCCGGCGCATCGTCGGCGCGGTAGCGCAGCCCGCGCAGCACGCCGCCGTTGGCCAGCATGGCGTACAGCCGCGCCATCTCCTCCATCGTCACTTCGCCGCCGCCCAAGGTCAGCGCCAGGCCGTAGTGCTCGCGGCTGGCCATGCGCGCCACGCCGCCCAGCTTCAGGAATTCGTAGAAATCCGGCCGCGTCAGCCGCGCCGCCAGCGCCACCGCCGGGATGTTGCGCGAACGGATCAGGGCGTCGTGCGCGGTGATCGGGCCGGCGAAGCTGCCGTCGAAGTTCTCCGGCGA
>JADHNH010000077.1 GCA_016779605.1 Nevskia sp. | reverse complement strand
AGGTGGAAGTAGCCGCCGGTGGGGCCGTCGGCGTCCAGCAGCGCCAGCGCCACGCTGGTGTGCGCGCCCTGGGTCACTTCCATCGGCGCGTTGGCGCCGCCCATGTCGGTCTTCACGTGCCCTGGATGGCCGGCGTTGACCTTGATCTTCGTATCCTTCAGCTCGTAGGCCAGGTGCACGGTCCAGGCGTTGACCGCCGACTTGGATACGTTGTACGCCGGCACCTTGAAATCGTAGATCGACGAAGACGGATCCTGGTGCAGCGTGTTGGAGCCGAGGATGCTGGTGACGTTGACGATGCGCGCGGCCGGCGCCTTCTTCAGCAGCGGCAGGAACGCCTGGGTTGCCGCGATGAGGCCGAACAGGTTGACGTCAAAAGTCTTGCGCCATGCCTCCAGCGTCTGTTGCGACGGCTTCTTGGTGAAGTCCTCGAAGAACGCACCGGCGTTGTTCACCAGGATGTCGAGCCGGCCATACTTGCGCTCCACCTCGCGCGCCGCCGCCGCGATGCTGGCCTGGTCGGCCACGTCGAGTTGCAGCGACTCGGCCGCCAGCCCCTCGCTCTGCAGCTTGCGAGCGGCTTCCGTGCCGCGGGCGGCGTCGCGGCTGCCAACGATGACGTGGACGCCTTTCTGCCCGAGCTGGCGCGCGGTTTCCAGGCCGATGCCCTTGTTGGCGCCGGTGATCAGGGCAATCTTTTCGCTCATGTGAAACCTCCTTCGATTTCGTTGAATTCCATCGGCGGCGCGGCCCGGCGAAGCGCAGGCCGCCGCGGGCGCTGCGCACCGCGCCCGGCCGTCCAAAGTGATTTTGTTACTCTTTAAGTAACACTAATGGGGAAAGCGTACCGAGCAGCTGTAATCGCGTCAAGCCTGCCGGCGCGCAAGGCGTGCCAATCGGCTTCAGCTCGCGGCGGCCGGCGCCAGCGCACGGGCCAGGTGCGCCGGCCGCTCGACGAACGCCGCGGCGCCGGCAGCGGCCAGCTCCTCGCGCGTGCCATAGCCCCACAGGGCACCGACCGGCCGCACGCCGTTGGCCAGGGCCCCGCGCATGTCCTGCGCGCGGTCGCCGACCATCACCGTCGTGTCCGGCGCCAGCGACTCCCGCGCCAGGATGTGCGCGATCAGCTGCGCCTTGTCGGAGTGCGTGCCGTCGAGCTCCGCCCCGTAGGCCGCGGCGAAATAGCCGCCGAGGCTGAAATGCTCGAGCACCTGCCGCGCATAAAAGTACGGCTTCGAGGTCGCCAGGTACAGCCGCGCGCCCATGGCGCGGAGCGCTTCGAGTGCTTCCGGGATGCCCTCGTACACCGCGTTTTCGAACAGGCCGGTGGCAGCGTAACGCTCGCGGTAGAGCGCGATGGCCTCGTCGATCCGGTGCTGCTGCGCCGGGCCCAGCAGCTGCGCGAGCGTCACGTGCAGCGGCGGACCGATGTGGCGGATGGCGAACGCGTCGGCCAGCGCGGGCTGGCCGATGCCGTTCAATGCATGGCGCACGCAGGCGAGGATGCCGGCTTGCGAATCGGTGAGGGTGCCGTCGAGGTCCAGGAGCACGTTCATGCGGATATGTTCGCGGTTGCGGGCGCGGCGATCAACGGCGCCGCCATCCCTGGCCGGGCGCTACGCACCCCGTCCTGGGGTGCGTCCTTCGGACTCGCTTCGCTCGCTTGCCCATTACCGAAAAGCGGGGCTCCAGGCGAATTCATCGGGTCTGGAGGAGTGACATTTAGTCACTGGTGCGCGGGCTTCTGCCGCAGCGGCGCCGCCATCCCTGGCGCGACATCGCGGGTTCGGGTACGCCCTGCCCGGCCGTCCTTGGCCGGGCGTTCGGGTCTGGAGGAGTGACATTGAGTCACTCCTCCAGACCCTCACCCACACGCCCCCACCCAGCCGCAGTTGGTGCAGTTGTCGCAGCCGCCGCTGCGCACCACCGCGTGGGCGCCGCAGTCCGGGCATTGCTTGCCGAACACGCGGTGGGACGCGCCGCGGCCGGGCGGCTCGGCGGCGCGTGCCTCGAGGATGCCCATCGGCTTGACCGGCCGGCCCTCGGCGTCGAGCAGTCCCAGCATGCGGTAGCGGTGCAGCACCAGGGCGGCCATGTAGGCCACCGTGCTGGGATAGGTCTGCTGCTTGGCTTCGCCGGGAATCTGCGCCATGAAGCCGCCGACCGGCTCGGCGTAGCTGAGCAGCTTGCGCAGTTTCTCGCCGATCCAGGCCGGGTCCAGCACGCGCATGTCCAGCGACAGCATGCGGCACAGGCCGTCGAAGTCGCGCGGGTAGTCGCCGGCCAGCCACAGCGAATAGGGCCGCCGGCTGCCGTCGGGCATCTGCAGTTCCTTGAGCGTGAGCACGAAGTCGTCGGCGGTGGCGTAGTTGCGCACGTCCACGGTCCACGACATGGTGCCTTCGGCACCGGTCCTGGGCTCCTTGTCGCTCATCAGCGCGTCGAGCACCGGCGTGGCGCCGATCTGGTCGAACGCGCCCAACTCCTGGCAGCGGTACTTGACCAGCGCGGCCAGCGCGGCGGTGGCGCTGCCGAACACCACTTTTTCGCCGCGCGGCGGCATCGCCACCGTGATCGGCAAGCCGCCGGTCTTGATCAGCGAGTCGAGCTTCTTCAGCAGCCAGCCGTGGTCGTTGGAGCGCATGTCCATCGACAGCAGCTTGGCGGTGGCGCCGAGGCCGCGCGGCTGCTCCGCGCCGTTGACCCAGACTTCGAACGGGTGGTGGGTGGCGTCGGTGAAGTGGCCGATGAACACGGCGAAGCGGGTGGCGCCGTCGCCGACCATGTAGGTGACCGCCGGGTTGCCGCCCGGCGTGTCGGGGCGTCCCGGCCAGCGCAGCGAGGCCAGCGCCGGCTGCGGCACGGCGGCCAGGCGCACGCGGCGGTCCGGGTCGGACTGGTCCAGGCCGCGTCCCGGCACCTCCGCCGGCGCCACCGACAGCACGCTGCCGGTGACGTCGTTGGGGCGGTAGGTGGTGCAGCCCTTCAGGCCCAGCTTCCAGGCCTGCAGGTACAGATCCTTGAACTGGTCGAACGGGTAGTCCGCCGGGCAGTTGACCGTCTTGGAAATGCTGGAGTCGACGTAAGGCTGCACCGCGGCCTGGATGCGCAGGTGATCCAGCGCCAGCAGGGTCTGCGCATTGACGAAATAGTCCGGCAGGTGTTCCGGGTCGCCGCCGGCGCCGACGTAGGTGCGGTAGCCCCAGTCCTGCACCTCGTAGGCCCGCGCGTTGCCCTCGCGATCCTTGGCGCGGCGCTGGTAGCTCCAGGCGAACGGCGGCTCGATGCCGGAGCTGACGTTCTGGCCGAAGGCCAGGCTGATGGTGCCGGTGGGCGCGATCGACAGCAGGTGGCTGTTGCGGATGCCGTGGCGCGCGATCTGCTGCTTGATCGCCTCCGGCAGGCGGCGCGCGAAGCCCGCCGCCAGGTACTTGTCGGCGTCGAACAGCGCAAAGGCGCCGCGCTCCTGCGCCAGCGCGCTGCTCGCCTGGTAGGCGTGGTCGCGCAGCTCCTGCGCGACCTGCGCGGCGAAAGCGGTGGCCTCGGCGCTGCCGTAGCGCAGGCGCAGCATCGCCATCGCCGAGGCCAGCCCGGTGAAGCCCAGGCCGATGCGCCGCTTGGCCTGCGCTTCGCGCTTCTGCTGCGGCAGCGGCCAGTAAGTCACCTCCAGCACGTTGTCGAGCATGCGCACGGCGGTGGCCACGACCGCGCGCAGACGCGCATAGTCGAAGCGCGCCTGCGCGGTGAACGGCGCCTCCACGAACATCGCCAGGTTCACCGAGCCGAGGCAGCAGCAGCCGTAGTCGGGCAGCGGCTGCTCCCCGCAGTTGTGCAGATCCAGCCCGTTGCCGTCGAAATGATGGCGGCCGGGAACCTGGACGTCGTAGACGTCCTCCTCGCCGTCGGGCATGACCGACAGCACCGTTGCATGGAAGCGCTCGCGGTTGAAAGCGCGCCGGTATGCGGCCAGCGAGCCTGCCAGGCGCATCGCCTTGTCCGTGTCCGCAAACCCGACCAGGCTGGCGAAGCGTTCCAGGTTGCCGCGGGCCACCACCAGCTCGTGGTCTTCCTTGCACTGGTAGGTACGGGTACCGCCTCGCCCATCCGGTAGCCGGCGTACGCCGGCGGGGCGGCGACCCGGGTAAATGACGCTGGCGATGCCCAGCCGCAGCAGCATTCTTTGCACCGCCTCCAGGGTCGGCAGATCCGATTGCGCAAGGCGCACCGACACGCCCTTGGCCTGGGAGCCCTGCACGGAACCGTCGGTATCGAACAGGCCCGACAGGAATCCGCGGCAAAAATCGCTCGAAGCGGATTCGATCGCCGCACTGATCGCCTTGCTGCCGTGGACCAGCCCGAACGACTGCGCCAGGTCGAAGATGGCGCGCATCTTGAGCCGGTATTGGCTGCCGCCGGCAACGGCGAACCAGCCGGCGAAATCGGCGCGGTGCGGCAGGCGCATGCAGTACGCATGCAGCCGCGCCATGACGGCGTCGGCGGCGCCGGCCTGCAATTCCGCCCCTGCGGCACGTGCCGGCGGCCAGACCGTCAGCACGCCGATGTCCGCTTTCAGGTGGCCGTCGCCGTAGAGGTGTCCCAGGATGTAGCCGTCCTCGTAGCTGCCGGCGCCGGGCCATGCGGCCGCGGATCGGTGGTCGTGCAGCAGGACCGTGTCCCCGGGGCGCAGTTCGCCCGCCGGCAGCCATGTGGTTTCCGACGACCAGCGCGTCACCCGGCTGGCCACGCGCACCGGATGGTCCGCGGTCAGCCGCACCGAGTAGCCTTCCGCCGTGCGCAGCTTCAGCACCGGCTTGCGCCCGGTGCGGAAGAATCCCTGCGTACCGCTGGGGGCATCGGCACCGTTCACGCGCGCCTCGAACGCGGCGCCGAGGAGCTGCGCCACCCGGCGCGGCCCGCGGCTGGTGTGCACCCAGGTGTCGCCGGTGACGCAGGGGTTGGTCGCCTCGATGGTTTCGGCGTAGTACAGGTTGTTGTCGCGGTTCATCTGGTCGATGAACACGATGCCGGGATCGGCGGTCTCGTAGGTGGTGCGCATGATCAGGTCCCACAGCTCGCGGGCGTCGATCGTGCGGTAGATCCACTGGCCGCCGTCGCCGCGGCGGGCCTCGGGGTGCTCGGCCGGGTCCGGCTCGGCAGCGTGGGTCAGCGCGAAGCCGGTGCCCTGCTCCACCGCCTTCATGAAGGCGTCGGTGACGGCCACGCTGATGTTGAAATTGGACAGGGTACGCAGCTTCTGCAGCACCTCTTCGAGCTCCGCCCCTTCGAAACCGGCCTGGCGCAGGCGGCGCGCCTGCCTGCGGATGTCCTTGGCCACCACGAAGTCGCGGATGTCCGGATGATCCACCCGCAGGATGCCCATCTGCGCGCCGCGCCGGGTGCCGGCCGATTCCACCGTCTCGCACATGCGGTCGAACACGCGCATGAAGGAGATCGGTCCGCTGGCGCGCGAGTGCGTGGTGCGCACCTGCGCGCCGCGCGGCCGCAGCCGGGAAAAGTCGTAGCCCACGCCGCCGCCGCGGCGCATGGTCTCGGCGGCCTCGGCCAGTGCCTGGAAGATGCCGGGTTTGCCCGGAATCTCGTCGGCCGACAGCGCGTCGCCGACCGGCTGCACGAAGCAGTTGATCAGGGTGGCGTCGAGCTCGGTGCCGCAGGCCGAGGCGATACGGCCGGCAGGGTAAAAGCCGGCCTGCATGGCCTCGAAGAACGCCTGCTCCCAGCGCGCGCGGCTGGGTTCGTTCTCCACCGCCGCCAAGCCGCGCGCGACCCGGCGGAACACCTCCTCGGCGCTGCGCTCGCCGTTCTTGCAGTACTTCTCGCGCAGCTTCTCCGCGTAGAAATCGAACTGTCCCTGCACCAGGCCGGCCGGCGTATCCATGTGCATTCGACCCCGTGTTCTTATGATTTTCCCAGGCGCAGGTTTCCCATGGGGCACAGTTTAGCGCCTGGGCCGGGATGCGCCGCCCGCCAGCGCCGCCGGGCGGCGGCCCGCGCGGCAGCGCGCGATCAGGGCGGTGCGGGCGACGGCGGCGGCGTCACCGCCACCGCCTTCCAGGGCACGTCGCACTGGGTGACGTAGGGGTAGTAGCCGGCCGGATGCTCGCACCAGTACCAGCTCTGCGGCGGCGGCGGCCCGGGCGGGGCCGGCTGCTGCACGACGACCGTGGACGGCAGGTAGGGATCCGGATAGGGGTAGACCGCGGCCGGATACCAGTACCAACTCGGCCCGACGATCCACCACCAGCCGCCGCGGCCCCAATGGTCGCCGTGGTACCAGCGCCCTTCGTGCCAGCGGTCGCCGAAATGCACCGGCGGCGGCACATGGCGATAGCCCGACCAGCCGAAATGCCCGCCGCCGGACCGCGGATGGCCCCCTCGTGAATGGCCGCCTTGCGGATGGCCCCCTGGCGGCCGGCCGCCCGGGGCGTGCCCGCGGCCCGGCTGCGCCTGCGCCCCGGCCGAGGCGGCCAGCGCCACCGCTGCCGCCAGGACCAGCCATGCGGACGTGCGACGAAATTTGTTCTGAGCCGGAACCATAGCGCGGATACCTCCATTACTCGGCAGGCCGTGAGACGGCCGTTGGAAACCTGCCGCCGGTGCCGCTGCGGCCGGGATCGGACAGCCCCTACCATAGGATGATCCGCGGCCGCGCACGTTGACCTGCGTCAACCGCCATCGATGCGCCGCGCGGTGCCGCCGCCGGGTCCGGGTTATCGTTGACAACATGGCCCGCGTCACCTACCTGCTGCTGGCGGCAAACCTGCTGGTGTTCGGCCTGGAGCTGCTGATCGGCGATCCGTTCGTGCTGGCCTTCGCGCTGTGGCCGCCGGGCGCGGGCTTCGAACCCTGGCAGGTGGTCACCAGCGCGTTCCTGCACGGCGGGCTGGCGCACCTGGGCGCCAACATGTTCGGCCTGTGGATGTTCGGGCGCGACGTCGAGCGCGCGTTGGGCGCCGGCCGCTTCCTCTGGCTTTATTTCTCCAGCCTGCTGGCGGCCAGCGCCGCCCAGGTGGCGACGACCTGGCTGCTGCACCAGCACGTGCCCACCCTGGGCGCCTCCGGCGCGGTATTCGGCGTGCTGGCGGCGTTCGCCATGCTTTACCCGCGGCGCATCATCATCCTGCTGATCCCGCCGATCCCGCTGCCCGCGCCCCTGTTCGTGTTCCTCTATGCCCTGTTCGAGCTGTTCGCCGGGGTTACCGGCACGCAGGCCGGCGTCGCCCACTTCGCCCACTTGGGCGGACTGGCGGGCGGCATCTTCACCGTGCGCCACTGGCGCAGGCGCCTGCGCCGCCACTGATGCGCCGGTGCGGTGCCGCGCGTAAAGTGTGCGCTCGCGGCGCAGCCTTGCCGAGGAGCCGAAAATCCGTGCCGATGTCACTTCGCCTTGCCGTCTCGCTGCTTGCCGCAACGCTGCTCGCCGCCTGCGCGGAGAAAGAGCCGCGGCTGACGCGCCCCGACGTCGGGCCGCGCACCGAGCACACGATCTACACGGCGATCGACGCTGTCCACGCCAGCGACGCGCAGCGCCTGGCGATCCTCGACGCCTACGACGCCAGCAACGGCCGCCTGCGCGAGCTTTCCGCCCAGTCCAGCCAGGTGATGTCGCAATGGCGCGACCTGGACCGCATGGCGCCCGGCTTCACCGCCCAGGTCGATGCGCTGGCCGCGCAATGGGCTTCGATCAACGCCGGGGAAATGAAGGCGCGGGCCGCATTCGAGCGCCAGGTCGCCGCCATCCTCGGCACCAGCCAGTGGGGCAAGTGGCAGGACTTCATGCGCAGCGGCGCCGGCCGGGAACGCGACTATTTCCTCGGCGGGCGCGGGCCTGAGGAAGACGGCCCGGAACACCATTAGAATTGCGGCGCGGCGGGCGCGGCCCCTTGAATCGCGCTCGCTGCGGCCCCAACTGCATTTTGCGCTGCTCCGGCCCGGTGCGGCCACTTGTTCCAACCCTCGAATAATGAAGACCTTATGACGACTGAAACCCGGGAATTCCAGGCCGAGACCCGCCAGGTGCTGCGCCTGGTCATCCATTCGCTGTACTCGCACAAGGAGATCTTCCTGCGCGAGCTGATCTCCAACGCCTCCGACGCCTGCGAAAAGCTGCGCTTCGAGGCACTGTCCAGGCCCGAGCTGCTGGGCGGGGATACCCTCGGCGTCGAGCTGGTCCCCGACGCCGGCGCCGGCACGCTGACGGTCAAGGACAACGGCGTGGGCATGAGCCGCGAGGAGGTGATCGAGAACCTCGGCACCATCGCCCGCTCCGGCACGCGCAAGTTCCTGGAGGCCCTGAGCGGCGACAGCGCGCGCGACGCGCAGCTCATCGGCCAGTTCGGCGTGGGCTTTTACTCCGCCTTCATCGTCGCCGACCGCGTCACCGTGCTGACCAAGCGCACGGACAGCGAAGGCGTGTGCTGGGAATCCGACGGCGAAGGCGCCTACGACATCCAGCCGCACCACAAGGCCGACCGCGGCACCGAGGTGATCCTGCACCTGCGCGACGAGGACAAGGAGTTCCTCGCCAGGGAACGGCTCGAGCACCTGGTGCGCAAGTATTCCGACCACCTGTCGGTGCCGATCGTGCTGCGCCACGACGGCAAGGAGGAGACCCTCAACCAGGCCAAGGCCTTCTGGACCCGGCCCAAGCAGGAGCTCAAGGACGAGGACTACCAGGCCTTCTACAAGCACCTGACCCACGACTGGGACGACGCGCTGGCCTGGGCGCACCACAAGGTGGAGGGCAACCTCGAATACACCTCGCTGCTGTACCTGCCCAAGCGCGCGCCGTTCGACCTGTTCGACCGCGACCAGAAGCACGGCGTCAAGCTGTACGTGAAGCGCGTGTTCATCATGGACAAGGCGGCCGAGCTGCTGCCGCCGTGGCTGCGCTTCGTGCGCGGGCTGGTGGACTCGCAGGACCTGCCGCTCAACGTCTCGCGCGAGCTGCTGCAGAACAACCGCACGGTGGAGAAGATCAAGTCCGCCCTGGTCAAGCGCGCGCTGGACCTGCTGGAAGACCTCGCCACCGGCAAGCCGGAGGCCTACGCCGAGTTCTGGAACGCTTTCGGCGTGGTGCTGAAGGAGGGGCTGATCGATGAGGACGCGCCGCACGAGCGCATCGCCAGGCTGCTGCGCTTCCGCTCCACCGCGTCCGAGGGCGACGCTGCAGGCGTTTCGCTGGCCGACTACGTGGCGCGCATGAAGCCCGAGCAGAAGGCGATCTACTTCCTCACCGGCGACACGCTGGCGGCGGCGCGCAACAGCCCGCACCTGGAAGGCTTCCGCGCGCGCGGCTTCGAGGTGCTGCTGCTGACCGACCGCGTCGACGAGTGGGTGACCAACCACCTGCGCGAGTTCGAGGGCAAGAAGATCGAGAACGTCGCCCGCGCCGCCGCCGACGTGGAGTCGGCGATCGAAACGCCGGACAAGGCCGCCGCCGACAGCGCCTACAAGGACACGCTGGAGCGCCTGGGCAAGGTGCTGGCCGGCAAGATCGAGTCGGCGCGGCTGTCCGGCCGCCTCACCGAATCCTCCGCCTGCCTGGTGGCCGGCGAGCACGGCATCTCGCTGCGCATGGCGCGCATGCTCAAGCAGGCCGGGCAAAACAACCCGTTCCCGATGCTGCCGATCCTGGAGCTGAACCCCAGGCACCCGCTGGTCGAGCGGCTCAAGGACGCCACCGGCGACGAGGCGTTCGCGGACCTCGCCCACCTGCTGCACGACCAGGCGGTGCTGGCCGAGGGCGGCCAGCTCGACGACCCGGCGAGCTTCGTCAAGCAGGTCAACAAGCTGATCCTGGAAGGCCTGTCCAGCAAGCCGAAGATCCTGCTCGGCTGATCCAGGCGCGGCCGCCGGCGGCAGGCGCATGTTCACGCTCGAAGACGTGAGCCTGCGCTATGCCGGTGCCGCCGCGCTGGACGCGGTAAGCCTGCGCTTCGCCGCCGGCACCGTCACCGCGGTGATCGGCAGCAGCGGCTCGGGCAAGTCCAGCCTGCTGCGCCTGCTGCTGGGCCTGGCGCAGCCGCAGCAGGGCCGCGTGCTGGTGGAAGGCGCGCCGCTGACGCCGGAACGAAGGCTGGCGGTGCGCCGCCGCATCGGCTACGTGATCCAGGAAGGCGGGCTGTTCCCGCACCTGAGCGCGCGCGACAACCTGGCGCTGCTGCCGCGCCACCTCGGCTGGAGCGGCGCGCGCATCGACGCGCGCGCCGCGGATCTGGCCGCGCTGGCGCGGCTGCCCGCGAGCGCGCTGCGGCGCCGCCCGGCGCAGCTCTCCGGCGGCGAGCGCCAGCGCGTGGCGCTGATGCGCGCGCTGATGACCGATCCGCCGGCGCTGCTGCTGGACGAGCCGCTGGGCGCGCTGGACCCGATCGTGCGCTACGAGCTGCAGGAACAGGTGCGCCCGCTGTTCGCCGCGCTGGGCAAGACCGTGGTGCTGGTGACCCACGACCTGGCCGAGGCCGCGTTCCTGGCGCCGCGGCTGGTGCTGATGCGCCACGGGCGCGTGGTGCAGGACGGCACATTCGAAGACCTGCGCGACCGCCCGGCGGACGATTTCGTGCGCCAGTTCGTCGCCGCGCAGCGGCGGCTGCCCTAGGTTCCCGGCGATTCCGGCCATGCGCCCGCTCCTGGCCTGCCTCCTCGCGCTGCTGCTCAGCGGCGGCGCCGCCGCCGCGCCGGCGCCGCTGCGCGTCGGCTCGAAGAACTTCACCGAGTCGATCGTGCTGGCGGAGATGGCGCGGCTGCAGGCGCAGCGCGACGGCTTGGTGCTGGAGCACCGCCGGGCGCTGGGCGGCAGCGCGATCCTGTGGGCGGCGCTGCAGGCCGGCGACATTGATGCCTATCCCGAATACACCGGCACGCTCAGCCAGGAGCTGATGAAGGAGCTGCCGCCCCGCGCCACGCTGGACGACATCCGCCGCGGCCTGGCCGAGCGCGGGCTCGGCGCCTCCGCACCGCTGGGCTTCGACGACCGCTATGCCCTGGGCGTGACCGCGCAGACCGCGCAACGCCTGGGCCTGCGCCGCCTGTCGGACCTCGCCGCGCACGCGGACCTGCGTTACGCCATCTCCAACGAGTTCATGGACCGCGGCGACGGCTGGCGCGGCCTGTGCGCGGCCTACGGCCTGGACCCGGCGCGGGCGCGCGCCATCGACCACGACCTGGCCTATCGCGCGCTGCTGAGCGGCGCCGCCGACGTCATCGACCTGTATACCACCGACGCCGAGATCGAGCGCTACGGCCTGGTCGCGCTGGCCGACGACCGCGACTACTTCCCGGGCTACCAGGCGCTGTGGCTGTACCGGCAGGATGCGCTGCGCCGGACACCGGCGCTCGGCACGGTGCTCGACAGCCTCGCCGGCGGCGTCGGCACGCCGGCCATGCGCGGCTTGAACGCGGCGGTGAAGTTCGGCGGCCGCAGCGAGACGCAGGCCGCGGCGGACTTCCTGGGCCTGGCGCCGGGCGCCGGCGAGGGCGGGCGCTGGCGGCGCATCGGCCTGCGCACGCAGGAGCACCTGCGCCTGGTCGGGCTGTCGCTGGGCCTGGCCCTGCTGACCGGCCTGCCGCTCGGGGTGGCCGCCGCCCGCCGGCCGCGGCTGGGGCAGGCGCTGCTCGCCGCCACCTCGATCCTGCAGACCGTGCCTTCGCTGGCGATGTTCGTGTTCCTGATCCCCTGGCTCGGCATCGGCGCGGCGCCGGCCATCGCCGCGCTGTTTTTCTACAGCCTGCTGCCGATCGTGCGCAACACCGTGACCGGCCTGACCGGCATCGCCCCGGCCCTGCGCGAGTCGGCCGAGTCCTTGGGGCTGCCGCCGCTGGTGCAGCTGCTGCGCATCGAGCTGCCGCTGGCGCTGCCGGTGATCCTGGCCGGCGTCAGCACGGCGGCAGTGATCGACGTCGGCACCGCCACACTGGGCGCGCTGATCGGCGCCGGCGGCTACGGCCAGCCGATCCTCACCGGCATCCGCCTGGACAGCGTACCGCTGATCCTGGAAGGCGCGCTGCCCGCCGCCGCGCTGGCACTGCTGGTGCAGGGGCTGTTCCATGCACTGGAGCGCGCGGTCGCCCGGCGCGGAGCGGGTGCCAAGCCGCCCACCCGATTCAATTAAACTTTTGCCGCGGCGGCAGCCGCCTTCGCCCTCATACCGAGCACCGGGTAAGACCACCATGGACACGCTTTCGCGGCAGCACACCCTGGGCGACCTGCTGCGCCGCAGCGCGCGGCGCTTCGGCGAGCGCCTGGCGATCCAGTGCGGCGATGTGGCCTGGACCTACGCCGAATTCGACCGGCTGTGCAACCGCCTGGCGCATGGCTTCGCCGCGCGCGGCGTGGGCGCGGGCGACCGCGTGGCGATCCTGGCGCGCAACTCGCACGCCTTCGCCGCCGTGCGCTTCGCGCTGGCGCGGCTGGGCGCGGTGCTGGTGCCGGTCAACTTCATGCTCAAGGAGCAGGAAGCGGCCTACATCCTGCGCCACGCCGGCGCGCGGCTGCTGTGCGTGGACAGCGCGCTGGCCGAGCTGGGCCGGCAGGCGGCGAGGCTGGATACCCGGGTGCGCGAGATGGTCTGGCTGCCGGCCGAGGAACCGGGCGCGCCGGAGCCGGGCATGGTGCCGTTCGAGGCGCTGCTGGCGGCCGACGATGCGCCGCCCACGGCCGAGGTGGATGCGCGCGCGCCGGCGCAGATCATCTACACCAGCGGCACCGAGTCCCTGCCCAAGGGCGCGGTGCTGAGCCACGAAGCGGTCATGTGGCAGTACGTGAGCTGCATCGTCGAGGGCGAGATCGCGCAGGACGACCGCATCCTGCATTCGCTGCCGCTGTTCCACTGCGCGCAGCTCGACTGCTTCCTGGGGCCCGGCATCTACGTCGGCGCGGCGAACTTCATCACCGCGCGGGCACAGCCCGACAACCTGCTGGGCTTGATGCAGCGCCACCGCATCAGCTCGTTCTTCGCCCCGCCGACCATCTGGATTTCGCTGCTGCGCTCGCCGCTGTTCGACGGCACCGACCTCGGTGCCCTGCGCAAGGGCTACTACGGCGCCTCGATCATGCCGGTGGAAGTGCTCAAGGAAATGGGCCGGCGCCTGACCGCGGTGCGCTTCTGGAATTTCTACGGCCAGACCGAGATCGCACCGCTGGCCACCGTGCTCAAGCCCGAGGACCAGCTGCGCAAGCCCGGCTCGGCCGGCCGCCCGGCGCTGAACGTGGAGACGCGGGTGGTGGACGACGCCGGCCGCGAGGTGGCGCCGGGCGAGGTCGGCGAAATCGTGCACCGCTCGCCGCAGCTGCTCAGCGAGTACTACCTGGACCCGGAGCGCACCGCCAGCGCGTTCGAAGGCGGCTGGTTCCACAGCGGCGACCTGGCGGTGGTCGACGAGGAAGGCTACCTGACCATCGTCGACCGCAAGAAGGACATGATCAAGACCGGCGGCGAGAACGTCGCCAGCCGCGAGGTGGAGGAGGCGATCTACCGGCTGCCGCAGGTGTCGGAGGTGGCGGTGGTGGGCGTGCCGCACCCGCGCTGGATCGAGGCGGTGATCGCGGTGGTGGTGCCCAAGCCCGGCAGCGGCCTGTGCGAAGCCGACGTGATCGCCCACTGCCAGGCGCACCTGGCCGGCTTCAAGGTGCCCAAGCGGGTGGTGTTCGCCGAGGCGCTGCCGAAGAACCCCAGCGGCAAGCTGCTCAAGCGCGACCTGCGGCGCCAGTTCGAGCACGCGATGGAGCCGCCGGCGGCCTGAACCGGCCGCCCCGGGGTGTCCCTGGGCAGCGCCTGAAAGCGCACCGCCGGCCGCGGCCTGGCGCACGTCCCGGCGCCGTCGCCCGGCGAATTGCAAACGGCCTGTCGCAAAGATCAGAGTATCC
Organism: Nevskia sp.; assembly: GCA_016779605.1. GTDB lineage: Bacteria > Pseudomonadota > Gammaproteobacteria > Nevskiales > Nevskiaceae > Nevskia. The sequence goes on along the minus strand of JADHNH010000077.1, from coordinate 5,078 downwards.
TGGCGTACGGCATAAAAGCTCCCCGCCTTCGCGGCGGGCCGCCAACGATGCAGCAGCGGAGAACCAAGGGCATGAAGACCACGACCAAGCGCCGCGTGCGGCGCATCCGCAAGAAAGTCGGCCGCGCGGTGGTACAGGGCGCGGACCTGGCGATGCAGGCCGCCGCCGAAGTCAGCCTGGCCGGACCCAACCTGAGCCTGCCGCCGAACCGGCGCCAGCTGCTGTCGCTGGCGCTGGAAGGCGCCCGCAAGATCCGCCAGCGGCCGATGCTGCTGGCCAACCGCGCGGTGAGCCTGGTCAGCAACCTGGCGCGGCGGGACGGCACCGAAGGCGCGCCGCCGTTCGGCGGCGACCGCCGCTTCGCCGATCCCGAATGGAGCAGCCACGCCTGGAGCCGCGCGCTGGCGCGCGGCTACCTGGCCCTGTCCAGGGAAGCGATGCAGCTGGTCGACGACCTCGAGTTCGAGGGCGCCAAGGCGCGCCGCGCGCGCTTCATGATGAGCCTGCTGGTGGACGCGCTGTCGCCCGGCAACTCGCCGCTGACCAACCCGGTGGCGCTCAAGCGCGCACGCGAGACGCACGGCCGCAGCCTGCGCGACGGGCTGCGCCATCTGATCCACGACCTGCGCCACAACGGCGGCCTGCCGACGATGGTGGACCCCACGCCGTTCAAGATCGGCGAGAACATCGCCTGCACGCCGGGCGACGTGGTGCTGCGCACCGAGATGTTCGAGCTGATCCAGTACCGGCCGTCCACTGCCGAGGTGCACGCGCGGCCGCTGCTGATCGTGCCGCCGCAGATCAACAAGTTCTATTTTCTGGACCTGTCGCCGCACAACAGCATGGTGCGCTACGCGGTGGCACAGGGCTTCCAGGTGTTCATGCTGAGCTGGCGCAACCCGGAGCCCGAGCATGCCGACTGGGGCCTGGAGGAATACGTCGGCGCCATCGAGCAGGCCGACAAGGCGGCGCGCGAGATCACCGGCAGCGCCGACGCCAACTGGCTGGGCCTGTGCGCCGGCGGCATCACCGCCTCCATCGCCGCGGCGCAGTTCGCCGCGCGCGGCCTGCCCAGCCCGCATTGCCTGTCGCTGGGCGTGACCCTGCTGGACCTGAGCCAGATCGACCATACCAACATGGGCGCCTTCTTCTCGCCGGCCAACATGAAGGTGGCGACCGAGAAGGCGCAGCGCAAAGGTTATCTCGACGGGCGCCAGCTCTCGCGCACCTTCGCCTGGGTGCGCGCCAACGACCTGGTGTGGAACTACGTGGTCAACAACTACTGCCTGGGCAACTCGCCGCCGGCGTTCGACATCCTGTTCTGGAACTCCGACGCCACCCGCCTGCCGGCGCGCCTGCTGACCGACTTCGTCTCGATCCTCGAGCACCAGACCCTCAACCGCGCCAACCTGCTGTCGATCGACGGCGTGCCGATCGACCTGAAGAACGTGCGCTGCGACAGCTTCATCATCGGCGGCCAGACCGACCACCTGACGCCCTGGCAGGGCTGCTACCGCAGCACCCAGATGCTGGGCGGCAAGAGCAAGTTCGTGCTGTTCACCAGCGGCCACATCCAGACCCTGACCAGCATCACGCCGAGCAAGAAGACCGTCTGCCGGGTGGCCGACGGCAACCCGCCGGACGCCGAGGCCTGGCTGTCCAAGTCGCAGCCGCAACAGACCGTGGTGTGGGAGCTGTGGGCGCAGTGGCTGCAGGCGCGCGCGGGCGACAAGCTGCCGGCGCCGGACAGCACCGGCAGCGCGCAGTACCCGCCGATCGAGCCCGCCCCGGGCCAGTACGTGTTCGGCTGAACGCCGCCGCCGCCCGGCCGCAGGGCCGGGCGGCATCCTACTTGCAGGGCCCGGGCGGTGGCCCCATATAAGCCACGCCCGCACAGCGAACCCGAACCGATGGCCGAATCAGGCATGCCGCACCCAGCGCCCCTCCGCCAGCCGCACGTGGAGTTCGTGCGCATCGGCGGCCAGCACATCCGCACCGCCCGCTGGGCCGGCAATTCGCCGCTGCCGCTGCTGATCTTCAACGGCATCGGCGGCAACTTCGAGATCCTGGAGCCGCTGGTCGACGCGCTGGGCGACCACGAGGTGCTGATGTTCGACGCGCCGGGCGCCGGCGCCTCGAGCACGCCGAGCGTGCCTTACGGCATCTCGGCGGTGGCGCGGCTGGGCTCGCTGCTGCTCAAGCGCTACCACTACGACCGCGCAGACGTGATGGGCGTGTCCTGGGGCGGCGCCGCCGCCCTGGCCTTCGCGCGCGGCGCGCCGCACCGCTGCCGGCGCCTGATCCTGTGCGCCACCATGGCCGGCGGCGGTGCCTTCTGGCCCGGCAAGCCCGGCGTGATGATGCGCATGATGAGCCCGAAGCGCTACCTGTCGCGGCGCTACATGCACGACCATATCGGCGCGCTCTACGGCGGCCGCTTCCGCGACGACGCCGAGTTCGCCGATGCCTACATCCGCCGCATGCGGCGCCCGAGCCAGATCGGCTACGCCTTGCAGGTTGCCGCCATCTCCACCTGGAGCAGCCTGCCGTGGATCCGCAGCATCCGCCATCCCACGCTGGTGCTGCACGGCAAGGACGACCCGATCGTGCCGGCGATCAACGCCCGCATCATGAAGACCCTGCTGCGCAACGCCGAGCTGCAGCTGGTCGACGACGGCCACCTGCTGCTGGTGGCGCAGGCGGCGGAGTCGGCGCGGCGCATCCGCGAGTTTTTGGCTTAGGGAAGCTCTGATTTATCAGAGCTTCCTGTTTGGGCCACGGATGGCCCAACCACTTTCAATGGCGCAAGCCATTGAAAGGGAAGGCCGTTGAAAATCACACTTTTCGACGGCCGTCTTCTGAATAAGTCCAGGACGGACTTATTCAGAGATTCCTTAGAGCGATTCTCGATCAGTTGCAGGCCTGTTTGATCTGTCATTCAAGCGCAGCGAAGAATCCGGCTAGATCCCTCGCGGCGCTCGGGACGACAGGAATAATTGCGCTTGGATCGCCCTAGGAACGCGCCAGCCGCTGGTCGACCCACTCGATCCAGTGCCGCACCGGCACCGGCGTGCCCGACTGCAGGTGCGTGAGGCAGCCGATGTTGGCGGAGAGGATCGCTTCCGGCGCGGCGCGGGTGAGCTCGGCCAGCTTGCGGTCGCGCAGCGTGGCGGCAGCGCTGGCCTGCAGCACCGAGTAGGTGCCGGCGGAGCCGCAGCACAAGTGCGCATCGGCCACCGGCAGCAGCTCGGCGCCGAAGCGGCGCAGGAGCGCCTCGACGCGCCCGCCGAGCTTCTGGCCGTGCTGCAAGGTGCACGGCGGATGGAAGGCGATGCGCGCGGGCGCCGGCACGAACGCGGCCGGCAGGCCGGCGCCGAGCGCGCGCTCGAGGAATTCGCACAGGTCCAGAGTGAGCGAAACGATCCGCTGCGCGCGCGCCGCGTAGGCCGGGTCATCGCGCAGGATGTGCGCGTAGTCCTTGAGCATGACGCCGCAGCCGGAGGCGTTGACCACGATCGCCTCGGCGCCGGCCTCGACATGCGGCCACCAGGCGTCGATGTTGCGGCGCAGGTCGTCCAGCGCCTGCGCCTGCGCGTTCAGGTGCCAGCGGATCGCGCCGCAGCAGCCGGAGCGCGGCTCCACCAATGCCTGCACGCCGAGCGCGTCGAGCACGCGCACCGTCGCCGCGTCGATCGACGGCGCCATGGCCGGCTGCACGCAGCCGTTGAGCAGCAGCACCTTGCGGGCATGCGTACGCGCCGGCAGCCGCCCCGGCGCGCGGCGCGGCGGCACCTTGACGCGCAGCACCGGCGGCATCAGGCCGCGCAGCGCCTGGCCCAGGCGCATGGCCGGGTCGAACAGCCAGCGGCGCGTCAGGCCCGCGCGCAGCAGCCCGCGCAGCAGGCGCTCGCGCGCCGGACGCGGCTGCCGCGCGTCCACCAGCCGGCGGCCGATGTCGAGCAGGCGGCCGTACTGCACGCCGGAGGGACAGGTGGTTTCGCAGTTGCGGCAGGTCAGGCAGCGGTCCAGGTGCACCTGGGTGGCGCGCGCCGGCGCCGCGCCTTCGAGCACCTGCTTGATCTGGTAGATGCGCCCGCGCGGCCCGTCCAGCTCGTCGCCGTAGAGCTGGTAGGTGGGACAGGTGGCGTTGCAGAAGCCGCAATGCACGCAGGCGCGCAGGATCGCGTCGGCCTCCTGGCCGTCGGGCGTGTCGCGGATCCAGTCCGCCAGCTTGGTTTCCATGGACGCTCAGCCGAGATCGAGGTTTGCTGCAGGCATCGACAAAAGGGTCCGCAGATGAACGCGAATAACCGCCAATGGAATAGATGCTACCCACCCGACTGGCATCCATTTGCGTTTATTCGCGTTCATTTGCGGACCGGCTTGCTGATGTTGTTATAGGCCCGCCACCAGCCGGCCGGGGTTGAAGATGCCCTGCGGGTCGAAGCGCTGCTTCAGGCGCCGGTGCAGCTCCAGGTTGACCGGATCGAGCGGCTGGAACATCGGCGCGGCTGCGCGATTGCCGTGCCAGCGCATGGCGCTGCCGCCGAGGGCGGCGATGCGCTCGCGCAAGGCCTGCGCGGGCTCGTCGCTGCGCAGCCAGCGCAGCGCCCCGCCCCAGTCGACCAGCGCTGCGCCGGCCGATTCGAGCGGCACGGTCGGCGGCACCGACAGCCGCCATAGCGGCGCAGAGGCAGGCGCCAGCAAGGGATGCGCGTGGTCGCGCAGCTCGCGCCAAAGCGTCTCCGCCGCGGTATCGTCGAGCAGCTCGCCGCCCAGGCGCGCGCGCGCCGCCGCCACCGCGCTGGCCGCACCGGACAGGCGCACTGCGGCGCGCCCGCCATGCCAGGCCTGCGCCGACACCGGCAGCGGCTGCCCGCGGTTGCGGTTGAACAGCGCCAGCGCCTGCGCGGCACCCAGCTCCAGCACCAGCGTCTGCTCCAGGCGCGGGCGCGGCAGCACCTTGAGCGTGACCTCGGCGATCAGCCCGAGCACGCCCAGCGAGCCGCACAGCAGCCGCGACACGTCGAAGCCGGCGACGTTCTTCATCACCGCGCCGCCGAAGCGCAGCAGTTCGC
>JADHNH010000076.1 GCA_016779605.1 Nevskia sp. | reverse complement strand
CGCGCCTTCCACGTGTTTGGCCCGAAGTTCGTCGCAATGCGCGGAGCGTTCAGCGACGAGGCGCTGGAAAGCCGATTCATCACCGAGCGGCTGGACGGGATGAGCGTCGAGCCGCATGTGCCGATCAACCTGCCGGCTGCTCAACGCGAGGAGGCGCAAGTGCTGCGAAACAAGCTGCTGCAGTACCGCTTCGACCATCGTTTGCGGGTTGGGGCTAATGAAGCCCTGATCGACCCGGCCCTGTCGCCTCGCACCAACCAAATCCTCGTACCCTTGTTGTCGATCATTCCCGACGCCACGGTGCGGGAAGAAGTGAAACTGACCATGCTGGCCGCGGAGCGCGTACGGCGCGAGTCGCGATCACGGACGGTTGAGGCCGACGTACTCGATGTGCTCATCGAGCTGGGCGCTGAAATCCAGGGAAACGTCCCACTGTCGACGCTCTGCGCGCGATTCGTTGCACATTACCGGGGCGAGCATGACCGGCCGATGTCGGGGCGCTACCTGGGAAACATCTTGCGCAGTAGCTTGGGCATCGTGCCTTACAAAAGCCATGGCACCTATGTGGTTCCGATCGATCCCGAGCGCCTGGCGCGTCTGGCGGAACGATACGGAATCCAGGAGGTGGTTCAGTAGCGCGGCGGGGAGGATCGAGGGTTAGCGGAAATCAAGCCGAACCGGTCGCGATGATGGAATCTGATATCCCCACCCGCCCCAAGTCCACCGGAAATACCCAACTTTCCAGGAAGGGGGACTCAGCGAACGACAAGCGCCCCGCCTCACGGCGGGGCGCGGATTTGACCAGGGAGGTCCGCGGTAGCGATGCGGTGGGCTTTGCAAGTATTCATCATGCCGTCTCCTCAGGCGGCATCAGAGGAATTTCTGCGGAAACATTGCGGCCCAGCAGATAGTCGGCCGCCTCCTGCGCCTTGGCCGCCGCGATGAAGATGAAGCGACGATCGTTGCGCAGCACTTTGAGCCAGCCTGCGATGTAGGCGGCATGGTCCTCGACGTGATCGGGACGCAGGCCCAGCTCGGCGCCCAGGAACGCCGCGCCCAGCTCCGCCACCAACTCCTCGGCGGCGTAGCCTTCGTCGCCCCAGCGTTTGCGGCCCGTGTCGCGGTTGAGCCGCGATTCGGCCTTGGTCCAGTGCGTCAGCTCATGGTTGAGCGTGGCGTATGCCTGCTCCGCGTCGCGGAAGGCACCGAAGTCCGGCATCTGGATGTAATCCTGATCCTGGCGGTAGTACGCGCGGCCGCCGCCGTAGCGGATGTCGGCGCCGGTGTTGCGGACGAAGGCTTCCAGCTCGGGAATCCGCTCCGTCACTGGAACTGCGGCCGCCGACCCGGCGTAAAAGCGCTGCGGCAGTCCGTCGATCTGCTGGGCGTTGAAAACGTTGAAGCTGCGGATGAAGCGGAGCAGCTTTTTACCGTCCTCGGCTTCTTCCGCTTCGCCGCCCTTCACCGCCGTGCCGTAATACACCACCTGTGTCGAGCGCTCGCCCTTGCGTACCTGGCCGCCAAGCACCTGAGCCTGGCGATACGTCATCCAGTATGGCGCGGAGTAACCGGCTTCCTGCGCCTGGCCCCACAGGATCAGCACATTGACGCCGCGGTAGCCTTGGCCGTTGTGACGGAGCGGCAGGCTTGCACCCGGCCCCGCCGACCAGGGCTGGGTCCAGGGCCTGGTGCCACGTTCCAGGGCATCGATGACCTGCTGCGTGACTTTATCGTAGATGTCCATGCCAGCCCCCTTCACTCGTGGTCGAAGAAGGGCTGCACGAACGGCCACGCCCAGTGCTGATCGGCACGGTCTTGCTCGCGCAGTTCCGTGATCTCCTCGAATACGCCGGCCTTGACGCAGTCGGGCGCGGCGCGCCATTCGGCCAGGCTCATCGCCTGGGTGGTGATGGTGAAGTCGTACATGGGGAAGCCTCCGGACTCGCCAGCGCTCGGGGCGAGCGCTGTTTGCCGGTCCCGATCCGCACCGAGTCGCAGGACGGTCCAGGGCGGCGGGCACCGGCTCGTCGGCTCGCGGCGGCATGCGAGCCGACGAACGGAGCGCAACGCCGGCGGCAGCGCACCCTGGACGGGCCGAGCACGGTGCTACCCTCTGAAGGCAATCAGCGGGAGCACACCTTTCGGGTTCGGAACGAACCCGCACCGCGCGCCGTCGCAAAGACGGCGCGCGCTTTGCGGCGTTCTGCCAAAAAAATCCCCCGGATGTAGGCCGGGGGAATAAGAATCTGCGAACGAAAGTTCAGGCCGGCTTGCGCAGCATCGCCGGCAGCCAGCCCTTGCCCGCGGCCAACTGCTCGGCCCGCGCCGCCAGTTCCGGCTTCTTCGCAAGCTCAAGCTGCTTGACGTGCTCTGGCGCGAAGTCCCCGATGGCCTCGAAGATTCGCGCCTTCGAAACCTGGGCGAAGTAGCCCGCCGCCGTCGGTGTCCACCACCGCGTCATGTCCAGATCGAGAGCCGCCGCCAGGTCGTTGGCCTTGGCGTCCATCTCCTGCGGACTCACTGCGTCGATGCAACAGGCAGCGCATGCCGCCAGCAGCGACAGCAGTTCCTCTTGCGGCAATGCCAGTAGGGCAGCAAGCAAGCCATCCGGCTCGGCCGGCAGCTTGGCCTGCCACGCCTGCCGCACCTCGATCAGTGCGGCAGCTGCCGGCGAGTCGGACAGGTCGGGTGCAAAGCGTTCGAGCTTATCCTGCACGGCGCAGTCCACCAGCAGTGGCGAATCCGACCGTTGCTGGTCGTAAAACGCTTGCAGTACCAGTCGGTGCACCAGCGCAGCGAGGGCCACGCCAGGCTGCCGGGACAGTTCGGCCTGGATCGCCGCAGTACGGTGCGCGCTCAGTTGTCGCGCCAGCTTCTCGGATACCGAGGCGTTGGGATCCCTTTCCCTGTAGGCACCGTCCGGGTCGGGGGACTCGACGCCATCCTTCGCCGCCTTGGCCCGCTTGGCATCGGCTTCCCGCACCAGACCACGATGCACGATGGCGGCGCCGCCGGCATTCACGGTCACCAGGACACCGGCAAGGGTACGCGCCTTCTGCGAATACTCCGCCAGTTCCTGCTCTTTCGCCTCCAACTCGGCGCTCAGCCTGCTGCCTTCTTCCTGGAGAGCCTGCGCCTCAGCCTCGTCGGTCACGCCATCCTCCTCCTGCAAGAGCATGTCGATGGCTTCGATGCGCTTTTCCAGCTTGGCGAGAGCCTGGGCTTCCTTGCGCGTCGGCTCGCGCCGCGTTGACCGCACCCGCTGGAAAGCATAAAGGTCGGACGGGGCGACGCGGGGCACTACCTCGATCCATGCCCATTCCTCGGTCTGCACCTGGGCCGCGACTTCCGCCAGCCGGTCGGCGGCCAACTTGTCGAGCAGGGGACGATCGGTCAGGTAGACGCCCTGGCCGGCGTCGGCAAACAGGTCGCGGCGGACACCTCCGCCTGCCGCTTCGTAGGCCTCCAGGCCGACGAAACGCGCAATCGCATCGTGTGCGGCATCTACTTCCTGCGCAGTCAGGCGCGTGCGCAGGTCGCGGGCGCTGCGCTGCCACTCGGGAGCGTCATAGAATGCTGCCTCCTGCGCCAAGTGGTCGTCGGTGATCGCCAAGGCCATGAGCTGGTCGAGCGTAACCAATTCCTTTCCATGGTCCGCCAACAGGCGCGGCGAAACATTGGCAAGCCGCAAGCGGCGCTGCACCACCAGCGGCGTCACGCCGAAGTCGGCGGCGATGTCCTCGATCGAGTGGCCGTCATCGGCCAAGGACTTCCAGGCCAGCAACTCGTCGATGGGAGAGAGGTTATCCCGGGCAACGTTTTCGGCAAGGCTCACGGTCTTTGCAGAGGCATCTGGTACCAGCAGGCAGCGGACTTGGTGGGTCTTGTCCAGGCGCTTGCGCTTGGCAAGCCATTGCAGAGCCTGCAATCTGCGGCCGCCTGCTTCGACCTCGTAGTGCTGGCCGTCGCCGCTGTCGGTGACGACCAAATTGTGCAGCAAGCCGATCCGTTCGATGGAGCGGGCAAGCTGCTCAACGGGGGTGCCGCCGCTCTTGCGGACGTTACGTCTGGAGGGGCGCAAGGCCGACAGCGGGATCAGCAAATCCTGTCCGGGGGTGGGTGCTTTCATATCCATGGGTGACTCCAATTAAAGAAAGAAGAAAAAAGCGATCTGCAAATGGCAAAGGGATTTCAGTCGGGAGAACCTCCGTTCAGTGGCGCGAGCGCGTCGCGATCGCGCCACCGGCAAACCGGTCGCCCGCAGCGACGGCCGCAGTCACAGCCCCGCCCGGCGAGGGGCGCGCAGCGCCTCGTCGGCCGCGCACGCCGTTCGGCGGGATACCGCCGCAGCGGCGATCAGGCGCGGGCGTCGAGCGGGGCTTGACGAAGGACGGAGCGGAGGGCAGCCCGCGCGGAAGCGCGGGCAGCGAACAATGGCTGCCGAAGGCAGCGCCGATACGGCCGCCGCAGGGATCGGCGGCCGGGGTGTGGAATCTTTTACAGGGTGCGGCCGGAAGCTCTTAGCAGCTGTTCAGGTCCGTCGAAACACGAAGGGAAGACCAATGCACAATTGAGGCGTCGGCTGCGCTAATACTGGGGTCAACTTATTTCTTTGGTCTGGTTTTACGTCGGCAGCCTGTTGCGTTCGAAGCTCGGACTTTCAACGTACAAGAGACATGGAGGTTATGTCCTAGCCGCACGCGCCTCTCAAGTGGCCGCATTGGCGGCCCGATAGGGCTTGGCCGGAGAAGAGGTGGGGTAAAGGCCATCCGCAATCGGGGTGCATCCTGGGTCCTTTTGCGATTTCAGTCATGCGTGTATAGTCAAATGCATTTAGGGACGCCCGCACCCCGGTTCCATAACGACGGGGGCGATATAATGAAAGGAGGCACATTGCGCTGACTTGCTCAGGGGAGCAGACGATGAGCCGTGTAATGCCTGCAATGGTGCTCTCGCAATGGAGCACGATGGTCGATGGTCTAAAGCAATCTGCCAAGGACTTCTACGCCGAAACCTATTTGAACCTTGAGAAGCACCAACTCAAGAGTGTCAAATGCGAAATCGTCGTCTTTCCGGAAGGCGGCATATTCTCCGCGAAACGAGAATATCTGCAGATTCGGTATCGTGAGTTCGTTTATCACGTCTGCGCGGCGCCTTACGGTAACGGCTTTTTTGTATCGTCATGGTTAGGCGATGTCGATAATTGGTTCCTAGAGATACTCGACTCGATTCCAGTTCTGGGAATCGTCGTTCGCTTTCTGATCCGTGTTCTGAAGCCACTCACGTTCTATCGCTTTGACACCGCGCAGATGTTTCATACGGTTGTCCACGATGCCGTGACGAAAACGCTGGACCGGGTTATTCATGTCCGCGGCCTACGAGCGCTCACAGAATCGGAACGTAAGCCGGCAATGAGGGATATTTTCGCCCAATTGAAGTAGGCGTTTCCGTGGCGGACCTAGCCCATCGGATAGACGCGAGCTTTACGGCCTGGGAGTGCCGGGGGCGTGGGTGGCAACGCGCGCCGTACCCCGTCTCACTGGAGCCACCGTATCGACCCTTCTTTCTGCTGCCGGCCAATAATTCAGGTGCGCAGGATGTTGACGACGGTCGGCGCCCGACGATCCTGAGCTCAGTAGCCGATTGGGCGGCAGCGATCTTCCGTGGAAGTGTCGGGCCACCGGCAAATGTGGCTCCCGTCTTCGAGGAGCAAGCGCCGTTTCCGACGTTTGCGCGCGATGGACTAATCGCGCGTCGACTTCTGGTCCCCGCGGATTTCGCGGTCCGCACCGACGTAACGGCGCAGCTGCTGACCGCGCTCACCGCGGGCATGCATCCGGTGTCACTCGAACTTATTGGGCACGGCGGTGGCGTTCAGATTCAAATTGTAACGAGTACAGCCGACGCGGCGCACGTAACTGCGAGTATAGGAGGTTACCTGCCAGACGTGTCGATCGTCGATGAGGGTGATTTACTGGAAGACGTTTGGGTTTGGGCCGCAGAGTCAGTCGTTGTCGATTTTGGCTACGCGGACGAATTCTTTCTCCCGTTCAACGGTCTGCGCGCATTCCATGCGGATCCGTACATCCCGCTGATTGCGGCCCTCGCGGCGGCGAAATCGGACGAAACGCTCTGCTACCAGGTGTTATTTGAGAGTCCGCGCAATCCCTGGCGCGAAGGCATCATGGGCGCTGTGCTCGCGCCAGACGGCAGCCCGTTGTTCTCGGACGCGCCGGAGTTCGTTCCGCTCGCGCGGGAAAAGGTCTCACAACCGCTCTACGCGTGTGCCCTGCGACTAGGGGCCAACGCGCAAACGCGTGCGCGTGCGATCGAACTTATCCGCGGCACAAGCGCTTTCTTCGCTCAGCTGGCGCGGCCGGGCGGGAACCAGTTAATGCCGCTCGAAAACGATGGCTACCCGGACGACGAGCACGAGCATGCATTTTTGCGCCGCGAATCGCACCGAACCGGGATGATCGCCTCGGCGGACGAACTCATGGTCCTTGCGCATGTACCGGATGCGTCAGTGCGTCATGAGGCGCTTGCGCGCGACGAACGCCGCACCAAGGCCTTGCCGGCCGTGGCCAAGGGGCATCGGTTCGTCATCGGCGAGAACGTCCACCGCGGCGTTCGGGAGCCCGTGACGCTCGGTACTTCCGAACGACTCGCGCACACGATGATCGTGGGCGCATCGGGAACTGGCAAGTCGATGCTTCTCGTCAACATGATTCGTCAGGACATCGAACGTGGCGAGGGCGTGCTTGTACTCGATCCGCACGGCGACTTGATCGATGACGTTCTGGCGGGCGTCCCGGCGAACCGCGCCGACGACGTAATTCTGTTTGACCCGTCCGATAACGCGTACCCGATCGGCTTCAACGTACTTGACGCGGCGAGCGAGCGGGAGCGCATCCTCCTGGCCTCCGACCTAGTTGCGGTCTTCGCCCGTCTCTCGACGAGCTGGGGCGACACCATGGGGGCCGTGCTTTCAAACGCCGTTATCGCCATGCTCGAAAGCAGCGAGGGCGGCACGTTTCTTCATTTACGTCGCTTCCTGATTGATGAAGCGTATCGATCCGCCTTCCTCAAAACGGTTGAGGATGATGAAGTCCTGTTCTTCTGGAGGAAGGAGTGGCCGCTCATAGGCGCGCGGTCGATTGGCCCCATCCTCACGCGCCTCAATGCCTTTCTTCGTCCGCGGCTTATCCGACATATGGTTGGGCAGCGCCGGCCGAGGTTGCGCCTGCCAGACGTTATCGATGGCCAAAAGATATTCCTTGCGAAGCTATCGCAGGGACTTATTGGCAACGAAAACGCCTATCTTCTCGGCTCCCTGATATTGAGTCGTTTCGTCCAGCTCGCGCTGGCGCGGCAAAGTGAGGCCAAATCGACGAGGAAACCGTTTTGGATTTACCTCGATGAGGCAGAGCATTTTGTTACCCCGTCCGTCGCCGCGCTCGTAACCGAGGCGCGCAAGTACAGCGTCGGGATGACACTCGCGTTTCAGATGCTTTCGCAGTTACGGAGCGTTCCCCAGGTCGAGCAGGCGGTCCTTGGAAATGCGCACACGCGGATCGTCTTTCGGGTAGGGGATGACGACGCCCGCAAGCTCGCCGACGGGCTTTCGGCCTTCGATGCAAAGGATCTGCGCAACCTCGGCGTGGGTGAAGCGATCGGCAGGATCGGTGCTGCGTCGCAGGACTTCAATCTTCGAACCCTGCTCGCCGAGCCAATCTCGGAAATGGTCGAGAGCGAACGACGCCTGGACATTCAGACCCGCAGTCGCGAACGGTATGCCGTCCCCGTGGTGCGCGTTACTGCGGAGTTGGCCTCGCTTCGCGAGACCACCGAAGCCGAGTCGACGAACGGTACGCTCGGCGAAGCACCCGCACCGGAAGCGCCGGGGTCGGCGGACACGGCCAGCCACGCCCCAGTACGCCCAGCACCACCTAATCGAACGCGCCCGCCGCCCCGGCCGGAGGCCCAGCCTCTTGGAAAAGGTGGGCCCGAACACAAATACCTGCAGCACGTTGTTTCGCGACTGAGCATCGAGCGTGGATTCCGGGCCGAGATCGAGCGGCCCATTCCTGACGGTCAGGTCGATGTCGCCTTGTACCGGGAAGATTTGTCGATCGCCTGCGAGATATCAGTTACAACTGGAACTGAGCATGAGCTCGGCAATATCCGGAAATGCCTTGATGCTGGGTTTTCCCAGGTGTGGCTCGTAGTTCCAGACACGAAGCGGCGGGCTGCCATGGTAAAGGCGGTGAGGAAGCGCTCGGATACCGGAGCTGTCCAAGTCTTGGGGATTGAAGACCTGGTGAATGTACTTGAAGCGAATGTTCCCGCGCCGCAACTAGCGGAACATATGGTGGCCGGCTACAAGGTGAAAGCGTCTCGCGGGTCGGTGTCGCCGGCGGACGCGGCGCAGCGACGTGCCGCGATCGCCGAAGTTTTGGCGCGTTCTGCGACTAAACGGCGAAGCCCACCAGCGTGAATATCGAAACAAGGGGTATTAGAGGCGAATCTACACAATGCGTGTAGTCGAGTCGACCGCAGGCTGTGCCTAGCTCCGGGAAATTCAGGCGTCTATCGGGCCGAATGCTTACGCGCTTATGGACGATGGCGGCTAAATTGTGACTCCCCGATATATCACTACCCACTGACCTCTTAAGGTCAATTATTTCGGTGTCTTGGCCGGTGGACCATTCGATGTGATTTGTGGTGTCGGCTTGGTATTTTGTCCATCGGCCGAGTCATGATTAGTTCCGAAATAATGCGCCTTTACATCGCTCCAATTAAACGCAAGCAACACAAGCAACACGCCCGTCACGGCAGCTACCGCAAGGTACCCACCATTCCAGCGCGACTCGCGCGCCCGTTTGCTAAGCTCAATTTCGAGAAGGGGAATCTTCTCCAAGATTTTTTTTGCTTCTTCGATGCTCGCCTTGAGTCTAGCTCGCGCCGCCTTGTCATCGCGCTTTTCCGTAAAGAACGATTGGTAGTCACTCCTTAGCTGATCAAAGAACTCGCAGTTCTGGATGTATGTAACATCGAGATCTGCAATAACCACCTTACTCCACCGGGATTGAAAAAACTTAAAGCGATTTGCGAGAAGTGCCGCTTCGAAAATGTACGCCAATGACAGCGCATCGTTGGCGGAGCGAAGTGCCTCAGTGATAGCGTGGTCGTTCTTATCTACGTATCCCTTCAGTGCGGCGCCGAGAGCAAGTCGAAGTTTTGCACCGCTGGGAACTTCAATGCCCTCCGAGTTTCCATCTGCATCCGCCCAGTCAGCTTCGACAAGTGCCAAAGTGGGGGGTAGCGCATCGACTAGTTTGTCGATTCGACCTATAAACGCCTCGAACTCAGCGGAAACCTCAAGAAGCTCTCTGAGCATTTCATCCATAAAAAAAGCCGACGGTTTTCACCATCGGCTCGGTTGATCCTCGCCACGTATTCAAGAACGAGCTATTTTGGGACGAACTCGTAATTCTCAACGTTGTCTCGCAGGTCATTTACATCCTGCTGCGTAATGATCCGGATTCGTTGTCCAGTGGCATCATACCATGCCTCCTGGGCCAACTTGCGTTTGAAGTCTGACTTCGTCATCCGCCGCTTCAGATGTGCGCCGACGTTGGGCGCTTCCACACCGTTGATTGTAAATGGAATGAGAGATCGCAGCCGCATTCCGAGACTGCCCAAGACGCGATTATCTTTCATGGCAGATTGTTCCATATTGCGGCCACCCATCGTGCTTAAAGAGCGAGTACAGGTCCGCCGAAGGTTCGGCGAGGGTGGCAATGGTAAGCGAGATCCCGCACCACGACAACTGGCCTCTAACGTGGGGGGTACGATCCAACTGGCGGCGCCTCCTGCGCCAAGAGGTGGCCATCCACGGCCGCCGTAGAGTTTCCGGGACAGATCCGACGACCAACGGCCCGCGCCGGCTGACAGGCGGCTTCAGGGTGGCCATAACTTGAAACTGGGCATTGTCAGCACAATTTCAACCCCGTGTCACCATTAAGTCTTTGAATTTATTGTCTGGACAAAGATTCCGTCCCCATCGCCCGCAGCGGCACAATGAATGGCTAGGGGAGTCTTCGGATACACGTTTCGACCTTGATTGGGACATACATGTGGGCAACCAACCAATTCCCACTAGGCGCGATGATTTGATAGCAGTATCTTTATCCATTTGGTGACATATCCATCTGTCAACTCCGCGCGGTCGCCTTCCCAAACGACGATTTTGCAATGATCAGGCCCTTTTTCTTTATAGCAGTTTTATCTTTAACACACAATAGCTTGTGTAAATCAGTGCCGTGGATCACGAGACCTTGTATCGCGTGGGCTACAGAGTTCACTGCGCTCCCTCAATTGTTTTCCATATAACGACATGGAAGAGCGATCACCCACTATGCCCGAAGGGTCTCAGCTTGCTGGAGATACCGTGCTCTTGGACGGAGAGGCGCGCGTGACGTTGCCTCGCAAGATTCTTCGTGCACTTGGATGGGTCGAGGGCGCTACGCGCGTGACAGAACTTTACGCAGACCTTGTCGAGGAGGGGCGCATTCGGCTTCGCCTAGCAGCAGACGTACAAGCGAGGCTTGATGTGCTTCGCGTGCAACTCGGAGGTAATGGCGCGGAGCACGACGAGGTGCGTGACCGGATTGCGGCGCTCTATGATCGTCATCGCCGCCTTGCGTTCGACCCCAAGGCCGGAAGGGTGCAACTGACAGATGCTGTGACGACCTTCTTGCCGGCTGAGCTTGAGACAACCTTGTATGCCGAACCACAGGGTGCCGCCATCGATTTGCTTACGCTCGCACGCCGTGCGCGGCGCCTCAAGGAGTTGGCCCGATTCACCAGTCTTCCTATGGATTGATCGACGGCACCATTATGGTGCGTCCTGAGGCCCGCAACGGACCTGCATGACTCGTGTATGTGCATTCACTGCACCATCGATACAGATCCAGTACAGCTCCTTGAGTCTGGAGTTGAAGCATCAATTCAAAAATTGCTCCAAAATGCGTTGGTATCTGGGCCAGGGGATCACAAACCCTCGCTCCCAACATCCCCATGTCCCCACATCTACCCCGAACTGGTACGCTGCTTGGGTTAGCGTCCAACCCATTGATCGGCGTTTGGCGAACATTCGCTCGGGGAGCGTCCGGGGCTCTGGGTAAGGGTCGTACCCTAGGAACCGACGGATCGCCGGTGCAAACGGCACAGAAGGCGCCGTGCGGGCCTTTTCCCAATTGACGATCGTGAAGGCGTTGACCCCCATCATTTTCGCCATCTGGGCCTGCGTGAGGCCGCGCAGAAGGCGTGCGCGCTTCAGGTGTTCGCCGATGGTTTGCGGGGATTCGACATAGGGCTTGGGTTTCGGCTGTTTCCCCTTGATCCGGACATGGGGCAAAAAGGGCAACGCGTCCATGCCCTTGCGGATACCTGGGCGACGTTTCCGGCCGCTGCCGCTGCACGCCGGAGCAGGTGGCGCGCTACCGTGGCCGCCTGTCGGGGCCGCTGCTGGACCGCATCGACCTGCAGGTGTTCGTGCCGCGCCTGGACACCGCCGAGCTGGCCGCTTCGGCCGGCGCGCGCGGCGAGCCGAGCGCGGCGGTGCGGGAGCGCGTGTGCCGCGCCCGCGCGCTGCAGATGGCCCGCTCCGGCAAGCCCAACGCGCGGCTGGCGCCGGGCGAGCTGGAGCCCGGGCGCTGGCTCGACGCCGCGGCGCGGCAGCTGCTGGCGACCGCGATCTCGCGCCTGACCCTGTCGGCCCGCGCCTATCACCGGGTGCTGAAGGTGGCGCGCACGGTGGCGGACCTGGAAGGCGCGGCGGTGGCCGGCGCCGCGCACGTGGCCGAGGCGGTGCGCTACCGGCAGCTGGACCGCGCGGCGCAGGCCTGAGCGGCCGGGCGCGACCCGCTGGCGCGGCGCGCAATAAAAAAAGGGGCCGCTTGCGCGGCCCCCGGTTTGCTGCGGTTTCAGCGACGGCTAAAGGACGATCAGCTGCTCGGCGTGCCGAACTTGAAGATGGCCTTGACCAAAACTTCCATCTGGCTCTTCTGCGTAAACAATACGGAGTTGGTTCCGTCAGGGAATACGCCGATGTTGTTGCCCCCGCCCGAAAGACTGCCGTAATCGCCGCGGAATTCGCCAAGCAAATCGAAATTCTTGGCCGCAGTGTAATCGATAGTTGCCGTTGCTTCGGCAACATGAGCGATACCGGATCCGATCGAACCCCCTGTGGGCGTTGCTTTGAGGTAAAGATATTCGCCGCGCAGAGAACCCTTCCAGTGATCGTTGTACTGGTAATTCACGTAAAGCGCGCCGCCAGCGCCAGAACTGCTGCCCTCGGGGCTCCCGCCCGTGAATGCTCCGCCGGATTCGCCGTCTGCGACCGACAGGATGTACCCCGGCGTGGTGTCAATCGAACCGATGCTGCGAACATAGTCGCCGTTGAGCACGAACTGCAACGCACTGGTGGCCTGCCAGGAAACAACCAAGTCCGCGAAGTTGTTCTTGGTCTGCGGGCCCAAGGGGCTATCTATGCCGTAGTAGTCTGCCAGCGCGATCGACACCGTGCTGCTTGGTGTAATGGCCGCGCCCACCTCAACGGTCTTGGGCTTTTTGCCCATGCCCGAAGAGTACCCAAACGCCGAGTTGTTCACGCCGACAATGCCGGTGAACATGTCGTCGAACTTGTAGCTGGCGCGGACGCCGGTGTGCACCAGCGGCTCCAGGTTGGTGAACAGCAGCGAGCGCGAGATGTTGGTGTTCTTGGAATCGTCGATCACCTCGGCGCCGGCCAGGGTGACGAAACGGCCGCCGATAACGGTCAGGTTGCCCACTGCGTACTGCAGGTAGCCCTGGGTGAGCGCGAAGTCGCTGGAGTTGCTGCCATTGCTGTATGCGCTGTTTATTACCTTTGCATCTTCACCGGCGATCACGTTGACTAAGGCGCCTACACCGGAGCTGGGCAGGTAGGAAAGCGTCAGTGCCGCTTGGTTGAGCTGGAAGCTGTTGTTGCTGGTATCGAATGCGTGCAGCGGCACCGACGGACCCGGGAAGCCCGCGGGAAGGCCGCTGGTGCTGTTGAACGTGGCGTTGTAAGAGGCGCTCACGTAACCGTTGGCTGCGATCCCCGAGTTCACCAATACGTCGCTCAGCGTGGGCCCCGCCGCCGACGCAATAGCCGGCACGCACGCCACTCCCATCGAGGCCAATAGCCCCACGTACTTCTTTTTCATGACACTCCTTGCTGTATTGATATCGCTGAAAAATGCAGCGAGTCTGGCAAAAGCACGGAGCGTGCCATGTCAGGCCGCGAGGGCAACAAAAGCCCCGGCGCCCTGTCAGAGCGCGTCCGTGCGCACTACGATTGCACCACTAAGGTGCGATGCACCCGCTTGGTTCAGGCCCCGCTCTGCTTGAGCATGAGCTGGATCGCGGATTTCATTTCGGCGTCGGACAGGTCGGGACGACCGCCGCGCGCCGGCATCAGGTTTTTGCCCTTGAGGGCCCAGGACAGCAGGCCGTCGAGGCCGCCCTCGGATTTGACGCGTGCACCCCAGGCGGCCTTGTCGCCGATCTTCGGTGCGCCCATGACGCCGGCGCCGTGACAGGCGCTGCACACCTGGGCAACCACCTGGTCGCCGCTCAGCGCGGCGTGCGGAGCCGCCGCGGCGGCGGTCTTGAGCAATGCCGCCGGGTCGGTGATGACCGTGCCCAACGGGGCGATGCGCGCCTGCAGGCGCGCGTCGGCGTCGGGATCGGCGCCGGATTTGCCGCCGAACACCCCGGCGATGATCATGATCGCGAACGTAAAGATGACCAGCGCGGCGAACACGCCGCCGGCGGTGATTAGGAAGCCCTTGTCGTGGTCGCTGCTCACTCGATCGTCTCCGCAAAACGAAATTTCTTGAATGGGTCCCCGCGGCGCCGGCCGCGGCATGGCACGGCCGGCGGGCCGTAGTTTATCTCAACGGACACCGCCGCACTCCCCGGGACTGCGCTGCCGCGCCGGGATGGACGGACAAGCCGCCGCCGCGCCCGGGCAAGCTGCGGGTGTGCTAATTTTGTCCCGCGCGCCGGCTGCCAAGAGCGCCGCGGCCGTGCCGGGTCCGACCGGGATCCGCCCCGGATTGCCACCGGAGCCCGGGCGAACTGCCCGCCGCCGCAGCGTGGGCGCAACGATCAAACCAACGCAGGAGGAGATGCCGTGACCGACAAGCAAGCCCCGCATTTGAAAGAGCTGCTGGCCAAGAGTCCCAAGAACTGGGGCAAATGGGGCCCTGACGACGAAGTCGGCTCGCTCAATTACCTGACCAACCAGCAAGTGCTGCGCGGCGCGCAGGCGATCAAGCAGGGCAAGGTGTTCACCCTGCAGGTGCCGTTCGGACACCCCAAGGGCGAGCCGGTGTGGCCCGGCCGGCGCAGCTCGCAGCGCGTCAACGTGATGGATCGCGGCCACTACCTGTGCGGCAAGGGTCCGGACTTCCCCGGCCACCTGGAATACGCCGACGACCTCATGATCCTGTATCTCCAGGGCTCCACCCAGTACGACGCGCTGGGCCACACCTGGTACGACAACCAGATCTGGAACGGCTACGACGCCATGAGCACCATCGGTGCCATGACCAAGGCCAGCGTGCTGCCGCTGGCCGAGCGCGGCATCGTCGGCCGCGGCATCCTGCTGGACATGGCGCGCTACCGCGGCAAGGACGTGCTGAGCCGCGGCGAGACCTTCAACCATGAAGACCTGATGGCCTGCGCCAGGAAGCAGGGCGACGAAATCCGCAAGAGCGACATCCTGGTGATCCGCACCGGCTGGATCGGCTCGTTCTACACCCAGGAGCCGGCCGAGTTCTACAAGGACTTCGTCGAGCCCGGCCTGACCTACAGCCCGGAGCTGGTGAACTGGTTCAAGGACATGGAGATCCCCAACCTGGTCACCGACACCATCGCCAACGAGGTGACGATCGACCCGGTGTCCGGCGCCGCGCTGCCGCTGCACGCCGCGCTGATGCGCAACCTCGGCGTGACCTTCACCGAGATCGCGCTGCTCGACAAGCTCGCGGAGGACTGCGCCAAGGACGGGCAGTGCTCGTTCCTGTATGCCGCCGCGCCGCTGAAGGTGACCAACGGCACCGGCGCGCCGGTCAACCCGATCGCCATCAAGTAAGCGGGCGGCAGCGGACGGAGTCAGCGAGAAATGGGCAACGAGGCATCCCGACCCTGGCTGGGACAGTACCCGGCCGGGGTCGGCAGCGGCATCAAGGTCGAGCATCCGCACGCGCTGTCGCTGTTCCGTGCGGCGGTGGCGCGCGCCGGCGCAGCGCCGGCGATCCACTACTTCGACGCCACCTTGAGCTACGGCGAGGTGGACCGCCTGAGCGACGCGCTCGGCGCGGCGCTGCAGGCGCGCGGCGTGGGCCGCGGCGACCGCGTGGCGCTGTTCCTGCAGAACGTGCCGCAGTTCGTCGTCACCCTGGTGGCGGCCTGGAAGATCGGCGCCATCGCGGTGTCGATCAACCCGATGAACCGCGAGCGCGAGGTGGACCTGCTGCTGGCCGACTCGCAGCCCAAGGCGCTGGTGGCGCACGAGTCGGGTTACGCCGACGTGGCGCGCGGCGTGCTGCAGAAGCGCCCGGTGCCGGTGGTGGTGACCACCTCGGAGCTGGAGTTCCAGAGCCGCAACGATCCGCGCCTGTTCGCCAACGTGCGGCGCGCCAAAACCGACGAGACGCTGGATTTCGGCGACCTCGTCGCCCAGCACGCGCAGGCGCGGCTGGCGCCGGTGGACTTCGCCGCCGGCGACACCGCCATGCTGGTCTACACCTCGGGCACCACCGGGCTGCCCAAGGGCGCGATGAACACGCACGGCAACATCGCCTTCACCGCCCAGGTCTACCGCGACTGGATGCGCCTGGGCGAGGGCGGCGGCAACCTTGCCATCGCCCCGCTGTTCCACATCACCGGGTTGATCGGCAACATCGCCGCCGCCTTCCTCACCGCCTCGCCGCTGATCCTGGCCTACCGCTTCGACGCCGGCGTGGTGCTCGACGCGATCGACGAATACCGGCCGCAATTCACCGTGGCCGCCATCACCGCCCTGATCGCGATGATGAACCACCCCAAGGCGCGGCCAGACAGCCTGCGCAGCCTGCACTGCCTGTACTCCGGCGGCGCGCCGGTGGCGCCGGCGGTGGTGGAGCAGTTCGAGAAGAAATTCGGCCTGTATATCCATGTCGCCTACGGCCTGACCGAGTCCACTTCGCCGGCGGTAGGCACCCCGCTCAACCGGCGGGCGCCGGTGGACCCGGCGTTCGGCGCACTGTCGATCGGCGTGCCGCTGTTCGACACGCAGGTGCGGATCGTCGATTCGGCCAGCGGCGCGCCGCTGCCGCAGGGCGAGGCCGGCGAGATCGTCATCCGCGGGCCGCAGATCGTCGCCGGTTACTGGAACAAGCCCAAGGAGACCGCCGAGGCGATCCGCGACGGCTGGCTCTACACCGGCGACATCGGCACCATGGACGCGCAGGGCTGGCTGTACCTGGTCGACCGCAAGAAGGACATGATCAACGCCTCCGGCTACAAGGTGTGGCCGCGCGAGGTGGAGGACGTGCTGTACACGCACCCGGCGGTGCGCGAGGCGGCGGTGGTGGGCGTGCCGGACCAATACCGCGGCGAGACCGTCAAGGCGGTGCTGAGCCTGAAGCCGGGCGCCACCGCCACCGCCGAGGAGATCGCGGAGTTCTGCAAGGCGCGCATGGCCGCCTACAAGTACCCGCGCATCGTCGAGTTCCTGCCGGAGCTGCCCAAGACCGTCACCGGCAAGATCCTGCGGCGCGAGCTGCGCGGCACCAAATAGCAAGGCCGGCGTTGCCGCGCGCCCCGACGGCGCGCGCGCCGCCTGCGCATCCGGGCGCAGGGCGATGCCGGCGCGCCGCAACCGATCGGGGGCCCGATGGGCGATTGGCTGACCTGGAACGCCTGGACGGTCGCGCTCGACGTGCTGCTCGCCGCCACCGCGGCCGGGCATGCCCTGCTGCACAAGCGCGACCCGCGCGCCGCCTGGGGCTGGATCGCGGTGTGCGCACTGTTTCCGATGGCCGGCCCGGCGCTGTACCTGCTGTTCGGCATCAATCGCGTCGAGACGCAGGCGCGCCGGCTGGTCGGCGCACCGCCGGTGGTGCCGCCGCGCGAAGAGGAAACCGCGGACGGAATGGGCCTGGTCGGCGAGCGCTCGCACGAGCTGCGCGAGCTGATCCGCCTGGGCGGGGCGATGACCGGCCGCCGGCTCACCGGGGGCAACCGCATCGGCGAGCTGCACGGCGGCGAGCAGGCCTATCCGGCCATGCTCGAGGCGATCGGCGCGGCGCGGCAGCGCGTGTGGCTGGCCACCTACATCTACACTTCCGGGCGGATCGGCACGGCGTTCGCCGAAGCGCTGGCGCAGGCGCAGGCGCGCGGCGTGGAAGTGCGGGTGCTGCTCGACGGCGTGGCGGACCTCTATTCCCGCCCGCGCGCCAGCCGCCTGCTGCGCGGCCGCGGCGTGCCGGCGGCGCTGTTCCTGCCGTTGCGCTGGTTCCCGCCGATGCTGCACGCCAACCTGCGCAACCACCGCAAGCTGCTGGTGGTGGACGACGTCGCCTTCACCGGCGGCATGAACATCGCCGACTACCACATGGCGCAGGGGCCGCAGCGGGAGCGCGTGCAGGACCTGCATTTCCGCATCGAAGGGCCGCTGGTGCAGCAGATCGCCGCCGTGTTCGCCGCCGACTGGCAGTTCGCCGAGGGCACGCCGCTGGCGCAGGCCGGGGCGGCGCCCGCGCATCCGGGTGCGGCGGCCGGACGCGTCATTACCGACGGTCCGAACGAGGACATCGGCAAGCTGGCGATGGTGCTGGTCGGCGCGCTCGCCTCGGCACGGCAGCGCGTGTGGATCATGACGCCCTACCTGGTGCCGAGCCTGCCGCTGGTGGCGGCGCTGCAGTCGGCCGCCCTGCGCGGCGTGGACGTCAGCATCATCCTGCCCGAGCGCAGCGACCAGCGCTGGGTCGACTGGGCCTCGCAGAACCACCTGCTGCCGCTGCTGCAGCGCGAGGTGCGCATCTACCGCCAGCCGGCGCCGTTCGCGCACACCAAGCTGTTCCTGGTGGACCAGGCCTACGTGCAACTCGGCTCGGCCAATCTCGACAACCGCAGCCTGCGGCTCAACTTCGAGCTGGTGGTGGAAGCCTTCGACCCGGCGCTGGCGGCGCGGCTGGCCGCGCACTTCGAAGCGGTGCGCGTACGCTCGCGCAAGGTCACCGCCGAGCAGCTGCGGGCACGCTCGCCGGCAGTGCAGTTCCGCGACGCGTTCTTCTGGCTGTTTTCGCCGTATCTCTAGAGCGATTTTCGATTAGTTGTAGACATGTTTGATTTGTCATTCTGAGCGCAGCGAAGAATCTGGCCAGATCCTTCGCCGCGCGAAGTAATGACGGACATGTATGCATTTGAATCGAAATGCCCTGGCTATGAATAAATGGCGGAAATCTTGCGCCCCCCGGCGCGGGGTGGGATGCTCCTTGCGCTGAACGCGGGATCAGGGGATCGCACTTGCCGGAATCAGCAGTGCGACTGAAAGAGGTCAAAAGGAGAACTTCGAGTGGCTCAAAAAAAGACGGGGCCGGACAAGCCGGCGGTGAACAAAGCGGCAGGAAAGCAGGCGGCGGCAAAAGCAGAGATGAAGAAAGCGCCGGTGTCCGCCAAGTCGGCGCACAAGCCTCTTCGCGGCGGCATCGCGCAGCTGGTCAAGCCCGGCCCGGCGCTGGTGCCGGTGGTCGGCGACAAGCCGCTGACGCGCGCCGAACTGACCCAGAAGATCTGGGCGTACATCAAGGCCAACAAGCTGCAGGACGCCGTCGATCGGCGCAGCATCAACGCCGACGACAAGCTCAAGCCGGTGTTCGGCGGCAAGGCCCAGGTCACCATGTTCGAAATGACGCGGCTGGTGAATCGCCACCTGGGCTGAGCGCAGCCGCGGCGCTTCCCCGGGCACGCGCTCCTGTTTCCCGCGGCGGGGCTGCGGCGTGCATCGAAGGCGCCGGACCGGCAGCATGGGCGTTGCCGGGCCGTTCGGCCCG
>JADHNH010000003.1 GCA_016779605.1 Nevskia sp. | reverse complement strand
AGCCGCCCCCGCAGACGACCTTGCCCGGTGGCGCCGGAAAGCCAGGCATCCGGACGGTTCAGCGGCCATTGCAGCCGGCTCCACTGCAAGCGCAGGTCGGTGGGCACGGCGCCCACGCCGTAGGTTCCGCTGGCCTGCACCTCGCCCGGGCCGGCGATTTTCAGCGCGGCCACTTCGATGCGGTCGGCGCGCATGCGCCCGCGCGCGGTGGCGGTCAGCGCTCCGGTGCCTGCCAGCGCCAGGTCAAGCCGCGCAATCTCGATGCGGTCGCCGATCCAGCGTCCCGCAAGGCCGGCCCGGTCCGACGCGATCACGGGTTCGTCGGCACCGCCGCGCACGCCCTGGACGAGCTTCAGGCCATCGACGCCGAGCGAGTCAACCAGCAGATCCAGCGGCAATGCCGTCGGCAGCCGCACGCTCCCGGTGGCGGGCACCGCCGCCGGCGGGAGGCGCACGCGCAGCCCTTCGGCGCGCGCCATCTCGATGTGCAGCCGATGTTGCGGCAACTCGTCCAGCCGGATGCGCAGCACCAGCCGGCGCGCTTCGACCACCGTGCCGTCGCTGCCGGCGTAACGCAGCCGTTCCAGCACGAATGCGTCGAGCGCCCGGCCCTGCACGGCGCCGACCGTCAGCGTGCCGCCGGCGAGCCGCTGCGCCAGCCCGACGGTCCAGCGCAGGCCCGGTGCGGTGGCCACCGCCAGCCAGGCGGCTGCGGCCGCGACGATCAGGAGGATCGCGGCAGCCAGGGCCGTGCGCCGCAGCAGGGTGCGCATCACAAGCCCACCCGCACGCCGATATGGACGTGCACCGGCGAGGCGCCCTGGTCGAACGGATGCGCCAGGTCCAGGGCCACGGCGCCGAACGGCAAGCGATAGCGCAGGCCGATGCCGGCGCCGTAATGCAGCCGGACGCCGACCGTGTCGTCGGCGCCGCCGGCGTCGCCGAACAGCGCCAGGCCGTAGTTACGGTAGACGTCGACGTCGGTTTCGACGCTGCCGGTGGTGAGGTACTTGCCGCCGAAGATGTTGCCGTAGGCGTCGCGCGGCGCCAGCGAACGGAACGCGTAGCCGCGCACGCTTTCGTCGCCGCCGGCGAAGAAGCGCTGCGACGGCGGCAGGTGGCCGAAGTCGCTCAGTATCGTGCCGCCCTCCTCGAAGCGCGCGAGCAGGCGCCAGTGCGGCGCCAGCGGCAGCACCCCGCGCAGCCGCACCAGGCCCTGGACGAAATTGCTGTCCGACAGCAATTCATGGGTGCCGCCGTGCACGTCGAACAGCGCGAACCAGCCGCTGCGCGGGTAGATCGGGTCGTCGATGTCGGTGCGGCTCAGCGACAGGCCGGGCGTCAGCAGCTTGCTGTTGGTCTGCGCCTCGCGCGGCAGGCTGTAGGTGTCGTTGGTGTAGACCAGGTACGGCCGCCGCTCCCAGTTCCACACCTGGCGGTTGTAGGAGACGCCGAAAGAATACAGGTCCTCGCGGATGCCCTGGAAATTCTGCTTCAGGCCCTCGGCGGTGAAACTGACGCTGTCGCCCGGCGAATGGCCGACGGGGATGCGGTACTCGGCGATGCCTGTGCTGATGTTCTGCGACGGCCGCAGCTCGATGCGCAGCTTGTGGCCCTCGGCGTTCAAGCGCCGGAACTCCACGCCGGCCAGGGCGCGCGGCCCGGTGTCGGTGCCGTAGCCGAGCCCGAACTTGTAGGCGCGCGGCGGCTTGGCGCGGCCGTGGATCAGCACCGGGATGCGGCGGTCGGGCCCGGCACGGCTCTTCTGCGGCTCCACCTCCACCAGGCGGAAGTAGTCCAGGTCCGTCAGCGCGAACTGCGTCGACAGGATCTTGGACTGGTCGAACGGCTCGCCGGGCACCAGGGTCACGTAACGCCGCAGCAGCGCGTCGTCGAGGCCGGCATCGTCGTCGATGCTGACCTCGCCGAAGTAGTAGCGCGGGCCGGTATCGAGCGTCAGCAGCACCGCCGCGCTGCCGGCGTCCACATCCACGCGCAGCTCGTGGCGGCTGAAGCTGGCGTCGAGGTAGCCCTGGCCGTTGGCCACCTGCAGCAGGCGCGATTTCAGGCCTTCGTACTCGGCGTGCTTGAGCCGGTCGCCGGGGCGCAGGCGCGGCGCACGTACGATTGCGGCGAGCGCCGGGTTGTCGCGGCCTTCGCCGTCGATGCGCAGGTCAACGGTCGCGAGCTTGACCGGCGCGCCGGCGTCAACGGTGTAGACCGCGGTCCAGTCGGGCTTGGCGCCGCGCAGTTCGGACTTGATGGCGGGCGCGTACCAGCCGAACGGCTGCAGCGCCTTGCGGATATCCGCCGGGCCCTGCTCGAATCGGCGCTGCACTTCGGCCGGGTCGTAGTCGGCCTTGCCGGCGTCGGTTTTCCTGGCGTAGTTGAGGATGCCGATCTGCGCGTAGACGTTGTCGGCCTCTTCCGAGCCCAGGCCGCGCACGCGCACGTCGATGCCGGCGAAAGCCGGGGCGCTGGCGCACAGGGCGAAGCTCAGCAGGGCGACGAGGCGAAAGCTCATGCCGATGCATCTTATCGGCACGCGGCGACGCACGCCGCCGTGGCCGCATCGGGCCCGCATCCGGCCCCCAAACGGCCCGAATTGGGCGCGGCTCAGGCCGGCATCAGCGGCGCCAGGCCACCGACTGCAGCGGCGGCCGCAGCTGCGTGACCAGCTGCGACTCGGGCGCGACGTAGGGGCTGACCTTGTAGCCGCGCGCCTTGAGCAGGGCCACCAGCCCGTCGGGACCGACCCAATGTGCCGCGCCGGCCACCACCATGGTCGCGCGCTCGCCCTCGATCACCCGCACCAGCTGCGGCAGCCAGTTGCGGTTGCGCTGCGCCAGCAGGTGCTGGTAGACGGCCGGGTAGCGGTGCTTGAGCTCGGCGTCGAGCTGCGCGATGGCCGCGGTGTCGTTGTCGCGCCAGGCGCGCAGAATCGCGGTGGGATCGTCGTCGCCGGCACTGACGCCGTGGTCCATCGACGAGGCCAGGAAGTCGCGCGCCAGCGCCGGCGGCATGCCGGTGAACAGGCCGATCTGCTCGGACGGCGGCTCGAACCAGCGCACCGTCTTGCCGTCCTCCTGCGCCCAGCGGTAGATCTGCTCGTCGATGCCGTCGTCGCCGGTGAAGCCGGCCTTGCGGTAAGTGAACACTTCCAGGCTCAGCGCGCAGAACCAGGCCTTGTACGGCTGGCACAGGCTCATCGGCATGCCCAGCTGCGCGGCGTAGCGCGCCAGCTCGGCGTACATCTTGTCGCCGACCTCGGCCTTGAGGCCCTGCGGCGAGCGCGCCGAGGCGAGCAGGCCGAGCTGGGTCTGCGGCTGGCCCATCTTGCCGATGTCGGTCTCGAACATCAGGCCGTCCACCGCGTCGTAGGCGTCCTGGATCGGCCCGGGCAGCTGCTGCGCTTCGCGCGGCATCAGGTGGATCGAGCCGAGCAGGTAGTGGGTGGCCTTGGGGCCCTCGACCTGCCACATGAACGGCGCGCGCTCGTCGGCACGGGCGGCGGTGCACAGCGCGAGCAGCAGCAACCACAGGGTACGCATCTTTTCTATCTCGTTGCGAAGCGGTGCGCCGGCTGCGCCGGCCACCGGAATCTAGTCTTCATCGGCGGCGGGCGAAGGATCAGCGCGCCCGGGCATCAGCCAGTTGAGCTCCGCCGGCGCGCCGTCCAGGCCGCGGAAGTCGAACAGCGCGCGGTCGGCGAGCTGCGACGGCGCGACATTTTGCAGGGCCGCGAAAATCTGCTCGCTGCGGCCGGGATGCTGGCGCTCCCAGTCGTCGAGCATGCGGCGCACCTGCTTGCGCTGCAGGTGCTCCTGCGAGCCGCACAGGTTGCAGGGGATGATCGGGAACCGGCGCAGCTCGGCGTAGGCGGCGATGTCGGCCTCGCGGCAGTAGGCCAGCGGCCGGATCACGATGTGACGGCCGTCGTCGCTCTTCAGCTTCGGCGGCATCGCCTTGAGCTTGCCGCCGAAGAACAGGTTCAGGAAGAACGTGGCCAGGATGTCGTCGCGGTGGTGGCCCAGCGCGATCTTGGTGAAGCCCTGCTCGGCGGCGAAAGTGTAGAGCGCGCCGCGCCGCAGCCGCGAGCACAGGCTGCACATGGTCTTGCCTTCGGGGATCACGCGCTTGACCACCGAATAGGTGTCCTGCTCCAGGATGTGGAACGGCACGCCGAGCCCACGCAGGTAGCCCGGCAGCACGTCTTCCGGAAAGCCGGGCTGCTTCTGGTCCAGGTTCACCGCCACCAGCTCGAACTCCACCGGCGCGGCCTGGCGCAGGCACAGCAGGATGTCGAGCAGGGTGTAGGAATCCTTGCCGCCGGACAGGCACACCATCACCTTGTCGCCGGCGCGGATCATGCCGTAGTCCTGGATCGCCTGGCCCGCCTGGCGGCGCAGGCGCTTGACCAGCTTGCCGGCCTCGCTGCGGCCGCGCGCGGCGTTCGCCCCGGCCGGCCGCAGCATCGGTTGCAGGATCGCTTCGTTCACTGCAAGTGCCTACATCGCGCTCTGCGCGGCATCGGCGACAGGGTCGTCCTCGCGCACGTGGACCGTCTCGCGGTACAGGCCGGTGACGAAGATGAACACCAGGCCGACCAGGCCGGCGGCGGCGGCGAAGAACAGGAAGTACATCGGCCCCACCAGCCGGTAGGTGGAGACGTGCCCGGCGGCGGCCTGGTACTGGCCGCTGCTGGCGACCGGCCGGCGGTGCACCACGTCCATCAGCTGCACGCGCCTGGCCTCGGCGTCGACTTGCGCGGCCAGGAAGGTGCCGTTGAGCAAGGTCGGCTTGCCGTCCTCGGCGATCATCTGCAGGCCGGTTTCGCCGGTCAGGTCGATCTTCTGGCCGACCTGGATTTTCGACACCTCCGGCAGGTCCACCCAGGTCTGCGCGCCGGCCTCGACGTTGGTCGCCGGCAGCTCGGCCACCATGTTCTGGTTGACCGCGATGGTGAGCACCTGGCCGAAGCTGACCGAGAACAGGTACATCGCCGCCATCATGAAGCTCTTCATCTTCAGCGGGGCCTGGCTGTAGGCGAACTCCAGCGCGGTGATCGAGATCAGCACCTCGGAGGCGGACAGCACGGCGTAGGCCAGGATCTGCCACCAGGCGCTCACGGAGTGGCCGTGCATGATGCGGTCCTCGATCCAGGCGATGATCAGGTAGGAGGACGCGATGACGAACAGGCCGACGCAGATCTTGCGCAGCGCGGTGAGCTTGAACAGGCGCGCCCACAGCGGGTAGATGCCGAAGGTGAAGATCGGGATCATGGCCAGGATGAACAGCCCGTTGACCACTTGGATCTGCGCGGGCAGCAGCTCGTAGCCTGGAAGTCCGGGGACAAGCGGCAAAACAAAATACAGCGCTATCGCGGCCGCGAGGACCGGCAAGCCGGCAGCGATAACTGTCGGAATGAGTCGACGAAGCGATGCGAAGATTCCGTAACTGAGCGCGATGATCGCGGCTACGAACGTCGCTTGGAGAATCTGCGCCGGAACGGGCGTCAGGAACGCAAAGATGTGCTTGTCCATCAGGTCGGAAGTCGCCTGCAGGGTCCAGGTCTGGCCGTTGGACTGCTCCCACAGCGACCAGAACACGGCAACGAAGAAGTAGTAGATGCCGGCGAGCTTGAGCACCAGGCGCAGGCTGGCGCCGGTGAAGGACTGCTCCAGCCAGGCCACCAGCTCGGCGGCGAGCAGCCTGCGCAGCGGCGTCCGCAGGGCCAGGAACACCAGCAGGGCGAGCTGCCCGAGCAGGCTGCCCACGCCGACCGGCACCGCGTAGCCGGCCCAGCTGGTGCCGTTGACGATGCTCACCACCATGTAGGTGATCGCCAGCACCGGCAGAAAGGCCAGGGCGAACAGGAGCGCGCCCCGCGTGCGGCCCCGGCTCATCGCCGGCGGCACCACCACGAAGCGCTTGCGGCCGAGCCAGAAGGCCAGGGTGGCGAACAGCATCATCACCGCGGGGATGCCGAAGGCGACCATCGGGCCGTCCTTCTCCAGCCACACCGGGCACATGAAGATGGAGATCGACGAGCCGAAGTTGATCGAGAAGTAGAAATAGCTGAAAGCCTTGGAAATCAGGTGCTGGTTCTTGGCGGTGAACTGGTCGCCGACGTTGGTCGACACGCAAGGCTTGATGCCGCCGGTGCCGAAGGCCATGAGCCCCAGGCCCACGCCCAGCGCCAGCGGGCTGCGGCCCACCGCGATCACCGCGCAGCCGGCGCAGTAGAACAGCGCCAGGGTCATGATCGTGCGGAACTTGCCCCAGAACACGTCCGACAGGATGGCGCCGAAGATCGGGAAGAAATAAGCGCCGAACTTGAACAGCGACTGCCAGATGGTGGCCTTGGCCTCCGGGAAGTGCAGGTGCTGCACCATGTAGATGCTGAGGATCGAGTTGACGCCGTAATAGCAGAACCGCTCGGCCAGCTCGTTGGCGACGATATAGGGAATGCCGGGCGGCATGCGCTCGGCGGCAGCGCTGGGGGAAATCGCACTCATCGGTCGTGGAACCCTAATAGGATTGGGCCGCGTGGGCGGCCCTGATGCGGCAGATGATGACGGAAAACGACGGGAATCGGGAGTCGGGAATAGAGAATTGTCAAAAACCCGATCCGCCGCTTTTTCTTCTCACGGTTGCCAGCTCCCGGTTTCCGGGTCGCGGGCCTCCAGCCAGAACGTCACCGGGCCATCGTTGACCAGGCTGACCTGCATGTCGGCGCCGAACACGCCGGCGCAGGTATGCGGCCAGTCGCGGCGGGCCTGCGCGACCAGGTAGTCGAACAGGGCGCGCGCCGCCGCGGGCTCGGCGGCGGGCGTGAAGCTGGCGCGGGTGCCCTTGGCGGTGTCCGCGGCCAGGGTGAACTGCGGCACCAGCAGCAGGCCGCCGGGCGGGTCCTGCAGCTCCCGCAGGGAAAGGTTCATGCGCCCGGCCGCATCGGGGAACACGCGGTAGCCCAGCAGCCGCTGCAGCAGGCGGCGCGCCTGCGCCTCGCCGTCGTCGCGGGTCACCCCGACCAGCACCAGCAGCCCGCGGCCGATCTGCGCGACCGGCTCGCCGGCTACCTCCACCGAGGCGCGCCGCACCCGCTGCAGCAACCCGATCACCGGCTTCCCCCATAATTCGCCGCCATGAAGCAGACTTTACTTCTTGGCGCGCTGGTCGTCCTCGGGCAGCTGCCGCTGCCCCTGCTGCACGGGCTGGGCTGGCTGGGCGGCTGGCTGCTGTGGCTGCTGCCCAACCGCTACCGTGCCATCACCCTGCGCCACCTGGAGCTGTGCTTCCCCGAGCGCACGCCGGACGAGCGCGCCGGCATCGCACGGCGCAGCCTGGCCGAAAGCTGCAAGGCGGTGTGCGAGGCGCCGGCGATCTGGTTCGGCGCCGGCCGCCGGCTGCGGCACTGGATCGGCGATGCCGAGGCCCTGCGCAGCCTGCGCGCCGCGGCAAGCGGCGGCAAGGGCGCGATCATCCTGACCCCGCACCTGGGCGCCTGGGAGCTGGCCAGCTTCTTCGCCGCCCAATGCGGCCCGATCACGGTGCTGTACAAGCCGCAGAAAGGCGCGGCCGAAGCGGCCATCCTGCGCGGCCGCAGCCGCTGGCCGCAGGTGCGGCCGGTGCCGACCACCGGCGGCGGCGTCAAGGCGCTGCTGGCGGCGCTGCGCCGCGGCGAGCTGGTGGGGATACTGCCGGACCACGATCCGCCGGAAGAGTCGGGCACGCGCTTCGCGCCGTTCTTCGGCATCCAGGCCAACACCATGGAGCTGGTCGGTCGGCTCGCCGCGCGCACCGGCGCGCCGGTGTGGTTCCTGGTGGCGGAGCGGCGGCCCTGGGGGCGCGGCTTCCGCTTCCAGGTGCAGCGGGCACCGTCCGGCGTGGACGATCCCACCATGGGTGCGGCGGCGCTCAACCAGGGCGTGGAGGCCTGCGTCGCGCGCCAGCCGGAGCAGTACTGGTGGAGCTACAAGCGTTTCCGGCGGCGTCCGCCGGGGGCTTCGGACCTTTACCAGAATCTTTAGCCCGCCAACCTGGGCTACGGCCCGCAAGGCTCCACCGCGCCAAGCGCTTCGGTTAGAGTACGCCGCGCGGGGCACCGGGCGCAGGCCGTGCCGCCGGCGCCGCCGGCGCCGCCGGGGCGGGAACTACCGGCAGGGTGCGCGGTCTAGAGCCGCGCGAACCGCGGCCTTGGAAGAAGCGGCTGCGTGCACAAGGAATCCGGATGGAAGAACAAACGCTGATCGAAGCGCAGGACCTGTCGCGGCTGTACGGCCGCACCGCCGCGCTGTCCGGGCTGAGCCTGGCGCTGCGCAAGGGCGAGATCCTCGGGCTGCTGGGGCCCAACGGCGCCGGCAAGACCACCACCATGAAGATCCTCGCCGGCTGCCTGGCGCCCAGCGGCGGCAGCGTGAAGATCAACGGCATCGACCTGGCGGAACGCCCGGCCGCGGCCAAGGCCAGCCTCGGCTACCTGCCGGAGCAGCCGCCGCTGTACCCGGAGCTGACGGTGGACGAGTACCTGGGCTATGCCGCCGGGCTGCACGGCGTGCCGCCGGCGCAGCGCGCCGACGCGGTGGCGCGGGCCAAGCAGGCCTGCGGCCTCGGCGACGTGGCGCGGCGCCTGATCCACAACCTGTCCAAGGGCTACCAGCAGCGCGTCGGCCTGGCGCAGGCGATCATCCACCGGCCGCCGGTGATCATCCTGGACGAGCCCACGGTGGGCCTGGACCCGATCCAGATCCGCGAGATCCGTGCGCTGATCAAGGACCTGGGGCAAAGCCACGGCATCATCCTGTCCAGCCACATCCTGCCGGAGATCCAGGCGGTGTGCAGCCGGGTGATGATCATCAACAAGGGCCGCGTGGTCTACGCCGAGTCGATCGAACGCACCGCGCAGCACCGCATGGACAGCCTGGTCGTCGGGCTGCGCCGCGGGCCGGACGCGGGCGCACTGCGGCAGATCGCCGGGGTGGAGCGCGCCGAGCAGCTCGAGGCCGGCCTCTACCGGCTGACCGTCGCCGGCGGCGCCGACCCGCGCGAGGCGCTGGCCGAGGCGGCGGTGCGCAACGGCTGGGGCCTGGTCGAGCTGCGCAGCCAGGCCAAGACCCTGGAGGAGGTGTTCGTGGAGCTGACTTCCGGCGAAGTGACGCTGCACGAAACCCTGCAGGAGGCGGCATGAGCATGGTGCTGACCATCGCCCGCACCGAGGCGCGGCGCATCTTCGTGTCGCCGCTGGCCTGGGCGGTGCTGGCGGTGATGCAGCTGATCCTGGGCGTGTTCTTCGTGCTGTACCTGGACGCCTACCAGCGCGAAGCCGGCATGTCCGACCAGTACATGGGCGTGGCCGACTTCATCGGCGGCGGCCTCTACAACACCGCCAACGTGGTGTTCCTGCTGGTGCTGCCGCTGATGACCATGCGGCTGTTCGCCGAGGAGCGCAAGAGCGGCAGCCTCACCTTGCTGCTGTCCTCGCCGGCCTCGCTGATCCAGATCGTGCTGGGCAAGTTCCTCGGGCTGATGAGCTTCATGCTGGCTGCGCTGGCGCTGCTGGCGCTGATGTCGTTCACGCTGTGCGCGGGCACCCACCTGGACGTGGGGCGCATCGCCGCCGGCCTGCTCGGCCTGTTCCTGATGATGAGCGCGTTCGGCGCCGCCGGCCTGTTCGTCTCGACCCTGACGCGCGAGCCGGTGATCGCCGCGGTGGCGGCCTTCGGGCTGCTGCTGCTGCTGTGGATCCTGCAGGGCGTGGCGCAGAGCGAGAGCCTGCAGCACGCCGACCTGATCGGCTACCTGTCGCTCATCGGGCACTTCGAGAACCTGCGGCGCGGGGTGTTCAACTCCGCCGACGTGGTCTATTACCTGCTGTTCGTGGCCCTGTTCCTATGGCTGTCGGTGCTGCGGCTGGACATCGAAAGGAACTAGCAAATGCCCACCAACAAACAGCAGAAGCTGGTGCAGCAGGTCGTCAACGGCGTGCTGATCGCGGTGGTGGTCGGCCTGCTGGCCTGGCTGTCGGCCACCTACAAGCTGGAGATCGACTGGACCTACGGCCACCGCAACACCCTGACCCAGGCCAGCCGCACTTTCCTGAAGTCGCTGCCGGACCCGGTGAAGTTCACCGCGTTCCTGGACTCCGGCGCGGACCGGCGCGAGTACGAGGCCTGGTTCGAGCGCTACCGCAACGCCAAGCCCAACGTGCAGATCGAGTTCGTCGACCCGGCGCGCGACCCGGCGCGGGTCAAGCAGTACAACGTGGAGTCGCCCGGCGAGGTGGTGGTGGAATACCGCAACCGCCGCGAGCCGGTCACCCACCTGGACGAGCGCGAGATCACCGGCGCCCTGCAGCGTCTGGCGGACACCTCCGAGCATTTCGTGGTGTTCCTCGAAGGCCACGGCGAGCGCTCGATCGCCGGCAACTCGCGCGAGGGTTACGACGAGTTCGCCCAGGCCATGCGCGAGAAAGGCCTGAAAGCGCAGGGCCTGAACCTGGTGAAGACGCCGACGATCCCGGACAACACCTCCATCCTGGTGATCGCGCGGCCCACCCAGACCCTGCTGGACGGCGAGGTGAAGATCATTGGCGACTACCTCGCCAAGGGCGGCAACCTGCTGTGGCTGACCGACCCGGACCAGGCGACCGGCCTGGATGCGCTGTCGAAGACGCTCGGCATCACTTGGCTGGACGGCTTCGCGGTGTTCCCCAACTACCAGCTGCTGGGCTCGCCCAATCCGCTGATCTACCTGGCCGCCGACTATCCGCCCGGCCCGGTGACGCGCGGCCTGGACACGGTGACGATGTTCCCGCTGGCGCGCGCGCTGAAGACTGGGCCGGCGGGCGACTGGCAGACGCAGCCGCTGCTGCAGACCGACGACTCGTCCTGGCTGGACACCTCGACCTCGCTGGACTCGAAGGACAAGACCATCACGCTGCAGCAGAAGCCGGGCGACCCGAAAGGGCCGCTGACCCTGGGCGCGACCTTCACCCGCACGCTCAAGGCCGAGGGCGGCGCGCCGGCGCGCACGCAGCGCGTGGCGGTGGTCGGCGACTCGGACTTCCTGGCCAATGGCTATGTCGAGCTGGTCGGCAACAAGCAGCTCGGCCTGAACCTCATGCAATGGCTGGCGGCGCGCGACGCGCAGCTCAACATCGACGTGCCCAAGGCGCCCGATGCCAGCCTCTACCTGCCCGGCTGGGCCTCGCTACTGATCGCCGCGGGATACACCCTGCTGCTGCCCGCGCTGCTGCTGGGCTACGGCATCACGCGCTGGGCGCGGCGCCGGCGCGCCTGAGCAGCCGATGAACCGCAAACGCCTGAACCTGATCCTCGCGCTGGTCGCCCTGGCCCTGGTGGGCGTGGCCGTGCTGAGCCAGAAGAAGCCGCCCGCAAAGGGCGCGGCGCTGACCGCGCTCAAGGCCGAGGCGGTGGACCACATCGTCGTGCACCACCCCGACAGCGCCGACCTGGTGCTGCAGAAGTCGGCCGGCAAGTGGCAGCTGTCCGCGCCGGTGCTGGCGGCCGCCGATCCGACCGAAGTGGCCGGGCTCAGCGCGCTGGCCGAGCAGGAAACCCACGCCACGCTCGAGCCCAAGGAGGTGAAGCTGGCGGACCTGGGCCTGGACCCGCCGGGCTTCAGCGTGACCCTCAACAACGTCAAGCTGGACTTCGGCGGCGTGGAGCCGCTCAGCTACCGCCGCTACGTGCAGGCCGGAAGCCGCATCTACCTGATCGACGATCCGGCGGGCAGCACCGTCGGTGCCGATTACGCGCACCTGCTGAGCAAGGCGCTGCTGCCGCAAGGCTCGTCCATCGCCTCCATCGCCGTGCCGGGCCTGGGCATCGCGCGCACCGCCGACGGCAAGGGCTGGAACGTGACGCCGGCCGACCCGCACGCCGGCAGCGACGCGCCGCAGAAGCTCGCCGACGCCTGGAGCGCGGCGCAGTCGGAATGGAACACGGCCGCGCCGGCGCCCGGCAGCGCCGCGGCCGGCGCGGCGGGCACGGGCACCGCGACGGTGACGCTGGGCAACGGCCAGGCCCTGGTGTTCAGGATCGTCAGCCGGGACCCGCAGTTCGTGCTTGCGCGCGACGACCTGAAGGTGCAGTACGTGCTCGGCGCGGGCGAGGCGGACCGGCTGCTGAAGCTGGCCGTGCCGCCGCCGGCCGACAAGGCCCCCGCGACGGCCGAAAAGAAGACCGGGCCGGGCACGCCGGCCGCGCCGCCGCCGGCGCAATAACCGGACTGCGCCAAGCGCGGTAATCGGGAATAATCGCGGCGCCATGCCCGAGCTACCCGAAGTCGAGACGATCCGCCGCGGCATCGAGCCGCATGTCGTGGGCCATACCATCGAGTCGGCGACGGTGCGCGACCCGCGCCTGCGCTGGCCGGTGCCCGCCGCGTTCGCCGAGTTCGTGCGCGGCAAGCGCATCCGCGCGGTGCACCGGCGCGGCAAGTACCTGGTGTTCGACCTGGGCGGCGACCGCCTGATCGTGCACCTGGGCATGTCGGGGCGGCTGTTCCTGCTCGATCCGGACGTGCCGGTGAAGCGGCACGACCATGTGGACCTGCTGCTCTCCGGCAGGCTGCTGCTGCGCTTCCACGATCCGCGCCGCTTCGGCGCGGTGCTGCCCTGGCCGGAGGGGCAGGCGCACCACGTGCTGCTGGCGGAGATGGGACCGGAGCCCTTCGCCGAGGAGTTCAACGCCGCCTACCTGCACGCGCTGTCGCGCGGCCGCAGCGCGCCGGTGAAGAACTTCATCATGGACGGGCGCGTGGTGGTGGGCGTGGGCAACATCTACGCGTCCGAGGCGCTGTTCCGCGCCGGCATCCGTCCGCTGACGGCGGCGGGACGCGTCACGCTGCCGCGCTACGCGCGCCTGGTGCAGGCGATCCGCCAGGTGCTGAACCTGGCGCTGGAGCACGGCGGCACCACCTTGCGGGATTATCGCGGCAGCGACGGCACCAGCGGCTATTTCCAGCAGGAGCTGATGGTCTACGGCCGCGACGGGCAGCCCTGCCGCGTCTGCGGCGCTGCGGTCAAGCGCGTGGTGATCGGCCAGCGCTCCAGCTTTTTCTGCACCCGCTGCCAGCGCTGACGGTGTCGGGATTCGGGATTCGGAATTCGGAAATAGTTAGGTCGCCCTTCAGGGCGACACCATGTCGGCCTGAAGGCCGACCCACATCCAGTCGATCAAAGTTTCCGTGCGCTATGCACCAGCTGCAGCACCGCGGCGGCGAACGCCTCCGGCTGTTCCTGGGGCAGGTTGTGGCCGGCACCGGCGATCACGCGGCGCTGGTACGGCCCGCTGAAGAAGCGGCCGTGGCCGGACGAGCCGGCGGCGGGAAAGATGCCGTCGGTCGCGCCGTCAATGCCGATGGTGGGCACGGCGATGCGCGGCAGGGCGGCGAGCCGGCACTCGGTGTCCTGGTAAGCCGGGTCGCCGGCCACCAGGCCGAAGCGGTGGCGGTAGGAATGCACCGCCACCTCGACGAAGTCGGGGTTGTCGAAAGCCGCCGCGCTGCGCTCGAAATCGGCCTCGCCGAATTCCCAATCCGGCGACCACAGGCGCCACAGCAGCTTGCAGAACGCGCGGCGGTCGGCGGCAAGCCCCGCGCGGCCGCGCTCGCCGTGCAGGTAGAACTGGTACCAGAGCTTGTGCTCGTCCTGCGGCGGCAGCGGCCGCGAAGCGCCGGCGATGTCCTGGATCGCATAGCCGCCGCCGCTCACCAGGCCGAGCACGCGCTGCGGCCACAGTGCGGCGACGATGCAGGCGGCGCGCCCGCCCCAGTCGTAGCCGGCCAGCAGCGCGCGCGGCAGCGCCAGGGCATCCAGCAGGGCCACGAGGTCGTGCGCCAATGCGGCCTGCTGGCCCGAGCGCGGCGTTTCCGGCGCCTTGAAGCGG
Source organism: Nevskia sp. (assembly GCA_016779605.1). GTDB lineage: Bacteria > Pseudomonadota > Gammaproteobacteria > Nevskiales > Nevskiaceae > Nevskia. Next base: position 61,421 of record JADHNH010000003.1, on the reverse strand, counting down.
GTGGGGCCGAAGCCGCGCAGGTACGGCACCAGCACGCGGCAGCCGGCCGCGGCGAGCAGCGGCGTCACCGCGTCGTAGGCGTGGATGTCGTAGGGAAAGCCGTGCAGCAGCACCACCGGCGTACCATCGGGCGGGCCGGCGTCGAGGCAGGCGACGGACAGTACTCCTGCGCTGATCTGCCTTTGCATGCGTTCCCCGCTCCGCCGGCTGCGCCTGCGCCGCGTCTCAGCGGAAGTCGTAGGCCAGGCTGAGGCTCAGCGCGAACTGGAATTTCTCGTCCACCGTCGGGCTGCCGGCGGCGGGGCCGAGCAGCTCGGTGGCGCCGACCACGGTGTCGAAGAACCAGTGATCGCGAAAAATCCAGGTGGCGTTGGCGCCCACGCCGGCGGACTTGAGGCCGCCGCCCGGGCTATACAGCGGCAGGCCGCTTTTCTGGTGCTGCACCTGGTCCACGCCGAAGTTATGCTCCATGTAGACGTCTTCGGCCATGGTCACCGAGCCGCCGACGAAGACGAAGAATTTCTGCGTGCCGGCCACCGGCATGTACACGCTGGCGTCGCCGATCCAGCCGCCGTGGCCGCCGAAGCCGTTGCGCACGTCGGCGCGGACGATCACCGGGAAGAACACGTATTCGCCGAAGAACTTGAATTCCGGCGCCGGCGAAACATCGCCCAGTCCGCGCAGGTGGATGTCGTTGCCTTCCTGGCGGCCGAGGTCGTAGGTGAGGGCGACACCCGCGCGGTAATTGTCGTTGTGCAGCAGGTTCACGCCCAGGCCTTCGCCGGTGGAAAGGAAGGCCAGGTTGCGGTAGCGGATGTCGATGGTCGGTCCGGGCTCGAAATAGTAGCCGTCCGAGCCCTCGAAGCGCGGCAGCATCTCGCCGCCGAAGCCGATCAGCTTTTCCCAGTGCGGCGGATGCGGATCGAAGCGCTGCTTGAGGACGATGCCGGCGGAGTATTGCCATTCGCCGAGCGGCGAGGGCGTCTGCGCGTGCGCGGCACCGGCGACACCCGTCGCCAGGAGGATCGCCGCCAGGGACAGCGGTCTTGTTGGCAGCATGCTCGAATTATTCTGTCGGCTGGCGCGAATAAGTGGGACAACGGGACCGCGGCCAGGTTCGCCACAGTGTACGGCATGCACGGCAGCGCCAAGGCGGCGCGTGGCGACGGCGTCAGTTCAGGACGCGGGGAACCGCGAGCCGGAACGGGTCGATCTGCGCGTCGAAGGTCTCGCCGTTGTCGAACACCATCTGGAAGCTGCCGTGCATCGTGCCCACCGGCGTGTTCAGGGGGCAGCCGCTGGTGTACTGGAACTGCTCGCCGGGCTTCAGCGACGGCTGATGCCCGACCACGCCGGGGCCCTTGACCTCGTCGACCTTGCCCTCGCCGTTGGTGATGATCCAGTGGCGCGACACCAGCTTGACGGTCTGCGTGCCCTCGTTGCGGATGGTGACGTGGTAGGCGAACAGGTAGGAGCGGTTCGGCGGGTCCGACTGGTCGGGCACGTAGCGCGGCTGCACGACGATGCGGACGCCGCGGGTGAGAGTGTCGCTCATGGACGAAATGATGCCATGGCGCTCAGAGGAACCCGGCCTGCAGCTGCGCGGCTTCGCTCATCATGTCGCGGGTCCAGGGCGGGTCGAACACCAGCTCCACCTCGGCCTCGCGCACGCCGGGCACGCGCATGACCTTGTCCTTGACGTCCGCCACCAGGATATCGCCCATGCCGCAGCCGGGCGCGGTGAGCGTCATCACCACGTAGACGCGCCAGCCGCCATCCTCGTGCGGTTCCAGGCGGCACTCGTAGATCAGGCCGAGCTCGACGACGTCGATCGGGATTTCCGGGTCGTAGCAGGTTTTCATCTGCTCCCATACGGCCTTTTCCACCTCCGCCTCGCCGGCGTCGGCCGCCACCTCGGGTGCGCGCTGCGCGGCTTGGCCCAGCGCGTCGGCGTCCTTGCCGTCGATGCGGAACAGGTGGCCCTGCAGCTGCACCGTGTAGCTGCCGCCGAGCGCCTGGGTGATGGTGGCCTCGGCGCCTTCGGGCAGCTCGACCTTGGTGCCGGCGGGAATCAGCACGCCGACGACATCGCGCGTCAGGCTGACGGTTTCGTAGGCTGTCATTGCGGGGGAATGCGGGAAATGGAAGTGAAGCGGTGATTAAAGACCAGATTGGTCCGGTATTTTATCCGTTCGCGGCGCGGCGTGCAGCATTGCGCGGCGCCCGCGGGCCGATGCAGGATGCTGGCCCACCCGACCGGTCGAGCGCAGGTTCATGAACCGCCAAACGCGAATCGCACGCCGTATCCGCTGCGCCGCGCTGGCCGCGGCCCTGGGCCTGCTCGGCGGCGCCGCGCTGGCCGCCGATGGCGCCGCGCCGGAGCGCCGCGCGGTGACGGTCGGCGGCCACGGCCAGGTCAGCGCCGTGCCGGACCGCGCGCGCCTGTCGATGAGCATCGAGCTCACCCGCCCCGAGCTGAAGGCCGCGCAGGCCGAGGCCAACCGCATCGTCCGCGACTACCTGGCGCAGGTGCGCGCGCTCGGCGCCAGGGACGAGGACATTTCCACCGCGGCGCTCAGCATCCGTGCCGAGTACACGTATTCCGACAAGCTTCCCGGCGGCCGCAAGTTCCTCGGCTACCACGTCAGCCGCGGCATCGAGGTGGTGGTGCGCGACCTGGACCGCATCGGCGATTTCCTGGCGCGCGCCACCGACGCCGGGATCAACAGCGTGAACGACCCGGTGCTGGAGTCCTCGCGCGCCGAGGAGCTTCGGCGCCAGGCGCTGGCGCGCGCGGCAGCCGACGCCAAGGCCAACGCCAGCGTGCTGGCCGAGGCGCTGGGCGCCCGGCTCGGGGCGGCGCATACGATCAACGCGGCGGTCGAGACGGCGCCGCCGCGGCCGCGCATCGTCATGGCGGCGCGGGCGCCCGGGCTGGAGCAGGCGTCCGACCAGGACATGGGCTTCGCCGGCGGCAGCCTGGCCTTCGATGCCTCGGTCACGGTCGATTTCGACCTGCAGGCGCCCTGAGCGCCAATCCGCCAGGACCGTGCCCCGCCGCGTGCGGTTTCGGCGATTTGCCGGCATAATCGCGCGCTTTCCCGCCCTCCTGGGCCTTATTCAAGCGTACTCAACGTGGCGCAACGCAAGCTGCCCGCCGCCAAGCCTGCCGCCGTCCAGCCGCTGGTCGGCATCATCATGGGTTCCCGTTCGGACTGGGAAACCATGTCGCGCGCCGCGCGCACCCTGGGCGAGCTGGAAGTGCCGTTCGAGACCCGCGTGGTGTCGGCGCACCGCACGCCGGACCTGCTGTTCGAATACGCCGGCAGCGCGCAGCAGCGCGGCATCAAGGTGATCATCGCCGGAGCCGGCGGCAGCGCGCACCTGCCCGGCATGACCGCGGCGAAAACGCGCCTGCCGGTGCTGGGCGTGCCGGTGCAGAGCAAGGCGCTCAACGGCATGGATTCGCTGCTGTCGATCGTGCAGATGCCGGCGGGGGTGCCGGTGGGCACCCTGGCGATCGGCGAATCCGGCGCCACCAACGCGGCGCTGCTGGCCTGCTCGATCCTCGCGCTGGGCGATCCGGCGCTGGCGCAACGGCTGGAACGGTTCCGCGCGCTGCAGACCGCGCAGGTGCTGCACGACGGCGACCCGTCGGCCTGACAGCGCGGTCCTCCGGCAAGTCACGCGACCGTGAAAATCGGCATCCTCGGCGCCGGCCAGCTGGGCCGCATGCTGGCCCTTGCGGGCTATCCGCTGGGCCTGGATTTCGCCTTCCTGGATCCGGCCACGGAAGCCTGCGCCGCCCCGCTGGGGCAGCACCTGCGTGCGGACTACCTGGACGAGGCCGCGCTGCAGCGGTTCTGCGCGGGGATCGACCTGGCCACCTACGAGTTCGAGAACGTGCCGGAGCACGCTGCCGCCTTCGTGGCCGCGCGCGTGCCCTTGATGCCCGGGCCGGAGGCGCTGGCGGCAGGCCAGGACCGGCTGTCCGAGAAGCGGCTGTTCGAGTCGCTGGACATCCCGGTGCCGCGCTTTTGCGCGGTCGACAGCCGCGCGGACCTCGACGCCGCCACCGCTTACACCGGCCTGCCCGCGGTGCTCAAGACGCGCCGCATGGGCTACGACGGCAAGGGCCAGATGGTGCTGCGCGCGGCCGCCGATTTCGACGCGGCCTGGGCACAGCTCGGGTCGCAGCCGCTGATCGTGGAGGCCTTCGTCGCCTTCGAGCGCGAGGTGTCCTGCCTGGCAGTGCGCGGGCGCGACGGCGGCGCGCGCTTCTATCCGCTGGTGGAAAACGTGCACTGCGACGGCATCCTGCGCACCGCGCGCCCGCTGCCGAAGGATCCGCTGCAGGCGCTGGGCGAACGCCACGCGCGCGCGGTGCTCGAGCGGCTGGATTACGTCGGCGTGCTGGCGTTCGAGTTCTTCGCCGTCGGCGATGCCTTGCTGGCCAACGAGATCGCCCCGCGCGTGCACAACTCCGGGCACTGGAGCATCGAAGGCGCGGAATGCTCGCAATTCGAAAACCACCTGCGCGCGATCTGCGGCCTGCCGCTGGGCTCCACGCGCCTGCGCGGCGCCAGCGCCATGCTCAATTTCATCGGCACCGCACCCGCCACGCAGGCGCTGGCCGCACTCGACGGCGTGCACGTGCATTTGTACGGCAAGACGCCGAAACCGCAGCGCAAGATCGGGCACGCCACCGTCACCGCGGCGGACCAGCGCAGCCTGGATGCGCGGCTGCGGCGGGTGCAGCGCCTGATCGACCGCTGCGCATCGGCTTAAGGACACTTTCGAATAAGTCCATCCTGGACTTATTCGAAAGGACGACCGTCGAAAAGTGTGATTTTCAACGGCCTTCCATTTCAATGGCTTGCGCCATTGAAAGTGGTTGGTCCATCCGTGGCCCAAGCGGGAAGCTCTGATTAATCAGCGCTTCCCTAAGCGGCGTTCAACGCCCGCGCAGGGCGGCGTTCACTTCCTTCCACAGCTCGCGGTAGGCTTCGGCGGCCGGCGCGGAAGCCTCGAACGCTTCCACCGGCGCGCGGTGCTCGCCCATCCGCTCGACCGCCGAGGTATACGGAATGACGGCCCGGCAGACGTCGCGCATGGTCTTGGGCGGCTGCTCGATCAGCGTGCGGTGCAGCAGCCGGCGGCGGTCGGCCATCGAATAGAACGGCTTCAGGCGGCTGCGCGGATAGGATTCCTCGCGGAAATAGTCGATCAGGGCCTTGAGCGCGCGCAGCGACAGGTGCGTGGGCACCACCGGCACCAGCACCAGGTCGGCGGCGGTGAAGATGTTGTCCGCCAGGTGCGACAGGCTCGGCGGGCAGTCGAGAATCGCCAGGTCGTAGTCCCCGGCCACCGATTCCAGGCGCTGCGCCAGCGCATCGCGCGCATCGTCCTTGCGCAGCCATACGTCCAGGTGCCGGTTGTCCAGGCCCGCCGGCAGCAGGTGCAGGTTTTCGTAAGGGGTCGGCTGGATCAGGGCGCGCAGCTCCGAACCGGCCTTCCACTGCGCCTTGCCGGGCCCCTCGCCGCCTTTGGCCTGCAGGTACCAGGTTGCAGCCGCCTGCGGGTCGAGATCCCACAGCAGCGTGCTGCGCCCGCTTTGCGCGGCGAGGTACGCCAGGTTGATCGAGGTGGCCGTCTTGCCCACCCCGCCCTTCACGTTGTAGACCGCAAGGGTCTTCATGCGCCTCCCCCGATGAGCCCGGCGCGCCGCAACGCGCGCAGCGGGCCAGGAACCTGAATTTACCGCAAATCAGTGCGGATTTCGGAAGCGAATTCAGGCGGCTGCACGATGCCCCCGGAAGTGCGCCTGCTACCGCCCGCGTGCGGGATGCGGCAGCGCGAATGCGGGCTAACGCCGTGAGCAAAGGCGGTGCAAGGTGAAAGGGCCGGGCATCGACCGGGACACGGCGCGGTCATGAAAACCGCCATGGATCGCTTCAACCGCGCTGGATTGGCTTCAATCGGCGCGGGGCTAAAACAAGACTATCAGACGACAACGCTCAGCAATTGTCGTTAACTGTTGCTAAATTAATTTAAAATCAGACGTCCAGGTTGCTCACCAGCAGCGCGTGCCGGTCGATGAATTCACGGCGCGGCTCGACGTCCTCGCCCATCAGCGTGGTGAACATCAGGTCGGCGGCGACGACATCTTCCACCTGCACCCGGACCAGGCGGCGGTTGGCCGGGTCCAGGGTGGTTTCCCAGAGCTGGCCGGGATTCATTTCACCCAGGCCCTTGTAACGCTGCACCTGCAGGCCGCGGCGGGCTTCCGTCAGCAGCCACTCGAACACTTCGTCCCAGCTGCTCACGGCATGCGAGCGCTCGCCGCGGCGCACCAGTGCGCCGGGGCCGATGAGGCCGGCGATCTTGCTGTTGAGCCGGCAGATCTGCTGGCAGTCCACGCCGGCGAAGAAATCGGCACCGAACTGGTAGGTCGTCCGCAGCCCGTGATGCAGCTGCTCCACCGCCAGCGACGGTCCGCCTTCGCCCACCCTGGCCTGCACGGTGTAGCGCGCCGGTGCGGACGCCGCGTTGAGCGAAGCGGCCAATGCCGCGGCCCAGGCTTCCAGCGCCACGGGCTGCGCCGGCGCCGGCAGGGCCCTGCGCAAGGCGTGCAGGAGGGCGCTATCGTAGTGGCGCTCGAGCCGGTGCAGGGCCTTGTCGGCCTGCGAGTGCTCGCGCACCAGGTGGTCCAGGTCCGCCGGCGGCAGCGGCGGCCGTTCCGCCTGCGGCGTCAGCTCGGCGCCGTCCAGGGCCATGCGCAACAGCCACTGCTCGAGCTCGGCGTCGTCCTTGACGTAGTTCTCGTGCTTGCCGGACTTGAGCTTGTACAGCGGCGGCTGGGCGATGAACACGTGGCCGCGCTCGACCAGCGTGTACATGTGGCGGTAGAAGAAGGTCAGCAGCAGCGTGCGGATATGGGCGCCGTCGACGTCGGCGTCGGTCATGATGATGATGCGGTGGTAGCGCAGGTTTTCCGCCTTCAGGTCGTCGCGGCCGATGCCGCAGCCCAGGGCGGTGATCAGCGTGCCGACCTCGGCCGACGACAGCATCTTCTCCAGGCGCGCTTTTTCCACGTTGAGGATCTTGCCCTTGAGCGGCAGGATCGCCTGGAAGCGCCGGTCGCGACCTTGCTTGGCCGAGCCGCCGGCGGAGTCGCCCTCCACCAGGAACAGCTCCGACAGCGCGGGGTCTTTTTCCTGGCAGTCGGCGAGCTTGCCCGGCAGGCCAGCGATGTCCAGCACGCTCTTGCGGCGGTTGAGCTCCTTGGCCTTGCGCGCGGCCTCGCGCGCACGCGCCGCGTCGATCACCTTGGCGCCGATGACCTTGGCTTCGCGCGGCCGTTCCAGCAGGAATTCGCGCAGCTTTTCGCCGATCACCTGCTCCACCGCCACCTTGACTTCGGACGACACCAGCTTTTCCTTGGTCTGCGAGGAAAACTTGGGATCGCGCACCTTGACCGACAGCACGGCGGTGAGGCCCTCGCGGGCGTCGTCGCCGGTCGGTTCCACTTTTTCGCGCTTGGCCAGCCCCTCCGATTCCAGGTAATCGTTCATCGTGCGCGTGAGCGCGTTGCGAAAACCGGTCAGGTGGGTGCCGCCGTCCTTCTGCGGGATGTTGTTGGTGAAGCAGTACACCGCTTCCTGGTAGGAATCGTTCCATTGCAGCGCGGCCTCGACCAGGATGCCGTCGCGCTCGGCGTTGACGTAGACGATGGTCTCGTGCAGCGGCGCCTTGTTCTTGTTGAGGAAGTCGACGAATGCGCGGATGCCGCCCTGGTACTCGAAGACGTCCTCGCGCGCCGTGGTTTCCTCGCGCAGGACGATGCGCACGCCGGAATTGAGGAACGACAGCTCGCGCAGGCGCCGCGCCAGGATGTCGTAATGGAAATGCGTGTCGGTGAAGATGGTCCGGCTCGGGTAGAACCGCACCACGGTGCCGCGCCGCGCGGTCTCGCCCACCACCGCCAGCGGCGCCTGCGGCTCGCCGAGGCGGTATTCCTGGTGGTGGTGCCGGCCTTCGCGGAAAATGTCCAGCAGGAGCAGCTCGGACAGCGCATTCACCACCGAAACACCCACGCCGTGCAGGCCGCCGGACACCTTGTAGCCGCTGCCGCCGAATTTACCGCCGGCGTGCAGGATGGTCATGATCACTTCGGCCGCCGAGCGTCCTTCCTCGGCATGGATGTCGACCGGGATGCCGCGGCCGTTGTCGGCCACCGAAACGCTGTTGTCGGCGTGGAGAATGACGGTGATTTCGTCGCAATAGCCCGCCAGCGCCTCGTCGATGGAGTTGTCGACCACCTCGAAGACCATGTGGTGCAGCCCGGTTCCGTCGTCGGTGTCGCCGATGTACATGCCGGGGCGCTGGCGAACCGCGTCCAGTCCCCGCAGAACCTTGATGCTGCTGGCGTCGTAGCTTGATTCCGGATTGTTCATCGAATCATTCTTTTCTAGTCATTTATTTTACCAGCGCCGCGACCCGGCCATGTTCCACGTGGAACACCAGGGCCTCGCCGATGGCCGCCAGCGCCGCGGTGCGCTCCAGCGCCGCGACGAACTTCTGGCCGGAATAGGCGCCCAGGGCGGCTGCCAGCCGCTCCTGGAACGCCGATGACAGCTCTGCGGCGAAGTCGTCGAGCAGCACGATCGGCGCCTCGCCGCTCGCCTGGCGCACCAGTTCGCACTGGCTCAGCGCAAAACCGCAGACCAACAGCTTCTGCTGGCCACGGCTGATGCGCCCGCGCGCGCGCCTCCCGGCCGCACCGCCGGAAAAAACCACCTCGGCCCGGTGCGGCCCTTGCAGCGTCTGGCCGTAACGGCGGTCGCGCTCCAAGCCCTCCTGCAGCACCTCCAGATAGTTGCGCTCGGCCGGCCAGCCGCGCTGGAAGTCGAAGCGCCAGCCCTGGTCCGGCAACAGGGCTGCCAAGGCGGCCTGGAATTGCGGCTCCAGCGCCACTAGGTAATGCAGCCGCAGCGCGTTCAGCGCCTCGCCGGATTCCGCCAGCTCGCGATCCCAGGCCGTGATCGCCGACACCGCCTCACCGCTGCGCAGCGCGGCGTTGCGCTGGCGCAAGGCGCGCTGGCAGCGGCGCCACACGCCGATGAAGGACTGTTCCACGTGGAACAGTCCCCAGTCGATAAAACGCCGCCGCACGCCCGGCCCTTCGTCCACCAGGCGGTGCATCGCCGGGTCCAGGATCTGCACCGGCAGCTTGCGCACCAGCTCGCTGACGCCGATGGCGGCGGTGCCCCAGCGGATCGCCGTCTCGCCTTCGGCCCAGGCTACCCGCACGCGCTGTGGCGGTGCGTGCGCGCTGGCGACCTGCCCCTCCACCGACCAGCTGCTGGCGCCGTCGCGCAACAGCAGCCGCGGCGCGGCCCGGTGGCTGCCGCCGCGTCCAAGCACGAAAATCGCCTCCAGCAGGGAACTCTTGCCGGCGCCGTTGTCGCCCAGGATCAGATTGAAGCCCGCCCGGCACTCCAGGCGCGCATCCTCGAAAATGCGGAAATCCCTGAGCTGCACCCCGGACAGGTGCATCAGGCTGCAGGCATGCTGGTGCGGAAGCCGGACGTAATCCGCCGCCTTACAGCCGCATCGGCATCACGACGTACTTGTTGGCGTTGTTGGCGGCGTCGTAGACCAGGCCGCTGGCGTCGGGACTGCGCAGTTCCATGATGAACTCGTTGCCCTCGATGGCATCCAGGCTGTCGAGCAGGTAACTGACGTTGAAGCCGATCTCCAGGGCCGCGCCCTCGTACTGCACCTCGACTTCCTCCTCCGCTTCCTCCTGCTCTGGATTCTGCGTCTGGATGCGCAAGGTGCCGGCCGAAAGCTGCAGCCGCACGCCGCGGAACTTCTCGTTGGACAGGATCGCCGCCCGCGCCAATGCCGAACGCACCCGCTGGCGGTCGCCGCGCACGGTCTTGTCGGAGTTTTCCGGAATCACCCGCTCGTAGTCCGGGAAGCGTCCCTCGATCAGCTTCGAGGTGAGCTTCAGGCCGTCGAGGTCCACCTGAACCTGGTTGGGCGACAGGCTCAGCTTCACTTCGTCCTCGCCGCCTTCGACCAGGCGCTGCAGCTCCAGCACCGTCTTGCGCGGCAGGATCACCTGGGTGTCCTTCTTGATGCCGGTGTCGCGGCGCAGCTCGGCCATGGCCAAGCGGTGGCCGTCGGTGGCGACGGTGCGCACGCGGTTGCCGCGCAGCTCCAGCAGCAACCCGTTCAGGTAATAGCGCACGTCCTGCTGCGCCATGGCGAACTGGGTGCGCTGCAGCAGCTCCTTGAGCTCCTTGCCGCTCAGTACCAGGTGCGTTTCCGCGCCGGCGGCGCTCAGCGAAGGGAATTCCTCGGCCGGCAGGGTGGCCAAGGCAAAGCGGCTGCGGCCCGAACGCACGGTCAGCCGGTTCTGGTTGAGCTCCAGGCTCACCGTAGCGCCTTCCGGCAGGCCGCGGCAGATGTCGTGCAGCTTGCGCGCAGGCGCCGCGGTGCGGCCCGGGCTGAGGTTCTGCACCTGTACCCGGCGTTCCACCTGCAACTCGAGGTCGGTGGCGGTGAGAATCAGCTCGTCTTCCTGGGCCGCCAGCAGCACGTTGCCGAGGATGGGTAGTGACTGTCTTCGCTCCACCACGCCAATCACCGATTGAAGTGCGGAGAGCAGCTCGCCTCTCGGGATCTGGATGTTCATGGAGCGATGTTATTAATCAAGAATGTTTTTAAGAGATTTAAAAACTGTTATTGGTTGTGCCGGCATCGAAACGGGGACAAGTTTGTTTTTCCCTTTTTAAACAGCTGGTTGCAAAGAACTCCTGGCTGCGCCGCCGTCCCCGAATGCACTGTGCGCCCATCTGAAAACCTGTGCACAAAGTTCTGTCCGCATTTATCCACTGAAGTATACACAGGCTATGCAGGCTTCCGTACCCAGGTTTCGAAGAGCCTGCCGCCGGTACTTGCGGCGCTCCTGCATGTGTGCCGGCGCTTCAATTGGTGAGCATCCGCAACAGGTTTTCGTAGTCTTCGCGCAAGCGCTCGTCGTCGCGCCGCAGCTCGGTGACCTTGCGGCAGGCGTGCAGCACCGTGGTGTGGTCCTTGCCGAAGGAGGAACCGATCTCCGGGTAGCTGTGCTGGGTCAGTTCCTTGGCCAGCGACATGGCGATCTGGCGCGGCCGCGCGAGCGTGCGCGTGCGCCGCACCGAGCTCAGGTCGGCCAGGCGGATGTTGTAGTAGTTGGCGACGGTGCGCTTGATGTTGTCCAGGGTCACCGCGCGGTCATAGGACGCGAACATGTCCTTCAGGCAGACGCGCGCGAAGTCCGGCGAGATCGGCGCGCCGGTCAGCCGCGCCGAGGCGTTGAGCCGGTGCAGTGCGCCTTCGAGCTCGCGCACGTTGGAGCGGATGCGCTGCGCGACCATCACCGCCACTTCCTCCTGCAGGCGGATGCCGAGCCGGTCCGCCTTGCTCAGCAGGATCGCCACGCGCGTCTCGAACTCCGGCGGCTCGATCGGCACCGACAAGCCCCAGGTGAAACGCGATTTCAACCGTTCGTCGAGCGCGTCGAGCTCGCGCGGATAGCGGTCGCAGGTCAGCACGATCTGCTTGCGGCCGTCGATCAAGGCATTGAAAGTATGGAAGAATTCTTCCTGCGAATGCTCCTTGCCGGCGAGGAAATGGATGTCGTCGATGAGCAGCGCATCCACCGAGCGGTAGTAGGTCTTGAACTCGGCCTGCCGGCCGAAGCGGATCGCCGAAACCATCTGGTTGAACCACTGCTCGGCGCCGACGTAAACCACCCGCGCGTTCTCGCGGCCGCCGTGGATGGCGTTGCCGATGCCGTGCATCAGGTGGGTCTTGCCCAGCCCGGAGTCGCCGTAGATCAGCAGCGGGTTGTAGACGTTGCCGGGGCTGCTGGCCACGTGCAGGCCGGCGGCGCGCGCCTGCGAGTTGGACTTGCCCTCGATGAACGAATCCAGCGTGTAGCGCGGGTCCAGGCGGCCCTTGACGAAGGGCGAGAATTCCTCGGCGTCCGGCGCCGCCGCGGTGCTCGCCGGGCTGCGCGCCTCCACCCCGCCCACCGCCAGGCTGACATGCAGATCGTAGGCCGCCAGGCTCGACACCGCCCGCTGGATCTTCGGCAGGAAATCGCTGCGCACGCGTTCCAGCACCACCCGGTTGGGCGCCAGCAGGGTAAGCTGGTCGGCCGATACGATGGCGCGCAGCGGCCGGATCCAGGCGCCGATCTCCCGGTCGGACAGCTCGGCCTCCAGGCGCTCGATGCAGCGGAGCCAGAGGCTGTCGTTGGGCAGGGCTGCATTCATCTCGGGCTTTGGGGTTTCGCGTCGGGGTTCGCAGTCTAGCTTGCGCCCCCGAGGTTATCCACAGGTGCCCTTGCACACCCCGCGCTTGCTGGTGAAGCCCGGCACAGGCTAAAATTTCGGTTTGCACACGGTCGAGTAAGCAGTCATGAAACGCACGTACCAACCCCACTCCCTGCGGCGCAAGCGCACGCACGGCTTCCGCGCGCGCATGGCGACCAAGGGCGGCCGCCTGGTGCTCTCGCGCCGCCGTGCGAAAGGCCGCGCCCGGCTGATCCCCTAATCCGCATGGCCGGCGGAGCGCGTCTGCAGCGGCGCGCCCGCATCCGCCGTCCGGCCGAGTTCAAGCAGGTCTTCGCGCGCGGTTTCCGCGTCCGGCAGCCTCCGCTGGGGGTCGTGTGCACACCCAACGGCCTGGACGGCCCGCGCCTCGGGCTCGCGCTGGCGCGCAAGTCGGTGCCGCTGGCGGTGGCGCGCAACCGGATCAAGCGGTTGATCCGCGAGGAATTCCGGCACAATCAGCAGCGCCTGCCGGCGGCCGACCTGGTGTTCTACGGGCTGCCCGGCCTGAACGAGGCAGGCACCGCGCAGCTGCGCGCCGCGCTGGCGGAAATCTGGTTGAAGGTGATCGATCGATGCGCTCGCTCCTGCTCGGAATCATCCGCACGTACCAGCGCCTGCTGAGCCCGCTGCTGGGCCCGCGTTGCCGCTTTTACCCGAGCTGTTCACATTACGCCGCGGAGGCCTTGCAGGTGCACGGCGTGCTGCGCGGTTCCGCGCTGGCGCTGCACCGGCTGGTGCGCTGCCATCCGCTGCATCCCGGCGGCCTGGACCCGGTGCCGCCGCGCCGGCCGGACGCCGGGCCCGGCGCTGCCGCCGCCGAATAGCGCCCCGCACCGTCAAGCACGTGCCGCAATCCGTCGATACAGTCTGCCACCGCGCCCGCCGCCGGCAATGGGGCGCTCACGCAGCCGAGCCGTACAACATGCCGATGCGCCCCAAGGAAATTTGATGGAAAACCGCCGCATGATCCTGATCGCGCTCATCGGCGTGGTCACCTACCTGCTGTACCAGGCCTGGCAGGACGATTACGGCAAGGCCATGCAGGCCGCGGCCGCGGCGGCCACGGTGCAGTCGCCGGGCAGCGGCAGCGGCAGCGCCCAGCTCGGCACCGCGGCGGTGTCGCCCGCCGCCGCCGGCCCGCGCGTGCACGTGCATACCGACCTGTTCGACGCCGACATCGCCCTGGCCGGCGGCGAGCTGCGGCGGCTGGAGCTGAGCCAGTTCCCGGTGGACAAGCAGCACCCGCAGCAGAAGCTGCCCCTGCTCGACGACAGCCCCGACCAGCTGCTGGTGCTGCAGACCGGCATCGCCGGCGCCGACGCGCCGCTGGCCAGCGGGCAGACGCCGTTCCATTCCGCCCAGGACCAATACGCGCTGGCCGACGGCAGCAGCACGCTCGACGTGCCGCTGGAATACACCGACCCGGCCGGCTTCAGCGTGCGCAAGGTTTACCGTTTCACGCGCGGCAGCTACCAGATCGGCCTCACCGAAAAGCTCGCCAACCACAGCGGCAAGCCGCTGGCGACCTGGCCTTATGCGCGCTGGCAGCGCACGCCGCCGCCCGCCAAGACCGGCGCGCGCGCGCGCTTCGCCGGCAACTTCGCCGGGGTGGGCGTCTACGAGCAGAAGGAAGGCGGCGGCTACCGCTACAAGAAGCTCACCTTCAAGGACCTCGACAAGCTGGCCAAGGACCCCGCCAAGCCCGAGTATCAATCCCGGCAGACCGGCGGCTGGATCGCAGTGGTGCAGCAGTACTTCGTGACCGCGATCATCCCGCCGCAGGACGCCGCCCTGCAGTTCACCGGCAAGGCGATCGCCGCGGCCACCCCCACCGTCTACCAGGCGCAGTACCTGGGGCCGGCCGCCACCGTGGCCGACGGCGCCGAGCAGGACTACAGCTTCGGCGTCTACGCCGGGCCCGAGCAGCAGGACGGGCTGGCGATGGTGGCGCCGGGCTTCGACCGCACGCTGGACTACGGCCTGCTCGCCTCCGTCGCCGAGCCGCTGTTCTGGGCGCTGAAGAGCTTCCACGGCCTCACCGGCAACTGGGGCTGGGCGATCATCCTGCTGACCGTGCTGGTGCGCGCGATCTTCTACCCGCTGAGCGCGGCGCAGTACCGTTCCATGGCCAAGATGCGCAAGTTCGGCCCGCGCATCCAGGAGCTGCGCGAGCGCTACGCCGACGACCGCGAGCGCCTGAGCAAGGCGCAGATGGAGCTGTACAAGAAGGAGGGCTTCAACCCGCTGGCTGGCTGCTGGCCGCTGCTGATCCAGATGCCGGTGTTCTTCGGCCTGTACCGCGTGCTGGCGCAAAGCGTGGAGCTGCGCGAGGCGCCGTTCATCCTGTGGATGCAGGACCTGTCCGCCGCCGACCCCTACTACGTGATGCCGGTGCTGTACGGCATCAGCATGTGGGTGCAGCAGCGCCTGTCGGGGCAGTCGGCCACCATGGACCCGATGCAGCAGCGCATGATGAACATCATGCCGATTGCGCTGACCGGCCTGTTCCTGTTCTTCCCGGTGGGCCTGGTGCTGTACTGGCTGGTCAGCAACTCCATCGGCATCCTGCAGCAGTGGTTCATCACCCGCCGGCTGGCCGGCGAGGAGAGCGGCAGGAAGGCCGAGGACACAGCGGGCAAGGACGTGAAGACGAAGTGAAGGTGTAAAGGAGCCGCAGGCATGTGAACGCCACCGAGCCGGACACCATCGCCGCCATCGCCACCGCACCGGGCCGCGGCGCCGTGGGCATCCTGCGAGTGTCCGGTCCGCATGCGCTGGCGGTTGCCGCGGCAATGTGCGGCGCGCTGCCGCCGCCGCGCCAGGCGCAGCTGCGCCGCTTCCGCGACGAAGGCGGCGAGGCGATCGATGAAGGCCTGGTGCTGGTGTTCCCGGGCCCGGATTCCTACACCGGCGAGGACGTGGTGGAGCTGCAGGGCCATGGCGGCCCGGTGGTGCTGGACCTGCTGCTGCGCGCCGCCTGCGCCGCCGGCGCGCGGCTGGCGCGGCCCGGCGAATTCTCCGAGCGCGCATTCCTCAACGGCCGGCTGGACCTGGTGCAGGCCGAGGCTGTTGCCGACCTCATCGACGCCGCCAGCCGCGGCGCCGCCGCCGCCGCGCTGCGCTCGCTGCAGGGCGAGTTCTCGCGCCGCGTGGACGGCCTGCTGGACGAGCTGGTGGCGCTGCGCGCCGACCTGGAAGCCTCGCTGGATTTCGCCGACGAGGAAGACGTGCCCTGGCTCACGCCGCAGGCGCTGCAGGCGCGCACCCACGCCGTCGCCGCGCTCACCGACACGCTGCTGGCCGACGCCGCGCAGGGCCGCCGCCTGCGCGAGGGCATGACCGTGGCCATCGCCGGCCGGCCGAATGTCGGCAAGTCCACCCTGCTCAACCGCCTGGCCGGCACCGAGGCCGCCATCGTCTCGCCGCAGGCCGGCACCACCCGCGACCTGCTGCGCGAGCACATCGACCTGGACGGCCTGCCGCTCACCCTGGTCGACACCGCCGGCCTGCGCGACGCCGCCGACCCGGTGGAGCAGGAAGGCGTGCGCCGCGCCTGGGCGGCGCTGGAAAAAGCCGAGCTGGTGCTGTTCGTGGTGGACGATTGCGCCGGCATCACCGCGGCGGACACCGCGCTGCTGCAGCGCCTGCCCGAGGGCATCGATACACTGATCGTGCTCAACAAGTGCGACCTCAGCGGCCATGCGCCGGTGGTCGAAGCCGCACCCGACGGCCGCGCCAGCCTGCGCCTGTCCGCCGCCACCGGCGCCGGCATGGACCTGCTGGCGGATCAGATCCGCGAAGTGGCGGGCTTGAGCCGCACCGCCGAAGGCCTGTTCACCGCCCGTGCCCGCCACCTGGAGGCCTTGCAGCGCGCCCGTGAAACCCTGCGCCGCGCCTGCGCCGTGGCCGACGTCAGCGCCGGCGCCGAGCTGCTCGCCGAAGAGCTGCGCCTGGCGCAGCAGGCGCTGGACGAGATCACCGGACGTTTCACCGCGGAGGATCTGCTGGGGCGGATATTTTCCAGTTTCTGCATCGGCAAGTGAATGTGATGGCCAGGCGGGTACCGGTCCTGGCCCAGGAGAGGTTCATGAGTTCTGAAGAAAGCCCGCTCGGCTTCCTGGTCCGGGCGATCGCCTTCGCCGCCGAGAAGCACCGGCACCAGCGGCGCAAGGACGCGGCAGCGTCGCCGTACATCAACCACCCGATCGCGCTGGCCAACGTGCTGGCCAACGAAGGCGGCGTGTTCGACCCGGTGGTGCTGTGCGCGGCGATCCTGCACGACACCATCGAGGACACGCAGACCACGGCCGAAGAGCTGGAGGGCATGTTCGGTTCCGAGGTCACCGCGGTGGTGCTGGAGGTGACCGACGACAAGAACCTGGACTCGCACCTGCGCAAGCGCCTGCAGATCGAGCATGCGCCGCACCGTTCGCCGCAGGCCAAGCTGGTCAAGCTGGCCGACAAGATCTGCAACCTGCGCGACCTGCTGAGCGCGCCGCCGAAAGACTGGGGCGCCGAACGCAAGCTGGACTACTTCGACTGGGCCGCGCAGGTCGTCGCCGGCGTGCGCGGCACCCATGCCGGCCTGGAGGCGATCTTCGACGGGCTGCTGGCGCGCGAGGGGGAGCTGGGGCAAGCCCGCGACTGGGCCGCGCGCTACTACGAGCATTAGCCGCGTACACCCGGATTGGGCTACGCTTCGGCGGCCATCTTGCGTTCCCGTAGCAAGGAGCCAGAAGCGTGAACCAATGGATTCGCAACAACCGCGGCCTGCTGGTGCTGGCGCTGCTGCTCGGGCTGGTGCGCAGCGCCGTGGCCGACTGGAACCGCGTGCCCTCCGGCTCCATGCGTCCCACCATCCTCGAAGGCGACGTGGTGCTGGTCAACCGGCTGGCGTACGACTTCAAGCTGCCGCTGACCCAGGTGGTGCTGGCGCGCGTCGGCGAGCCGCGGCGCGGCGACATCGTCACCTTCTACTCGCCGCAGAACGGCCACCGCCTGATCAAGCGCCTGGTCGCGCTGCCCGGCGACAGCGTGGAGATGCGCGACAAGACCCTGATCGTCAACGGCCGGGCTGCGAGCTACGCGCCGGTGGCCACCGTGCTCGAGCGCGTGGCCGCAGACACGGTGGTGCACGCGGTGCAGCTCGACGAGAAGACCGCCGACGGCGAGCGCATCGTGCAGTGGCTGAGCCTGCCGGGCGCCTCGCGCCGCGACAGTTTCGGCCCGCTGCGGGTGGCGGCGGACCGCTACCTGATGCTGGGCGACAACCGCGACAACAGCGCCGACTCGCGCTACTTCGGCCTGGTGCCGCGCGAGCTGCTGATCGGCCGCGCGGTGACGGTGCTGGTGTCGGCCGACATCACCGGCAACTGGATGCCGCGCTTTGCGCGCTTCGGCCGGACGCTCGACTGATGGCCGCCGACAAGCCCATCGACACACTTGCGCGCTGGCACCAGGTCGCCGCGCAGCGCGACGCCGCCGGCCTCGATGCGCTGCTCGCCGAGACCGCGGTGTTCCACTCGCCGGTGGTGCACACGCCGCAGGTCGGCAAGGCGATCACCAGGCGCTACCTGGCCGCGGCGTTCCAGGTGTTCTTCAACCCCACGTTCCGCTACGTGCGCGAGATCGCCGGCCCGCGCGACGCCATGCTGGAGTTCCAGGTCGAGATCGACGGCGTTGCCGTCAACGGCGTGGACCTGATCAAGTGGGACGGGGACGGCCGCATCGTCGAGTTCAAGGTGATGCTGCGCCCGCTCAAGGCGATCAACCTGATCCACCAGAAAATGGCGGCGATGCTGCAGGCCGGCGGCTGAGGCTGGTCGCGACGCTTCAGCTGCCCCTGAAGGTCCGCCGCAGCGCGCTCGGCGAAACGCCGTAGGCCTTGCGGAAGTGGTGGCGCATCGACACCGGCGAACCGAAGCCGGCGAGCGCGGCGACCTGCTCCACCGGATGGTCGCTGGTTTCCAACAGGTGCCGGCCCAGTGCCAGGCGCTCGCCCAGCAGCCAGTCGCCCACGGTGGCGCCGGTGAGCAGGCGGAAATGGCGCGTGAACGTGCGCCGGCTCATCAGCGCGCGGGCGGCGAGGCTGTCCAGGCTGTGCGGCTGCTGCAGGTTGGCGCGGGTCCATTCCAGCACCTGTGCTAGTCGCGAGTCGCGCGCGGTGGCCGGCAGCGGCCGCTCGATGAACTGCGCCTGGCCGCCCTGCCGGTGCGGCGGCACCACCAGCCGGCGCGCCACGCAGTTGGCCGGCCCGGCGCCGTACTGCTGGCGCAGCATGTGCAGGCAGCAGTCCAGGCCCGCGGCAGTGCCCGCCGAAGTCAGGATGTCGCCGTCGTCGATATAGAGCACGTCGGCGTCGACCCGCACCTGCGGATAGCGCCGGGCGAAGTCCTGCGCGTAGGCCCAGTGCGTGGTGGCGCGGCGCCCGTCCAGCAGGCCGGCCTCGGCCAGCACGTAGGCGCCCAGGCACAGGCCCACCACCTGCGCGCCGCGCCGGTGCGCCGCGGCCAGCGCGTCGAGCAGGCGCTGCGGCGGGCGCTCGCCCGGGTCGCGCCAGCTCGGCACGATCACCGTGCGCGCCTTCCTCAGCGCCTCCAGCCCGTGACGCACCGCCACCGCAAAGCCGGCGGTGGTGGTCAGCGGGCCGCGCTCGGCCGCGCACACGCGCAGGTCGAAGTCCGGCGCGCCGGGATGCGATTCGCCGAACACCACGCAGGGCACTGACAGGTGGAACGGGCTGATCCGGTCGAAGGCGACCACGGCGACGACGTGCCTGGGCCTCTGCGCGCGGCGTGCCGCCGCCATGACGATGGGCTTGGCCCGATCTTATCGTGTTTTGTCGGTTGGGCCACTCGCGGCGTGCGGTCTGCGTCGCAATACTCTGATGGGTCGGGGCCAGTGGCCCGAACCGCGGCGGAGCCGGCCTTGACCATCGAACCACGCATCGATCTTCTGGAGGACATCCTCGGCCGGTGGAAGCAGGCGCTCGGCGATGATTTCCTGGCCTACCGCAACCACGTCTACCGCATGGTGCACTTCTGCTTCGCCCTGCACGGCGGTGACGCGCAGGCGCGCGAAAAGATCGTCATCGCCGGCTGCTTCCACGACCTGGGTATCTGGAGCGACGGCACCATCGACTACCTGCCGCCATCGGCCGCCAGGGCAAGGGACTACCTGCTGCAGCATGGCCGCGAAGCCTGGATCGAGGAGGTCGGGCTGATGATCGACCTGCATCACAAGCTGCGTGGATATCACGACATGCGCTATCCGCTGGTGGAGGTGTTCCGCCGCGCCGACCTGGTCGACGTCTCCCTGGGCATGGTCAAATTCGGCCTGCCGCGCGCGTACATCCACAGCGTCAAGCGGCAGTTTCCCAACGCGGGGTTTCACAAGCGGCTGGTGCAACTGGCGGGCGGCTGGTTGCGCAAGCATCCCTTGAGCCCGCCGCCCTTCCTGAAGTGGTGATCGGTGGAGCATTCGCGAACGATGGCCAAGACCGGGTTTTATACGGACGAGCGTACCTTCTGGCATTGCACCGGCGTGCAGGCCCTGTATTTCCCCATCGGCGACTGGGTGCAGCCGCCATCCGGCAGCTACGGCGCCGACACGCCCGAAAGCAAGCGCCGCATCCTGGGCCTGGTCACCGCCTCGGGCCTGGCGAAGAAGCTGGCCATGGCGGAGGCCGAGCCGGCGACGATCGAGGACTTGCTGCGGGTGCATACCCGCGACTACATCGACCGCTTCAAGGCCGCCAGCGAAGCCGGCGGCGGCGACCTCGGCCAGCTCGCGCCGTTCAGCCGTGGCGGCTTCGACATCGCGCGGATTTCGGCGGGCCTGGCCAAGGCGGCGGTCGACGACGTCGTCGCCGGCCGGCTGGCCAATGCCTATGCGCTGTGCCGCCCCGGCGGCCACCACTGCCTGCCGGACCTGCCGATGGGCTTCTGCCTGCTGGCCAACGTGGCGATCGCCGTGGAAGCCGCGCGCGCCCGCCACGGCGCCATGCGCGTGGCGGTGGTCGACTGGGACGTGCACCACGGCAATGGCACGCAGGCGATCTACTACCGGCGCGCCGACACCCTCACCATCTCGATCCACCAGGAGCACTGCTTTCCGCCGGGCTACAGCGGCGCGGCGGACCGCGGCGAGGGCCAGGGCCTGGGCTTCAACCTCAACATCCCGCTGCCCGCTGGCTGCGGCCACGAGGCCTACCTGTACGCCTTCGAGCGGCTGGTGATCCCCGCACTCGAGCGCTTCAAGCCCGAGCTGATCGTGGTGTCCAGCGGCCTCGACGCCAGCGCGGTGGACCCGCTGGCGCGCATGCTGCTGCACAGCCAGACCTACCGCGAGCTGACCGCGCGGATCAAGCAGGCCGCCGGGCGGCTCTGCGGAGGCCGCCTGGCGATCGTGCACGAGGGCGGCTACTCGGAAGCGTATGTGCCGTTCTGCGGGCAGGCGATCCTGGAGGCCCTGAGTGGCGAAACCACCGCGGTGGTCGACCCGGAGCTGGAGATGTTCGGCCTGTGGCAGCCGAGCGCGCGCGTGGTGGCGTTCCAGAAGCAGCTCATCGACGAGCTGGGCCCGGCATAGGACATGGGAATCGGCACGCTATGCCGAATCCCACCACTCAATGATCCGCGGAGCGTGTCTGAAAGACGATGCCGGTCGCAGTCACGTTATACATGCGCGTTTCGAGGTAGCCGGATGAGCTTTCCGACAGCTCGATGAGGGCGTCAGCGCCCGACAGGCAGGCTTGGCGCTTCAACTCCTTGGATGCCGAGCTCAGGTCGGAGTGCACAAAGTGGGTTTTTTCCAGATGGACATTGATCTTCGAAATCCGAATGTAAGGCTTGCCCGGATCGGAGCCCTTGAAAATCTCGATCTCGCAGTTTCCGGGTTTCGGCGGATAGCTCGTTCCCAGCTCGCGAAACGAACCCTGGGTGGTACAGGCAGACAGCACGGCGGCAAGAAAAAGGGAGACCGCGCCAGCCGATGCTCCCACGGTCTCCTGCATCGCTTCACTCCATTGCGTCCGAACCTTACTCGTGCGGCCCTACGCTCTTGTCCATTGCCTGGACAATCTCGGAATTCCAGCTCTTTTGGCCGGCAATTCCAGCGATCGATTTGGCCGTATCCACCTTGACACCGGTACGCGTCGGCGACAGCGATTCCAGCCAAACGCCGACGGTCTCGCCGCCGGACCCTACGAGCAAGCCGACCTTGTGCGGACGCGATCCCTCGACGTAGATCGGCTGCGACGAGTTGATGTTGAAGCCATTGGCGGTGAGCGCATCGACCGCCGCTTGCTGGACTTCGGCGGCCGGCTTGTCGTACACGAGCCCCGGCTGTGATGAAGCTGGCTTTTCAGGAGTTGCACTGCAGCCGCCGACTGCGGCCGCGACGAACAGCGGCAAGCTTGAACGCATTACGCGCTTGATCATGATATTGAGCCCCGTTTTTGAAATAACCCCAATTAAACAGCGCGATGTCCTGGACTTGTTGATTCGACAGTCCAGTCCGACGCCCGTCAAACTGCCAGCGAAGTCGGAGCGAACGCCTAGGGTGCCGCCGACCCACGAGCTGCCGGTATCTTACACAGCCTCAAGGGCTATGGATAATTGATGCTCCAGCCAATGGAATCGAGAGGGTCTTGCGGCACCGCGGTGTTGACTTGCCGACGGCGCACCTGCGGTCAGCCGATCCTCAGCCGCAGGCGGTTGCCGGGCGCCAGCGGCGAATAAGCCGCGCCGCGCGACAGGCCCACGACCAGGGCGATGCCGCGTCCGCCGGGTTCGCGGCCGCCGGCAATGGGCCGGGCCTGCCAGCGTGCGTGCCAGTCCAGCGGATCGAAAGGGGCGGCTTCGTCTTCGTAAGTCAGCTCGACCATGTCGGCATCGCGCGGGGCGGCGAGCGCGATACGGATCGGGCGGTCGCATTCGCCGCCGTAACCGTACTTGATGGTGTTGGTCGCCAGCTCCTCGACGGCGACGTTCAGGCGGGCGAGGGTCGCACCGCCGATGTTTCGCAGGCGGGCAAATTGGCTTATGGTTTCCAGGGCGTGCATCACAGACGGCAGCCGGGCCGGCAGGTTCAATGTCAGTCCCGCATCGGGAGAATCCGCGCCATGCATCGACTGAGCCTCATCCTCGCCGCGTTGCTGGTCGCCGGCCCCGCGCCGGGCGACGATTCGATCGGCCAGATCAAGACCGCCGCCGGCAGCGTCACCATCACCCGCGGCGGCACCGAGTCCAGGGCCGCGCCGGGCGACCGCGTGCACCAGGCCGACCGCATCGCGACCGGTGCGGACGGCAGCGTCGGCATCACCTTTGCCGACAACAGCATGATGGCCCTGGGGCCCGACAGCAAGCTCGACCTCACCCGCTTCCGCTTCGACCCGACCACCCACGAAGGGGTGTTCGACTCCTCGCTCAAGTCGGGCACGCTGGCGGTGAAGTCCGGCCAGATCGTCGAGCAGACCCCGTTCGCCATGCACGTGCAGACGCCCGCCGCGCTGCTCGGCGTGCGCGGCACCCATTTCGTGGTGCGCGCCGACGCGGGCGCCCGATGAGGCGGCCCGGGCAGCGCCTCGCCCCTGGTGCCGCGCTGCTTGCCGCCGGGCTGCTGTCGGCCTGCGCCACGCAGAACAACAACCTCGTCGTGGTGCTGCCGGAGGACAACGGCCACGTCGGCGCCGTGCAGGTCGAGTCCGGCGGCGCCAAGACCCTGCTGGATCACGCCTATGCCGCAGCCTCCGGCGGCGGCGACAGCGTGAAGCCGGCCACCCTGCAAGCGGCCGCCGTGGCGCAGATTTTCGCCAAGGCGCTCGCCGCCGAACCGATCCCGCCGGCCAGCTACACCCTGTATTTCGTCGCCGATTCCGACGCGCTGACCGACGACTCCAAGCTGCAGTTCGAAAAAGTGTTCGGCGAGATCAGCCGCCGCCAGGCGTCCGAGCTGGTGGTGACCGGCCATACCGACACCATGGGCGACCCGGCCTACAACGACGCCCTGTCGCTCAAGCGCGCCCAGGCGGTGCGGCTGCTGCTGCTGGCGCGCAAGCTGCCGCCGGATTCGGTCATCGCGGTCGGCCGCGGCGAGCGGCAGCTGCTGGTGGCCACACCCGACCAGACGCCGGAGCCGCGCAACCGCCGCGTCGAGATCACGGTGCGCTAACCGGGGGCGGCGTCCGCGCCGCGCCACTGCACCGCCAGCACCGTGAGGTCGTCGGACGGCTCCGCGCCGTCGACGAACGCGGCCACCGCGCTGCGTACCTGCGCCACCGCGGCGCTCGCGCCGGCCGCCGGCGGCAGGGCGGCGAGGGCGGCGGCCAGGCGCTGGTGGCCGAGCAGCTCGCCCGAACGGTTCATCGCCTCGGTGACGCCGTCCGTGACCAGGCACAGCAGGTCGCCGCGCGCGAGCTGCAGGCTCTGCGCCGGGTAGTCGAAATCGTCCAGCGCGCACAGCGGCGGACCGCCGCCGCCGCCGGGCAGCCGCTGCGGCACCGCGCCGCCGCGCAGCAGCAACGGCGCGTCGTGGCCGGCGTTGCAGAACAGCAGGCGGCCGCTGGCGAGGTCCAGGATGCCGGCGAACAGCGTGATGAACAGCATCTCGACGTTGTCGCGCGAGATCTCCGCGTTGGCCCGCCGCACCACCGCGCCGATGTCCGGCACGCCGTCCCCGCGCAGCGCGCAGCTCTTGCATAGCGACTTGCCGATCGCCATGAACAGGCTCGCCGACACGCCCTTGCCCGAGACGTCGCCGACGGCGATGAACAGGTGCCGCGGGTCGATCATGAAGAAATCGTAGAAATCCCCGCCGACCTGGCGCGCCGGCACGATCGCCGCGTCGAGCGTGAAGCGCGAATCCTGCGCCAGCGCTGCGGGCTTGGGCAGCATGCCCATCTGGATGCGCACCGCCGCACCCAGCTCGCCTTCGATCCTGGCCGCTTCCAGCTTGCGCCGCTCCAGCTCGCGCCGCAGGCGGCGGCGCTGGCGGTCGGCGTCCGCCAGGCCGCCGCCCAGCAGCGCCACCAGCACGCCGCCGTCGCCGATCGCCGGTGCGGCCACGTCGATCAGCCAGCGCGCCCTCACCCAGGCCAGGGCGCCAGCCGCCGCCAGCAGGCCGAGCCCGGAAATGCCGGCCGGCGCGTACCAGCGCAGCCGCAGCAGCGGCAGGCCGCCGATGAACAGCAGCCCCAGGCCGGCGGTCAGCCCCGCTTCGGCCAGCGGCGCCCAGCGCGGCCGCTCGGCATAGCGGCGATCGAACACGTTCTCCAGGAACTGCGCATGCACCTCCACGCCCGGCATCGGCCCCAGCGGCGTGATCGCGTGATCGACCAGCCCGGCGGCGTCGATGCCGAGCAGCACCAGCCGCTGCTCGAAGGTGCCGGCCGGCACGCTGCCGTCGAGCACGTCGGCGGCGGACACGAAGCGGCGCGGATCGTCGGCGGTGTAGTCGATCCAGACGCTGCCCTTGGCCTGGCTGGGGATGGCGAGCTGGCCGACGGTCACGCCTTGCGCCGCGCCGTGGGCCAGGTACAGGTCGATCCAGGGAGCGCCGGTGGCCAGGCGCAGCATTTCCAGGCCGAGCGAAGGCGCCGGCCGGCCGTTGACCACGGACACCAGCGGCATGCGCCGCACCAGCCCGTCGCGGTCGCGGTCCACCGACAGCAGGCCATGACCGGCGGCGGCCTGGTCCAGCAGCGGCAGGCTGCGCACCGTCGAGCCGAAGGCCGGCAGTATCGACGGCAAGGCCGAGGGCTCGGCGCCGACCACGCGCACCGGCGCCAGCGGCCCTGGATGGTCCGGCGTGCCGTCGCGCTCGCCGGCGATGCCCAGCGCCACCGGGCCGGACGCCAGCGCCGCGCGCAGCAGCGCATCGTGGTCCGGCAGTGCGTCCAGCGCATCGCGCAGCTCGGCCGGCAGCGCGCCCTGCGCCTGCACCCAGACCGGCGGCGAGGTGGCGTCCGCCTCCGGCCACAGCATGTCCACGCCCAGCGCCGCCGGATGCGCCGCCGTGATCGCCTGCACCAGCCGCGCGACGACCGTGCGCGGCCATGGCCATTGGCCGATCCGCGCCAGGCTGCGCTCGTCGACGGCGACGATCACCACCGGGGCGGATTTGCGGACGCGCGGCAGCAGGCGTTCGTAGGAATCGAACAGCGCCAGCCGCGGTGCGGCGAACAGGCGCTCGCCGGCGCCGAGCTGCACCGCCAGGAACAGCGCCAGCAGCACCAGCGCCGCCGCCCGTCCGCGCCCGGCGCCGAGCCGGTAAAGCCACGCCGCGGCGCGGCGGCGCTCAGACATCAACGATCAGCCCGTCGTATGCGGCGCTGATTTGCAGCGGCGCGCCGCTGCGGGTGATCTGCTCCAGGCGCATGGTTTCGCGATGGATGCCCTGGATGCGCGCGTCGTCGTGGATC
This sequence comes from Nevskia sp., assembly GCA_016779605.1. Lineage (GTDB taxonomy): Bacteria > Pseudomonadota > Gammaproteobacteria > Nevskiales > Nevskiaceae > Nevskia. The sequence goes on along the minus strand of JADHNH010000003.1, from coordinate 35,609 downwards.
GGCTCGTGGTGGAACAGCACCAGGTGGCGGGCCTGTGCCATCTGGCACAGTTCCACGCCGACCACGTTGCTGGAATGCCCCCAGTCCTCCTTCACCGAGGCGGCGTCGGCCAGCGAATACATCGAGTCGAAGATCACCAGGTCCGCCTGGCGGAAGAACTCGGCGAACGCGGCCATCTCCGCGGGCTGGTCGAGCTTGTGCTCGGAATCCGTGGTGTAGACCACGCTCTTGCCGTCCTTCTCGATGCGGTAGCCGTAGGAGTCGTTGCCGTGCAGCTGCAGCTTGCCGGTGACCCGGGCGCCGGCGATCTCGTAGGGGCGGCCGGGCTCCAGCGGCACGAACTCGATGCTGGCGGCGAGCTGCGAGAATTCCACCGGAAAGCATGGCGCCGAGTTCTGGTTGCGGATCGCCCGCTCCAGCTGCGGATGGCAGGAATGCAGGCGGATGCGGTTGCCGGGGATGAAGGCGGGCACGAAAAACGGGAAGCCCATGATGTGGTCCCAGTGCACGTGCGAAACCAGGACGTTGTAGGTCTGCGGTCGCGACGGGCCGTGCCGCGCCAGCGCCGACAGCGAGAACTCGCGCACGCCCGAGCCGAGGTCGCACAGCAGGTATTCGCCGCCGCCGGTGTCCACCTGCACGCAGGACGAGTTGCCGCCGTAGGTGCCGGCCTCGGCGAAGCTGAGCTGCGCGTCGCAGAACGCGGCGGCTTTGTCAGCGCTGTCCAGCCCGTGGCCGGCGCCCTTGACCAGCGCGTTGACGATCTTGGCGCGCACCGCCGCCGCGCTCAGCGGCGCCGGCAGCGAACCGCGCGTGCCCCAGAAGGTGACTTTCATCGGCGGGGCTGCGGCTTAAAGGGCGTCGAAGCCGGCCAGCGCGTCCGGCGCCAGCCGGGCCAGCGCCTCGCGGCACGAGGCGAAGCAGGGAAACACCAGGTCGAAGCGGCTGATCGCGAAAATCTCGGCCACCACCGGCTGCATCGCGGCCACGCCCAGGGCAACGCCGCCGGACTTGGCGGCGCGCGAGGCGATCATGATCGCGCGCAGGCCGGCGCTGCTGATGTACTCGAGCTCCGCCAGGTCCAGCACCAGCGCCGTCTTCGCCTCGGCCAGCACGCGCAGCAGCAGTTCCTTGAACGCTTCCGCGTTGCCCATGTCGACCCGGCCCGCGGGACGCAGGATCAGGCTGCCGCTCAGCCGGGTCTGCTTTGCTTCCATCGGTCGCCCTCCGACGGACGGCGGGCGCTGGCCCGGTCCGTGGTTCGTTCCGGCAGTATTGCGGAGAAGCGCTGCCCGATACCAGCGGCCGAGGGCCGCCCCCTGTGCGCCGGCGCGCCGGTCCCGGCGGCTTTCAGCCGCCCTGGGCGAGCTTCTTCAGGTCCTCGCCCCAGCTGTCGTAGGAGCGCAGCGGGGTCCAGGTCACATCGGTGACGATGTGCGAATAGCCCAGGCTCCAGATCGGCAGGCTGTTGATGGCGTGGTCCATGTCGTCGGCGCTGCCGACCTCGACCACCGCCACCACCTGCGGGCTGCCGGCGACCTTGTACACCCACTTCACCAGGCCCGCCTGCACGGCGCCGCTGACGCCGGCGTACTCCTTTTCCCAAACGCCGTAGAACTCCTGGTTGGACATGCCCGCGGGCTTGGCCAGTTTCACGCTCAGCAGGAACAGCATGGTCGTGCTCCGGTTGGTTGAAATCGTTTCCGCCTAGGCGAGGAACTGCGTTACCGCATTGACGAAGGCTAAGGCCGCCGGTCTTTTGCAGGGCCGGTTTGCTGCACCCGGTATGCTACCAATACCGCCGATCCAGGAAAATTCAAAATGCCCGGCTATTCAGACCCCGGCTTCGACACCCTCGCCCTGCACGCGGGCGCCGCGCCGGACCCCGCCACCGGCGCGCGCGCCGTGCCGATCCACCTGACCACTTCGTTCGTGTTCGACGACAGCGACCATGCCGCGGCGCTGTTCAACCTCGAGCGCCCCGGCCACGTCTATTCGCGCATCTCCAATCCCACCAACGCCGTGCTGGAGCAGCGCATCGCCGCGCTGGAAGGCGGCGTCGGCGCCATCACCACCGCCAGCGGCCAGGCCGCGCTGCACCTGGCCATCGTCACGCTGATGGGCGCCGGCTCGCACATCGTCGCCTCCACCGCGCTATACGGCGGCTCGCAGAACCTGCTGCACTACACCCTGCGCAGGTTCGGCATCGACACCACGTTCGTGCGCCCCGGCGACATCGACGGCTGGCGCGCCGCGGTGCGGCCGAATACCAAGCTGCTGTTCGGCGAGACGCTGGGCAACCCGGGGCTCGACGTGCTGGATATCCCCACGGTGTCGGCCATCGCCCACGCCGCCGGCGTGCCGCTGCTGGTCGACTCCACTTTCACCACGCCGTACCTGATGCAGCCGCTGGCGCTGGGCGCGGACCTGGTCTACCACTCGGCGACCAAGTTCCTGTCCGGCCACGGCACGGTCATCGGCGGGATCGTCGTCGACGGCGGCGGCTTCGACTACGACCGCAGCGGCCGCTTCCCCGAGCTCACCGCGCCCTACGACGGCTTCCACGGCATGGTGTTCACCGAGGAGGCCACGGTCGGATCGTTCCTGCTGCGCGCGCGGCGCGAGGGGCTGCGCGACTTCGGCGCCTGCATGAGCCCGCACACCGCCTGGCTGATCCTGCAGGGCGTGGAAACCTTGCCGCTGCGCATGGAGCGGCACGTCGCCAACGCGCGCAAGCTGGTGGAGTTCCTGGTGCGCCAGCCGATGGTCGAAAGCGTGGCCTACCCGGAGCTCGACAGCCACCCGGACCGCGCGCTCGCCGCGCGCCTGCTGCCGAAGGGCTGCGGCTCGGTGTTCAGCTTCAACCTGCGCGGCGACCGCGCCGCCGGCCGCAAGTTCATCGAGACGCTCAAGGTGTTCTCGCACCTGGCCAACGTCGGCGACTGCCGCTCGCTGGTGATCCACCCCGCGTCCACCACCCACTTCCGCATGGACGACGCGGCACTGGCCGGCGCCGGCATCGCCCAGGGCACCATCCGCCTGTCGGTGGGCCTGGAATCGGCCGACGACCTGCTCGACGACCTTGGCCGGGCACTGCGCGCGGCGCAGAAGCTCGCGCAAGGCAAGTAAAGGAGGCCAGCCATGATGATCAAGGTGCGCGGCGCCGACGCCTATGCCTACACCGGCGGCAGGCCGTTCGATCCGGCCCGGCCGACCGTGGTGTTCGTCCACGGCGTGCTCAACGACCACAGCGTGTGGATCCTGCAGACGCGCTACCTGGCGCACCACGGCTGGAACGTGCTGGCGGTGGACCAGCCCGGCCATGGACGCAGCGGCGGCGTGCCGCCGTCCAGCGTCGAGGACGGCGCCGACTGGGTGCTGGAGCTGCTCGCCGCGGCCGGCGTCGGCCGCGCCGCGCTGGTCGGCCACAGCCTGGGCTCGCTGATCGCGCTGGAGGCCGCCAGCCGTGCGCAGGCGCGCGGCGCGCCCGCCATCAGCCACCTGGCGCTGGTCGGCACCGCCTACCCGATGCGCGTGTCCGAAGCCTTGTTGAAGACTTCGCTGGAGCAGCCGCTCAAGGCGATCGACATGGTCGACACCTTTTCCCACTCCACGCTGGCGCCGCCGCCGTCGGCGCTGGGGCCGGGCACCTGGCTGTACGGCAGCTCGCGGGCGTTGCTGCGGCGCGTGCTGGCGGGCAACCGCAAGGTCAACCTGCTGCACCAGGGATTCTCCATCTGCGACCGCTACGCCAACGGCGAGGCGGCGATGAAAAGCCTGGCCTGCCCGGTGCTGTTCGTGCTGGGCGCGGCGGACCAGATGACGGCGCCCAAGGCGGCGCAGTCCCTGGTCGCCGCCGCGGCGCGGCCGCAGGTGACGACGCTGGCGGCGGGCCACGACCTGATGCTGGAAGCGCCGGACGGCGTGCTGCTGGCGCTCAGGAACTTTCTCGCCGCAGCCTGAGCACCATGTCCATTGAGTAAACTACACGCATGACGCCCGATTCCCTCACCGACTTCCTGCACAGCCGCATCCCGCTGACGGCGGCGATGCAGCTGCGCGTGCAGCCGGGCGAGCGGCACGCCATCGAAGTGCGCGCGCCGCTGGCGCCGAACATCAACGTCCACCAGACCGCGTTCGGCGGCAGCCTGGTCACGCTGGCGATCGTCGCCGGCTGGACGCTGCTGCACCAGGCGCTGCAGCAGGACGCGGTGGAGTGCGCCGTATTCGTGCAGAAGAGCCAGTGCGAATACCTGCTGCCGGCGCGCGGCGAGCTGTCCGCCGCCGCGCGCCTGCCCGCCGATGCCTGGCGCGAGTTCCTGGCCGACCTGCGGCTGCACGGCCGGGCGCGCATCGAAATCGAAGTCACGGTCAGCAGCGGCGGGCAGGCGGTGGCGCGCCATCTCGGCAGCTTCGTCGCCAAGGCGCCGCCCGCCGCCGGCCCAACCGAATCCCATCCGAAGGCCACGCCATGAGTGCATTCAAGTTCTGCCCCCGCTGCGCCACCCCGCTGGAAACCGGCGCGGTGGACGACGGCCCGCCGCGCCGCCGCTGCCCCGCGCCCGGCTGCGGCTTCGTCCACTGGGACAACCCGGTGCCGGTAGTCGCGGCGATCGTCGAGCACGAGGGCGACATCATCCTGGCGCGCAACGCCATGTGGCCGCCGAAGATGTTCGCGCTGATCACCGGCTTCCTGGAAAAGGACGATCCGCACCCGGAATCCGGCGTGCTGCGCGAGGTGGAAGAGGAGCTCGGCCTGCAGGGCAAGGTGGCCGAGTTCGTCGGCCATTACCCGTTCGAGCGGATGAACCAGGTCATCATCGCCTACCACGTGGTCGCCACCGGCGAGATCAAGCTCGGCGCCGAGCTGGTCGAATACCGCCGCGTGCCGCCGGCGCAGCTGCGGCCGTGGCCGGCCGCCACTGGCCTGGCGCTGCGCGACTGGATGCTGCGGCGCGGCCTGGAGCCGCAGCCGTACGAGAACGAGGCGCTGCGCTCGATCCGCGACTTCCATCCGATCGACCTGACCCTGGCCACCGCCGGGCAGCCCACCGCCGAGCAGTTCTTCGCGGTGCGCGCCGGCGGCTACCAGACCGTGATCAACCTGCTGCCGGAGACGTCGCCGAGCGCGATCCCGGACGAGCGCGCCGCGGTGGCCGCGCAGGGCCTGCGCTACCACCACATCCCGGTGGAATGGGAGGCGCCGGCCAAGGCCGATTTCGAGCGTTTCTGCCAGGTCATGGAAGCCGAGCGCGGCCGCCGCGTGTTCGTGCACTGCGCCGCCAACAAGCGCGTGTCGGCGTTCGTGTTTCTCTACCGCGTGCTCAAGCAGGGCGTGCCGCCGCTGCGTGCGCAGGAGGACATCCTGCGCATCTGGCAGCCGGACGCCGTGTGGACCCGCTTCATCGAGGAACGGCTGGGCGACGCGGCCTGACGGCCGCGATGCGCAAGGCTCAGGCGGCGGCCGCGACCGCCGGCACCGCCGGCAGGTCGATGCGCACGCTCAGCCCCTGGCCGCCGGCGTTATCGCTCAAGGTGACGCGCCCGTCGTGCGCGCGCACGATCTCGCGCACGATCGCCAGCCCCAGGCCGTTGCCGTCGCCGCCGCTGCGGTCCAGCCGGTAGAAGCGCGTCAGCACGTCCTCGCGCTGCGCCGCCGGGATGCCGGGGCCGTCGTCGACGACGATCGCAAACGGCGAAGGCTGGTCGCCGACCTGGATCGAGATGTGGCCGCCGCCGGGGTGGTACTTGACCGCGTTGTCCAGCAGGTTGTGCAGCGCCTCGGCGAACAGCACCGGGTTGCCGCGCACTTCGATGCGGCGCTCCGGTGCGGACAGGCCGAGGTCGATGTCCTTGGCGATCGCCCGCGGCACCCACTCGGCACCGACTTCGGCGGCCACCGCCACCAGGTCGAAGATCTCGGTCGGCGTGGCCATGTAGGCGTTGGGCTCGGTGCGCGTCAGCACCAGCAGCTGCTTGGACAGCCGCGCCATGCGGTCGACCGCGCGCGAGGCCTCGAGCAGCGGGGTGCGCGCCGCGGGCTGCACCAGGCGCAAGGCGTGGTCGAGGTTCAGCTTCAGCGAGGTCAGCGGCGTGCGCAGCTGGTGCGCCGCATCGGCGACGAAGCGGCGTTGCGCGGCGAGCGTGGACTCCAGCCTGCCAAGCAGCTCGTTCAGCGCGCCGGTCAGCGGCTGCACTTCCGCCGGCACGTCGTGGCTGGGGATCGGCGCCGGGTGGCGGTGATCCTGGGCCGACAGCCGCGCCGCGATCAGCCGCAGCGGCGCCAGCCCGCGATGGATGCCGAACCAGATGATCAGGCCGGCGGCGCCGATCAGCACGATCTGCGGCAGCAGGATGCCGGCCAGGATCTCGCGCTCGAGCTTGCGGCGGCGGCCGTTGGTTTCGGCCACCTGCACCGTCACCGCCTCGCCGTACTGCGCCTCGGGCAGCTGCAGCGCCGCCACCCGCACCGCGCGGCCTTCGACCATGGTGTCGAAGAACTGCACCTGGCGGTAGGAGAAGGTGTTCGAAGGCGTGGGCGGGATGTCGCCGTGCTGCACGATCAGGCCGCTGCGGCTGCCGACGACCTTGTAGTACATGGTCTCGTCGAAGTCCCACTCGAACATGCGCTGCGCTTCCTTGGGCATGTCCAGCACCACGCCGCGGTCGGCGCGCTCGATCAGCAGCGCCAGCGACGCCGCCGAGTCGTACAGCCAGCTGTCGTTGGTGGCGTTGGCGTAGTGCACGGCGAAGGCATAGCAGGCGAATCCGCCCACGCCGAACAGCAGCAGCAGCGGTGCCAGCAGCAGGGCCAGGAAGCGCCGCCGCAGGCTCGGCGGCCGGCCGGACAGCGTCTTCATGCGGCCGCGGCGGAATCCCGCAGCAGGTAGCCGAAGCCGCGCACCGTGCGCAGGTCCACGTCGGCCGACTTGAGCTTCTTGCGCAGCCGGTGCACATACAGTTCGATGGCGCCGTCGGTGAGCTCTTCGCTCCAGTCGCACAGGTGCTCCTGGATCTGCTGCTTGCTCACCACGCGGCCGCGCCGCAGCAGCAGGACTTCCAGCACGCCCAGCTCGCGCGGCGACAGTTCCAGGATGTTGCCTTCCACGTCGGCGTGGCGCGACGCCAGGTCCAGGCGCAGCTTGCCCACGGCGATCTCGCCACCGGAACGGGCCAGCGCGCGCCGCGTGACGGCGCGGATGCGCGCCTGCAGCTCAGCGAGGTCGAACGGCTTGGACAGGTAGTCGTCGGCGCCCAGGTCGAGCACCCGCACGCGCTCGTCGAGTTCGTCGCGCGCGGTCAGCACCAGCACCGGCGTGTGGTCGTTGCGCGCACGCAAGTCCCGCAGCAGGTTGGCGCCGTCGCGGTCGGGCAGGCCCAGGTCGAGGATCAGCAGCGCGTACTCCACGCTGCGCAGCGCCTGCTCCGCATCGCGGCAGGTGCCGTACACGTCCACACGGTCGCCGCCGGCACGCAGCGCGCGCGCCAGGCTATCGGCAATCTGGGCATCGTCTTCGATCAGCAGGAAACGCACGTTCGCATCCTCGGCGCGGATCGGGGCCGCGCAATCCATCGACCGCAGAGCCTATAACATATCCAACGTATCCAACATATCCCTGTAGCCCTGCAAGGCGACACGCCCGTAAGGGCCGAGAAAGCTGCTCCGCTTAGGCTGCCCGCCTCTTCAAGGATTTCGCAGCGGCGGCCATGACGGGATCAGAGCAAAGCAGTGCGTCCGCGCCGCGCCTTACGGCATCGTGCGCCGCCCGCGGTGCCCGGCGTCGCGCCTGCGCCGCGCTGTGCGCGCTGGTGCTGTGCGCGGCCGCGGGCGGTCGCGTCATGGCCGGGCCAGCGCCCGAAGAATCATCGGGGCCGGCGCCCGCGGTGGCGGCCGACACCTGGTCGCTGCCGCGGCTGGTCGAGCAGCTCAAGCGCAGCAACCCGCAGCTGCGCCAGGCCTGGCAGGCCTACGTGGCGGCCCGGCTGGCGGTGCCGATCGCCGACAGCTTGCCGGCGGCGCAGCTCGGCCTGCTGGAGCAGGCCAACACCGGCGGCCCGTTCGATTTCAACCGCAATTCCGGCTTCTTCGCGTACCCGAGCTTCACCCAGCCGGTGCCCTGGCCGGGCAAGCTGCGCCTGGCCGGCGAAGTGGCCGGCGCGCAGGCCGAGGCGGTCGGGCGCCAGTACGACAGCCTGCTGATCCAGCTGGTGGCGCAGCTCAAGCAGCAGGTCTACCAGCTCGGCGCAGTGCAGGACCAGCTGCGCTTCGTCGACGAGGAGCTGCAGCGGCTCGAGCAGATCAAGCAGATCGCCAAGGTGCGCTACGCCAACAATGCCGCCGCCTATGTCGACTTCCTCAACGCGCAGGTCGCCGCCGGCGCCCTGGAGAACGGCCGCTTTGCCTTGACCCAGCAGGCGCGCCACCAGCTCGAGCAGATCAACGTGCTGGTCGGGCGCGATTCGCAGCAGCCGCTGCAGGTGCAGCGCGCCGACGCCACGCCGCAGCTGCCGGCGCAGCCCCTGCCCGAGCTGATCCGCATGGCGCGCCAGGCCAACCCGCTGATCGCCGGCGGCCAGGCGCAGCTGCAGGCCGCCGGCAAGAGCGTGGAGCTGGCGCGGCGCGGCTTCTGGCCGGACTTCAGCCTGTCGGCTGGAATCTACACCGACCCCTCGCTGGTGCATCCGGAGACCACCCGCATGTACTCGCTCGGCGTGAGCCTGAGCCTGCCGAGCTGGGGCTTCCGCCGCGAGGGTGCAGCGCTCGGCCAGGCGCGCGCGCAACTCGAAGCCACGCAGGCCGGCCAGGCGTCGAACCTGCAGCAGCTGGACCTGGCCGTGGCGGCGGCCTACCACGGCCTGGAAACGGCGCTGCAGCAACTCGAGTTCACCCGCCAGAGGCGCCTGCCGCAGGCGCAGATGGCCTATCGGCTGGCCCTGTCGGCCTACGGCAGCGACACCGCCGCCAGCTTCGCCGACCTGCTGACCGCGCAAAGCGCCCTGCGCGGCACCGAGCAGGACGTGGTGCAGGCGCGCAGTGCGGCGGTGCAGGCCTACCTGTGGCTGACCGCCGCGATCGGCAGGGACCCGGCCGCGCCCGCCACCGCCGGCGCGGAAGTCGTGCAAACCCCCGGAGACGTCCAATGAAGCCCTGGCGGCCGCTCGCCGCGGCGGCGCTCGCCGCGCTGGCGGCAGGATTCTGGCTGGGCCGGCAGGCGGCGCTGCCCGCGCCTGCCCTGCAGCCGCCCGCCGCGGCTCCGCGCGCAGACAAGGCGCAGCCGGCGGCGAGCGCGCCCGGCACGATCGCGGACGACGGTTTCAGCGGCGAGTTCGTCAAGACCGCGCCGGCGGCGGCGCGGCCGGTGCCCGACGAGCTGCCGGTCACCGGCAAGCTGTCGCTGGACCGGCGCCAGCTGCGCATCGCGGCGGCGCGGGTCGCCGGCCGGCTGGGCCGCATATTCGTGTTCGAGGGCCAGGCGGTGCGCGCCGGCGAACCGCTGGCGGAAATCTACAGCCCGGATTTCATCTCCGCCGAGAATGAATTCCTGCTGGCGCGGCGCTACCGCGACACCCTGGCGGCGGACGCCGACGCCGAGCTGCGCCGCGACAGCCAGGCCACCTACGAGTCGGCGCAGAGCCGGCTGCGCGTGCTCGGTGCGGCCGACCAGGATATCCGGCAGCTCGCGGCCAGCGGCGCGGTCGCGCAATACCTGGCGGTGCGCGCGCCGGTCGGCGGGGTGGTGATGCAACGCAACGTCGATCCCGGCGGCTACCTGAACATCGGCGACGCGCTGATGACGATCGCGCGGCCCGATCCCCTGTGGCTGACCGTCAACGTCTATGCGCCGGACTACGCGCGCATCCGCCTGGGCCAGCCGCTGCGGTTCGAGACCGACGCGCTGCCCGGCCGCACTTTCGCCGGCACGCTGAGCTTCATCGCTCCCACGCTGGACCCGGCCACGCACACCCTGGCACTGCGCTGCGACGTGCCCAACCCCGGCGGCCTGCTGCGGCCGGAGATGTTCGTCAGCGGCCGACTGCAGGTCGGCACCCGGCCGGCCCTGGTGGTGCCGGCGGCCGCCGTGTTCCGGGTGCGCGAGCAGGCCTATGTCTTCGTCCGCGACGGTGCGGCGCGCTTTCGCCGCCTGGCGGTGCAGGGCCAGCCGGTGGACGGCGGCTTCGCCGTCACCGGCGGCCTGTCCGCCGATCAGCCGGTGGTGACGGAAGGCACGCTGCTGCTGAACCAGAAACTCTCCGGGGGCTGAAGCACGTGCTCCAGGCCGAGCGTTTCGTGGCGCGCGTCATCCGCGGCCGCGCGCTGGTGTTCATGGTTTGCGGGCTGCTGCTGGCGCTGGGCGCCTGGTCGTTCAGGCAATTGCCGGTCGAAGCCTATCCCAACATCGCGCCGCTCAACGTGCAGGTCATCACGCAGTGGAGCGGCCGCAGCACCCTGGAGATCGAGCGGCAGCTCACCATCCCGATCGAAACCGCGCTGGCCGGTGCGCCCGACGCGCAGTCGGTGCGCTCGGTCTCGCTGTTCGGGCTGTCGGTGGTGACGATCCAGTTCCGCGAAGGCACGGAGCCGTTCCACGCGCGGCAGAACGTCGCCCTTTACCTCAACCAGCTGAATTTCCCCGCCGGCGTGCAGCCGACCCTGGGCCCGGACGCCGACGCCACCGGCGAGATCATGCGCTACCGGCTCGCCGCCGCACCCGGCACGGACCTGACCGGCCTCAAGGGGCTGCAGGACTGGGTGGTGTTCAAGGAGCTCAAGAGCGTGCCCGGCGTGGCCGACGTCAACGGCTTCGGCGGCATGGTCAAGCAGTACCAGGTGCTGCCCGACCCGCGCAGGCTGCAGTTCTACAACGTCACCCTGGCGCAGCTGGCACAGGCCCTGGGCAGCGGCAACGCCAATGTCGGCGGCGGCCTGCTGCACGCCGGCGAGCAGCAGCTGGTGGTGCGCGGCGTCGGCCTGGTCGAGTCGCTGCGCGACATCGGCGACATCGTGGTGGCCGAAAGCGGCGGCGTGCCGGTGCGGGTGGCGGACCTGGCGGCGGTGCAGGCCGGCCACGCCGAGCGCCTGGGGCAGGTGCAGTTCGACGGCGACGACGACACCGTGGAAGGCATCGTCGTCATGCGCCGCGGCGAAAACGCCACCGAGGTGCTGGGCCGCGTGCGCAGCCGGGTGGCGGCCCTCAACGCCAGCGGCCGCCTGCCGCCGGGCGTGCAGGTGGCGCCGTACTACGACCGCCAGGAGCTGCTCGACCTGACCGTGCACACCGTCGGCCATACCCTGCTGGTCGGCATCGGCCTGGTGCTGGCGGTGCTGTGGATCTTCCTGGGCAACCTGCGGGTGGCCCTGACCGTGGCGGCGATCATCCCGCTGGGCCTGTGCGTGTCGTTCGTCGGCATGCACTGGGAGCAGGTGCCGGCCAACCTGATCTCGCTGGGCGCCATCGACTTCGGCCTGATCGTCAACGCCGCGGTCATCGTCATCGAGAACATCATGCAGCACCTGGAACGCCGGCGGCTGCGGCCGCTGCAGGTGTTCCGCACCGCCACTGCGGAAGTGCAGCGCGCCATGATTTTTTCCACCGCGATCATCATCGTCGCCTACGCGCCGCTGTTCCTGATGGGCGGCGTCGAAGGCAAGATCTTCGAGCCGATGGCGTTCACCATGGGCCTGGCGCTGCTGGCGTCGATTGCCCTGAGCACCACCTTCATCCCGGCGGCGGCGTCCACCTTATTCGGGCGCGGGCTGGTGGTGCGCTCGCCGCACTTCATCGACTGGATGCAGCAGCGCTACCGCGGCGTGCTGCAGGTGCTGGTGCATTACCCGCTGCGCACCGGCGCGGCGGCGCTGGCCTGCCTGGGCCTGGCCGCGGCCGCGCTGGTCAGCCTGGGCACCAGCTTCCTGCCGACCCTGGAGGAAAACAACCTGTGGATCCGGGTGACGCTGCCCAACACGGTGGACCTGGCCTACGCCGGCAGCGTCGCCGCGCGCATCCGCGCGCAGATCCTGCGGCAGCCGGAGGTGCGCGACGTCGCCGTGCAGATCGGCCGGCCCGACGACGGCACCGACTCCACCGGAGTGTTCAACCAGGAGTTCGGCGTTTACCTCAAGTCGCCGCGCGAGTTCGGCCGCACCATCGACCGCCAGGATGTCATCGAGCGCCTGCAGGCCTACTTCGCCGGCATTCCCGGCATCGACGTCAACTTCTCACAGTACATCCAGGACAACGTCGACGAGGCCCTGTCCGGGGTCAAGGGCGAAAACTCGGTCAAGCTGTTCGGCGACGACCTCGACGTGCTGCAGGCCAAGGCGCAGCAGATCCAGGCCGAGCTGGAGCAGGTGCCCGGCATCGCCGACGCCGGCATCTTCAAGGAGCTGGGACAGCCCACGCTCAACCTGAGCGTCGACCGTGCGCGGGCGGCGCGCTACGGCCTCAACGTCGCCGACGTCGAGAACGTGGTGCTGAACGCGGTCGGCGGCAATCCGCAGAGCCAGGTGCTGGAGGGCGAGCGGGTCTACGACCTGGTGCTGCGGCTGCCGGAGACGGTGCGCGCGGATGCGGACGCGATCGGCCGGCTGCTGGTCGACACGCCCGATGCCGGCCGCATCCCGCTGGCGATGGTTGCCCAGGTGCGCCTCGCCGACGGGCCGTTCTTCGTCTACCGCGAGTCGGCGCGGCGCTACATCGCGGTCAAGTTCGGCGTGCGCGGCCGCGACCTCGGCGGCGCGGTGGCCGAGGCGCAGGCGCGCATCGCCGCGCGCGTGCCGCTGCCGCGCGGCTACCTGATCCACTGGGACGGCCAGTTCAACGAGATGAAAGTGGCGCAGCGCAAACTGGTGGTGATCATCCCGGTGGCGCTGGTCGCCATCTTCGTGCTGCTGGTGCTGGCGTTCAACCGGGCGCGCGACGCCGCCCTGGTGCTGATCAACGTTCCCTACGCCGCCATCGGCGGCATCGGCGCGCTGTACCTGGCGCACGAGGACCTGAGCATCTCGGCCGGCATCGGCTTCCTGTCGCTGTTCGGCATCGCCATCCAGAACCTGGTGATCCTCATCGCCAGCATCCGCGAGCTCGCCCAGCACCCCGACTGGAGCCTGCTCGACGCGGTGGTGGAAGGTGCCACCCGGCGCTTTCGCTCGGTGCTGATGACCGCGCTGCTGGCCGCGCTGGGCCTGGCGCCGGCGGCGTTCTCCCACGCCATCGGCTCGCAGGCGCAGCGGCCGCTGGCGCTGGTGATCTTCGGCGGCATGCTGTCCACCACCTTGCTGACCCTGCTGCTGCTGCCGGTGGCGTTCGCGCGCGTCAACCGCCTCGGGCCGCCGCCGCCGGGTGCGCCGCCGCCCGCCCCGCCGCTCCCGGGCGCGCGCGCCTAATCGAACGCGGCGCCCATGAAGATGCCGAAGTCCGGCGACGCCAGCACGCTGGCCTTTTCCTGGAAGCCGAAGTGGAAAGTCGTGCGCGGCCCGGCGCGGTACGACAGGCGGGCGCTCAGCGGCGCGGCCACCCGCGTCAACGGCGCCAGGCCGGTATCGCGGTACGGTGCGTCGTGGAAGTAGATCTGCAGCCCGGCCGACCAGCGCGCGGCGAACTGGTATTCCAGGCCCAGCGCCCCCAACGGCAGCAGATGTTTCTGCAATTGCGGCAGCACCTGTCCGCCGCCGGTGTAGCTGAGCCCGCCGGAGGCCTGCAGGCTCAGGCCTTTGAGGAAATTCAGCGGCAGCGCGCCGTCCAGCCACAGCGCGCCGCTGAAGGCGCCATTGCCGCCGAGGTGGCTGGCGTCGCCGGTCGGCAGCTGCAGCATGCCGCGTAACGCCAGGTTCGGGGCCAGGCGGCGGCCCAGGCCGAGCTGCAGGTCGCCGATGCCGGCGCTGGGCTGGCTGACGTCGAGCAGTACCTGCCCGTTGCGCACGTATTCGAAGCGGTAGCGGTTCTTGCGGAAGTTCTCGCGGCCGCCGTTGGGCATGCCCCAGACCTTGTGCCAGCCCTCGATCACCGAGTCCAGGAAGCCGCCGCCCTGGATCAGCGCCGGCACGAACACGCCGGCCTCCCAGCCGTCGGCCAGCCCGCGGCGGTAATCCAGCGAAAGCTGCGCGGCCTCGCCGTCGGCCAGCAGCGATTCCTGGGCGTTGGACTTGTCGGCGAATTCGTTGACGTCGGTCAGATCCAGGCCCAGGTGCCGGCTGCCCGGCGCGAGCAGGGCCGGCCGGCCGAGGTTGGGCAGCGCGAAGCCGCGCGCCAGCGCGCCCTGGCTGAGCGGCGGCGGCTCGTCGGCGCGCGCGGCCGCGACGCTGGCGGCGATGGCGAACGCCGCCGCCAGCGCCGCCGCGCGGCGCATCGGGGCCGCTACCATCGCGCGGTCAGGTTGATGCTGCCGTAGCGGTCCACGCCGGTCTGCGCGCCGAACTCCCGGCTGCGCCGCACGTAGGTGAAGTCGGCGCGCACGTTGCGCCAGCCGAACGCCGAGACGCCGAACACCTCGTCGTGCACGAACGGGTACTTGTCGACCGACGGGCCCGCCTGCCAGGTGTTGCCGTCGAGGAAGATGTTGTGGCCGACCACGCGTTCCTGGATGCCGCCGAACACGTTCAGGCCCCAGGAGCGCGCCGCGCGCTGCGGATTGAAATAGGCGCCGCCGGTGAGTCCCGGCTGCATCAGGCGCGGGCCGTAATCGGCGTCCAGGCCCACGCCCACGCGCACCAGCGCGCTGGCTTCGGCGTAAGTGAAGACATTGCCCACGGCGGCGCCGAGTTCCGGCACCAGGTCCGCCTGCACGCCGTAGCCCTCGGCCAGGGAAGTGACCAGGCGCCACTTGCGCACGTACTCCAGCGTCACCGCCGGCTCGTTGTTGAGCTGGTGCTTCCAGCCGTTGGCGTTGCCGAAGCCGAACATCTTGTGGAAGCCGTTCTGCACCTGCTCGCCGAACGCGCCCGGGCCCACCACGCCGACGGTGGCGCTCAGGTCCGACAGCTCGCGGCCGTCGCGGTCCTGCAGCAGGCTGATGCCGGTGTAGAGCCATCCGGCGTAAGGCCGGTCCCGCGGGTCGGGCGGCTCCAGGCTCTTGTTCGAAGGCGTGAAGATCTGCTGCCCCAGCGCGGTCCATTCGAAGCGGCGGTCGATCGACTGGCCGGCGCGCGGAAACAGCGGCGGCAGGGCGTCCTCGATGCCGGCCGCGGTGCGGCCGAACCAGCCGCTGCCGCCGGACAGCGGCGCCGAAAGGTAGGCGAAATTGAAGCCGTTGACGTAATGGCGGTCCTGGTTGACGGCGAAATTGTTGTTTTCCGCGGTCAGCGTGAACCAGCCGGAGCGGTCCGCACCGTCGGCGGCCAGGCAGGCCGGCGCGGCGGCGCCGGCCAGGGCCAGGCCGGCGCCGGCCAGCCAGGACGAAGGGCGAAAGGCGCGCGTGCGCAGCCGTGACAGCGGTGATTTGAGTGCCATTGTCTCGTGTGAAGGTTGGTTGCCGTAAAGACGCGCCCCCGCGCGGGCTCCCCCAATTGCGGCGGTGCGAGCTCGATTTGCGCCGGATTATGGCAAAAAAGCTGCATCGCAAGTGACGCGCTCCGGCGAGGGTACACCCTTACAGCGTATTCGCGGATAAGCCCTTAAACTGGCGCGAAACCGTCGCGGTTGGACGCGGCTGCCGGCGCGCCGCCGCCGCCGCCGCCACGCAAGGAGACACGAGCATGACCAAGTTTGAGCCAGGCCCGGCTCCAGGGGATGCCGATCCGCAGGAGACCGCGGAATGGCTGGAGGCGCTGCAGGCGGTGCTGGAGCGCGGCGGCGCCGAGCGGGCGCACTACCTGCTTGAAGTGCTGCAGGAAAAAGCGCGGCTGTCCGGCGCCTACATCCCGTTTTCGCCGAATACCGCCTACATCAACACCATCCCGCCGCACCTGGAGGAGCGCTCGCCCGGCGACCAGAACCTGGAATGGCGCAACCGCTCGGTGATCCGCTGGAATGCCATGGCGATGGTGATCAACGCCAACCGCGACCACTCCGGCGTCGGCGGCCACATCGCCAGCTTCGCCTCGGCTGCCACGCTGTACGACGTCGGCTTCAACCATTTCTGGAAAGGCCCGGAGCATCCGCAAGGCGCCGACCTGCTCTACATCCAGGGCCATTCCACCCCCGGCATCTACGCGCGGGCCTTCCTCGAGGGCCGCCTGTCGGAAGCCGAGCTGCGCCGCTTCCGCATGGAAGTGGACCGCCGCGACGGCAGCCGCGGCCTGTCCAGCTACCCGCACCCGCGGCTGATGCCGGAACTGTGGCAGTTCGCCACCGTCAGCATGGGCCTGGGGCCGATCATGTCGATCTACCAGGCGCGGTTGATGAAGTACCTGCACAACCGCGGCCTGGCCGACACCGCCGGCCGCAAGGTCTGGTGCTTCTGCGGCGACGGCGAGATGGACGAGCCCGAGAGCCTCGGCGCCATCGACATCGCCGCGCGCGAGAAGCTCGACAACCTGGTCTTCGTGATCAACTGCAACCTGCAGCGCCTGGACGGCCCGGTGCGCGGCAACGGCAAGATCGTGCAGGAGCTCGAAGGCGTGTTCCGCGGCGCCGGCTGGAACGTGATCAAGGTGCTGTGGGGCTCGCAGTGGGACGCGCTGCTGGCGCAGGACCAGACCGGGCTGCTGATCAAGATCTTCAACGAGACGGTCGACGGCGAATACCAGAGCTACAAGGCCAAGGGCGGCAAGTACACCCGCGAACACTTCTTCGGCAAGTACCCGGAGTTGCTGCGCCTGGTCTCGACCATGAGCGACGAGGAGATCGGCAGGCTCAACCGCGGCGGCCACGACCCGCACAAGGTCTACGCCGCCTACGCCGCCGCCATGAAGCACAGCGGCACGCCCACCGTGATCCTGCCGATGACGGTCAAGGGCTACGGCATGGGCGAGGCCGGCGAAGGCCAGAACATCACCCACCAGCAGAAGAAGATGGGTGAGGACGCCCTCAAGGCGTTCCGCGACCGCTTCGAAATCCCCATCTCCGACGAGCAGATCAAGGACACGCCGTTCTACAAGCCGCCGGAGGACTCGCCCGAGATCAGGTACCTGCACGAGCGGCGCAAGGCCCTGGGCGGCTACCTGCCGCACCGGCGCGCCAGGGGCGAGCCGCTGGAGATCCCGCCGCTGTCGATCTTCGAGCGGCTGCTGCAGTCCACCGGCGAGCGCGAGATCAGCACCACCATGGCGTTCGTGCAGATGCTGCAGATGCTGCTGCGCGACCGCAACGTCGGCCCGCGCGTGGTGCCGATCGTGCCCGACGAGGCGCGCACCTTCGGCATGGAGGGCATGTTCCGGCAGCTCGGCATCTACTCCTGCGTCGGCCAGAAATACAAGCCCGAGGACGCCGACCAGCTGGCTTTCTACAAGGAGGACATCAAGGGCCAGATCCTCGAGGAAGGCATCACCGAGGCCGGCGCCATGTCGAGCTGGATCGCCGCCGCCACCAGCTACTCCAACCACGGCGTCAGCCTGCTGCCGTTCTTCATCTTCTACTCGATGTTCGGCTTCCAGCGCGTCGCCGACCTGTGCTGGGCCGCCGGCGACATGCGCGCGCGCGGCTTCCTGCTCGGCGGCACCGCCGGCCGCACCACCCTGAACGGCGAGGGCCTGCAGCACCAGGACGGCCACAGCCACCTGATGAGCTCGGCGGTGCCGAGCTGCCGCTCCTACGATCCGGCCTTCGCCTACGAGATCGCGGTGATCGTGCACGAGGGCATGCGGCGCATGTACGGCCCCGACGCCGACGCCCATCACGACGAGTACTACTACCTGACCCTGCAGAACGAGAACTATCCGCACCCGGCCATGCCGGCCGGCGTGGAGAAGGGCATCATGCGCGGGCTGTACCTGTTGCAGCCCTGCGAAAAGCCGGCGGACCGGCATGTCCAGCTGCTCGGCTCCGGCTCGATCCTGCGCGAGGTGATCGCCGGCGCCGAGCTGCTGCGCGCCGACTGGGGCGTCACCGCCGACGTGTGGAGCGCGCCGTCGTTCACCGAGCTGGCGCGCGACGGCCGCGAGGTGGAGCGCTGGAACCTGCTGCACCCGGAGGAAAAGCCGCGGCGCGCCTTCGTCGCCGAGGCCCTGAGCGGCATGGCCGGGCCGGTGATCGCCGCCACCGACTACGTCAAGGCCTACGCCGAGCAGATCCGGCCCTGGGTGCCGGCGCCGTACCATGTGCTGGGCACCGACGGCTACGGCCGCAGCGACACGCGCGAGCGCCTGCGCGACTTCTTCGAGGTGGACCGCCGCTGGGTGGCGGTGAAGGCGCTGCACGCGCTGGCCCAGGCCGGCGCGGTGCCGCGCAAGAAGGTCGGCGAGGCGATCGCCCGCTATGGCATCGGCAGCGACAAGCCGAACCCGGAGATCAACTGAAGCGCCACCCGCAACGGTGCCGCGATTCGGCGGCACGCAGAGGTTTGCCGCAGGCGCGGCCGGTGCGGCGCGGCTGCGGCGGACGGATGAGAACCTGAGAACATGGCCAAAGAGCTGGTAGTCACGGTGCCCGACATCGGCGATTTCGCCGACGTGCCGGTGATCGACGTGCTGGTCAAGCCCGGCGACAGCGTGCAGAAGGAAGCGCCGCTGGTCACGCTGGAATCCGAGAAGGCGACGATGGACGTGCCGGCGCCGGAGGCGGGCACGGTGAAGTCGCTGCGGCTCAAGGTCGGCGACAAGGTGTCGAAGGGCGATGGCGTGCTGGTGCTGGAGATCGCCGGCGACGAGGCCGCCAGCCCGGCGCCGGCGGCCGTGGCACCGGTCCAGGCTGCCGCGCCTCCGCCGGCCACGCCATCCGCCCCGGCGCCGGCCACCGCTGCGCCGGCCGCGCCGGCCGCCGCCGCTGCGGCGCCCGCGCGCATCGAGGTGGTGGTGCCCGACATCGGCGACTTCCACGACGTGCCGGTGATCGAGGTGTTCGTCCGCGAAGGCCAGGCGGTCGACAAGGATGCGCCGCTGGTCACGCTGGAATCCGAGAAGGCCGCCATGGACGTGCCTGCACCGGAAGCGGGCGTCGTGCGTGCGCTGCGGCTCAAGCTGGGCGACAAGGTGTCGCAGGGCACGCCGATCTGCACGCTGGAGACCACCGGCTCCGCCGCCGCAGTTCCGGCCGCCGCCGCAGCGGAAACCGCCTCCGCGCCTGCTGCGGCGCCTGCTGCCGCAGCTTCTGCCATGCCGGTGGCCGCCGCGGTTGCGCCGGCGCAGCCGCCGGCCGAACCGTCGCGGCCCGCCGCCGGGACGCCGATTCCCTACGCCAGTCCGGCGGTGCGCAAGTTCGCCCGCGAACTCGGCGCGGATCTTGCCTTGGTCAAGGGCAGCGGCCCGCGCGGGCGGATCACGCGCGATGACATCCAGTCTTTCGTGAAACAGGCGCTCAAGACGCCCGCGCCGGCCGCGCCACCTTCCGCCGGCGGTGCCATCCCGCCGATTCCGGCGGTCGATTTCGCCCAGTTCGGCGCCATCCAGGTCAAGCCGCTGGCGCGCATCCGCAAGCTGTCGGCGGCGCACCTGCACCGCAGCTGGCTCAACGTTCCGCACGTCACCCAGGACGACGAAGCCGACGTCACCGAGCTGGAAGCCTTCCGCAAGACCCAGGGCGAGGAGCTGGCGCGCGAAGGCGGCGCCAAGCTGACCCTGCTGCCGTTCCTGCTCAAGGCGGTGGCGCGCGCCACCGACGCCTATCCCGAATTCCGTTCCTCGCTGGCGCCCGACGGCGAGAACCTGATCATGAAGCAGTACACCCACATCGGCTTCGCCGCAGACACCGCCAACGGCCTGGTGGTGCCGGTGGTGCGCGACGTCGACCGCAAGGGCATCGTCCAGCTCGCGCAGGAAACCGCGGAGCTGGCGAAGAAGGCACGCGACGGCAAGCTGAAGGCCGAGGACATGCGCGGCGGCTGCTTCACCATCTCCAGCCTCGGCGGCATCGGCGGCGGCCACTTCACGCCGATCGTCAACGCGCCGGAGGTCGCCATCCTCGGCGTCTCGCGCGCGGTGATGAAGCCGGTGTGGGACGGCACCGCGTTCCAGCCGCGGCTGATGCTGCCGCTGTCGCTGTCCTATGACCACCGGGTGATCGACGGTGCCTACGCGGCGCGCTTCATCGTCCAGCTGGTCAAGCTGCTGGCGGATCTGCGGCGGGTGCTGCTGTGAGGCGCCGGTGCATGCCGGTGCTGCGCCGCCGCGCCCTCGCCGCCGCCCTGGTGCTGGCCGCGGACCTGGCGCTGGCCGGCTGCGGCGCCGGGTTCCCCTGGCTGCGCGAGAAGCCGGCCAAGCCTGCGGCGGCTGCGCCGGCCGCCCCCGCCGCCACCCAGCCGGCGGCGGCCGCGCCGGCGCAGACCGCCCCGGTTCCGGTCATGACCGTCAACGAGATCGCCGTCGCTTACGTCCGCCTGGTGCTGGCTTTCGACCAGCTCGATCCGGGCTATGTCGACGCCTACTACGGGCCGCCCGCCTGGCGCGACCTCGCGCGCAAGGCCGGCCTGGACGCGGCGCAGATCCAGCACCAGGCCCAGCAGCTGATGGCGGCCCTGTCGAGCGCGGCGCCCGAGCCGATCGCGGCCGATCCCAAGCTGCCGGAGCTGCGCCGCCGCTACCTGAAGAACCAGCTCGGTTCGCTGTCGGCGCGCGCGGCCATGCTGCGCGGCCAGAAGTTCAGCTTCGACGACGAGGCGCGCGCGCTGTACGACGTGGCGCCGCCGGACTACAACGCCGCCGAAAACGAAGCCGCCCTGGCGCAGGTGCGCAGCCTGCTGCCCAGGGGCTCCGGCAGCCTGGCGCAGCGCTACAACCGCTACGTGGACGGCTTCGCGGTGCCGCGCGCCAGGCTGGAGCGGGTGATGCAGGCCGCCATCGCCGACGCTCGCGCCGGCACCCGCCGGCACCTGTCGCTGCCGGCGGGGGAGCGCTTCGAGCTGTCGCTGGTCGCGGGCAAGCCCTGGAGCGCCTACAACTGGTACCAGGGCGGTTTCAGCAGCCGCATCCAGGTCAACACCGACCTGCCGGTGACCATCGACCGCGTGATCCAGCTGGCCTCCCACGAAGGCTACCCGGGGCACCACGTCTACGGCGGCCTGCTCGAGCAGTACCTGGTGCGCGGCCGCGGCTGGCCGGAGTACCAGGTCTACGCCCTGTACTCGCCGCAGTCGTTCGTCGCCGAGGGCAGCGCGGATTTCGGGGTGGACCTGCTGTATCCCTGGCAGCAGCGGCGCGCCCTGGAGAAGAAGCTGTTCCGCCTGGCTGGCCTGAGCACCCGCAATCTCACCGACTACGACCGGGTGACGGCCGCCGCCAAGCTGCTCGCACCAGCCACGGTGGAGGCGGCGCGGCATTACCTGGATGGAGACTGGACGGCGGTGCAGACCTCGGCGTGGCTGCAGGAACACACGCTGGCCTCGCCGGAGCGGGCGCGCCAGCGCATCGCCTTCTTCGACCGGTACCGCAGCTACATCGTCAACTATGCCTACGGCGAGCAGCTGGTGCGCCAGTACGTCGAAGCCGCGGGCGGCACCGTGCCCGGCTCGGCCGAGCAGTGGCGGGCGTTCGGGCGCCTGCTTACCACGCCGCGCGTGGCCTCGAGCCTCGACTGACCAGAACCCACCTCAAAAACTACTGCGCTTGTCAGTTGGCGCGCCGGCGGTGCTCGGAATCCTCACATACGTTTATGTATGCTCCGGTTCCTGCGCTCCGGCGGCGCGCCAACTGCCTGCGCTCGCTACGTTTTTGAGGTGGGTTCTAGGCAGCAGGCCGGAAAACCGCCGGGCAAAAAAAAGCGGCCGCGCCCCACGGGGGGGCCCGGCCGCCGCTTGACGCTTCGCTTACTTCGCCGGAGCGGCGTCGGCTGCGGGAGCAGCGTCGGCCTTCTTCTTGGCGTGGTGCTTCTTGTGCTTCTTCTTCGCCGGGGCAGCCGGAGCGACCGGGGCAGCTTCAGCCGGGGCGGCTGCAGCGGGGGCCGCCGGAGCAGCAGCGGGAGCGGCGGCTTCCTGCGCCAGCGCCTGGCCAGCGACAAGAGCGCCAGACACGAGCAGGATTGATAACAGCTTGGAACTCATCGGAGATCTCCTTGGTGGTGGTGTGCCTCAATCGCCCGTGGCCCGGAACGATTCGGCATTAAAAGTATCATGGGTGCTTGCTGAACGGCATCTGAACCCCCGTAAATCTTCCCCTGAAGGCCCGGGAGCCGCACGCAAAACTATCATGAAATGACTTCGAATGCTGCATTCCCGGCGATCTGGAAGGTGGTCCGCACGGTTCCCGCAGGCCGCGTGGCGACCTATGGCCAGGTCGCGCGGCTGGCCGGCCTGCCGCGCGGCGCCCGCCTGGTCGGCGCGGCCCTTTCCGCGGCCGACGTGCCGGCCCTGCCGTGGCACCGCGTGATCAATTCCCAGGGCCGCATTTCGTTGCCGCCGAACAGCCCCGGGCACCGCGAACAGAAGCGCCGGCTACGCGACGAGGGTGTGCGCTTCGCCGGCGGCCGGGTGGACCTGTCCCGCTTCGGCTGGCGGCCCGGCGGCGACAGCCCGCTGCTGGACTAAAGGAACTCTGAATAGGTCCATCCTGGATTTATTCAGACGACAGCCGTCGAAAAGCGTGATTTTCAACGATCTTCATTTTCAACGGCTTACGCCATTGAAACTGTTGGGCCGTCCGTGGCCCAGGCGGGAAGCTCCGATTATTCAGAGCTTCTCTGAGAGGACCACCGTGCCCGGCCGTAGCTCCTACCAGATGGTCACGCGCTTGTCCGGCGCCAGGTACATCTTGTCGCCTTCCTTCACGCCCCAGGCGTCGTAGAAGCTTTGCTGGTTCATCTCCGGCACCGTGCCGCGCACCGCCGGCGGCGAATGCGGGTCGGACTTGATGCGCAGGATCGCCTCGTTCTCGCGCACCTTGGCGCGCCACACCTGCGCCCAGCCCATGTAGAAGCGCTGCTCGCCGCTGAGGCCGTCGATGGCCGGCGCCGGCTTGCCGCCCAGCGACAGGCGGTAGGCCTTGTAGGCGATGGCGATGCCGGAGTTGTCGGCGATGTTCTCGCCCAGGGTCAGCTCGCCGTTGACGTGGAAGCCGGGCACCGGCTCGAAGGCGGCGTACTGCTCCACCAGCGCATGCGTGCGCGCCTTGTACTTGTCGAGGTCGTCCTTGGTGAACCAGCCTGGCGCGTCGAGCAGGTTGCCGTCGCCGTCGTACTGGCTGCCCTGGTCGTCGAAGCCGTGGCTGATCTCGTGGCCGATGACGCCGCCGATGCCGCCGTAGTTCACCGCGTCGTCGGCCTTGGCGTTGAAGAACGGCGGCTGCAGGATCGCCGCCGGGAACACGATCTCGTTGAGCTCCGGGTTGTAGTAGGCGTTCACCGTCTGCGGCGTCATGTCCCATTCGTCGCGGTCGATCGGCTTGCCCAGCTTGTTGACGTTGCGGTTGTACTCGAACACCCCGGCGCGCATGACGTCGCCGACCAGGTCGCCCTTGACCACCGACAGCGTGCCGTAGTCGCGCCACTTCTTCGGATAGCCGATCTTGGGGGTGAACTTGGCGAGCTTTTCCTGCGCCTTCTTGCGCGTCTCCGGGCTCATCCATTCCAGCGTGTCGATGTCCTGACGGTAGGCGGCCAGCAGGTTCTTCACCAGCTCGTCCATGCGCTGCTTGGATTCCGGCGGGAAGTACTTGGCCACGTACAGCTTGCCCAGGCTCTCGCCGACAGCCTCCTCCACCACGCCGACGCCGCGCTTCCAGCGCGGCCGGTTCTGCGGGATGCCGCGCAGCGCGGTGCCGTAAAACGCGAAGTGCTCGTCGACGAACGCCTTGGACAGGTAGGGCGCGTAGTCCGAGATCAGGTGCCAGCGGAAATAGGCCTGCCACACCGGCAGCGGGGTGGAGGCCAGCAGCGCGTTGAAGCCGGTCATGTAGCTCGGCTGGCTCACCACCAGGTAGTCCACCTTGCCGTCGACGCCGGCCTGCGTCAGGTAGGCCTTCCAGTCGTAGCCGGGCGCGAGCTTGGGCAGGTCGGCGAGCTCCACCTTGTTGTAGGTCTTCACCGGGTCGCGGTTCTGCACCTTGGTCCACTGCACCTTGGCCAGGGCGGTCTCCAGCGCCATGATCCTGCCGGCGTCGGCGGCGGCTTGCCGGTCGCCCGCCAGCGTCAGCATTTTCCCGATGTGGCCGGCGTAGGCCTGGCGGATCTGCTTGAGCTTTGGATCGTCCTGCAGGTAGTAGTCGCGGTCCGGCAGCCCGAGGCCGGCCTGGCCGAGGTCGAACACGTACTTGGTGGAGTCGCGCGCGTCCTGGTGCACCTGCGGGCCGTACGGCGCTTCCACGCCGATCTGGTTGAAGTGCGCGATCAGCCCGGGTATCTCCTTCCTGCTCTTGAGCGCGTCGATCCGTTGCATCTCCGCTTCCAGCGGCTTGTCGCCCAGCGCTTCGAGCGCGGCTTCGTCCATGAAGCTGTTGTAGAGGTCGCCGATCTTTTGCTTGTCGGGATCGGCGGCGCCGGCGCTCTTGGCCGCGTCCTCGATCAATGCGCGCAGCTGCTCCTGGGTGTCGTCGGCGATCTTGGTGAAGGAGCCGTAGGCGCCCTTGTCGGCCGGAATCTCGGTGGTGGCCAGCCACTTGCCGTTGACGTGGCGGTAGAAGTCGTCCTGCGCGCGCACCGCGTCGTCGAAGTAATTGGTGTCGATGCCCGACACCAGCGCGGGTGCCGCCGGCGCCGCGGCCGCGGGAGCCGGGGGCGGCGATTTGCCGCAGGCGGCGGCGAGAAAGGCGCAGGCGGCGCTCGGGAGCAGCTTTTTCATGCTTGGGTCCTCGTTTGTTATGCGCGGCACCGGCGCCTGGGCCGGATTGCCGCCCGACCGCCGGATCATAGCAGCGGCCGCCCCGCGGGCCGCGCCGCCATCGGCTTGGATGCACCGGCCTCTGCCGCGGTTTATGCGCGCCGTCCTTCAGCTGCGTCCATGCGCGTCCATGCGGCTGGGCGGCACCGTATTATCATGACGATCGGGGTGGCGCACCGCCCCCCCCGAACGACCCGCGCCGCAGGACGCCCCGACCATGGCAGGCACCGGCAACACCCTCGAAAAAATCGTCAAGACCGACGCGCAGTGGCGCGCGCAGCTCACCCCCGAGCAGTACCAGGTGACGCGCCGCGGCGGCACCGAATGCGCCTTCACCGGCGCCTTGTGGGACGATCATCGCGACGGCACCTTCCGCTGCATCTGCTGCGGCGAGCCGCTGTTCGATTCCGGCACCAAGTTCGAGTCCGGCACCGGCTGGCCGAGCTTCTTCCAGCCGATTCCCGGCGCGCCGCTCGAATCGATCGAGGACCTGAGCCACGGCATGCGCCGCATCGAAGTCCGCTGCGGCCGCTGCGACGCGCACCTGGGCCACGTCTTTCCGGACGGGCCGCGCCCCACCGGCCTGCGCTTCTGCATCAACTCGGTGGCCTTGCAGTTCGAGCCGCGCAAGGCCTGAGCGGTGCGGGTGCACTGGCTGCAGCACGCCGACTTCGAAGACCTTGGCGTCATCGGGCCGTGGCTGGCGCGGCGCGGCCACGCCGTGCGCGGCAGCCGGCTGTACGCCGGCGAGCCGCCGCCGCTGCTGGACGACTTCGACGCGCTGGTGGTGATGGGCGGGCCGATGAACATCTACGAGCATGACGCACATCCCTGGCTGCCGGCCGAAAAGCGCCTGATCGGCGCCGCCGCGGCGGCCGGCCGCCGCGTGCTCGGCGTGTGCCTGGGCGCCCAGCTGCTGGCCGATGCGCTGGGCGGCCCGGTGCGCCGCAACGCGCACAGCGAAATCGGCTGGTTCGAGGTGCAACTGACGCCGGCCGGCCGGCAATCGCCGCTGCTGGCCGGGCTGCCCGAGCGCTTCACCGCGTTCCACTGGCACGGCGACACCTATGCGCTGCCGCCCGGCGCCGAACGGCTGGCCGGAAGCGAGGCCTGCGCGCAGCAGGCGTTCGCCTGCGGGCCCAAGCTGCTGGGGCTGCAGTTCCACCTGGAAGTGACGCCGGCCAATGCCGTTGAATGGTTCCGCCACGAACGGCCGGCGCCCGCCGCCTACGTGCAGGCGCCGGAGCACATCCTGGCGCAGCCGGCGCTGTTCGAGCAGAACAACCGCCTCATGGAGCAGGTGCTGGAGCGCTTCTTGGCTTAGCGCCTAGTCCAGCCGCGGCGCCAGCCAGGCGCCCATGTCGGCGATCTCCTCGGCGCACACTTCGTGGTCCATCGGATAGTCGTGCCACTGCACCTCGCAGCCGATGCTGCGCAGGAAGTCGCGCGCCTCGCTGCCCATGGCCACCGGCAGCACGCTGTCGAAGCGGCCATGGCATTGCAGGACCGGCGTCGACCGCCCGGCCGGGGTCAGCTCGGCCGGCAGTGAGGCGCGCAGCGGCAGGTAGGTCGACAGCGCCAGGATGCCGGCCAGCGCCTGCTCCTGCCGCAGCCCGGCGTGCAGCGCCACCGCGCCGCCCTGCGAAAAGCCGGCCAGCACGATGCGCTGGCGCGGCACGCCGGCGCCGACCTGCTCGTCGATGAACGACTGCGCGATGGCGGCGGCCTGCGCGATCCCTTCCTGGTCCTGCCGCCCGTTGCGTTCCAGGCTGTAGATGTCGTACCAGCCGCGCATGCGCATGCCGCCGTTGAGGGTGATGCGCCGCACCGGCGCGTGCGGAAAAACAAAGCGCAGCCGGCCGGACTGCGGCAGCCCCAGCGCTTCGGCCACCGGCACGAAATCGTGGCCGTCGGCGCCCAGGCCGTGCAGCAGGATCACCGCGGCCTGGGCCGGTTGATCCGGCTCCAGGCGCACCGCGTCGTCCGCTTCGATCAGTCTCATCAGGTGTCCGCGGCAACGGCCGCCGCTGTGGGGTGGGATGGCCGGATTGTGCGGGCGCGGCCCGCGTGCGGCAACCGGCGCTGCTAAACTGGCACGCAATGATCAGTCCCGTCCAAGCGATGCGCACGGCCTGCCTGGCCCTGGTGCTGGCGGCGCTCGCCGCCTGCGGCCAGGGCGGCGCGCTGTACCTGCCCGACCAGCAGGCGGCCAAGGACGATGCCGCCAAGAAAGAGCAGCGCAAGCCGCTGCCGTCCGCCACGCCCGGCGCCGCACCCGGCAACTGATCCGCCGCCGGTGCCGCCGCACCGCCGGGCGGCACCTCCTCACCTGCATCCGCCCGACGCATCGATGGACCATTTCAACGAGAGAAACGGCGAGCTGTTCGCCGAAGACGTCCCGCTGGCGGCCATCGCGGCGCGCTTCGGCACGCCGACCTACGTCTATTCGCGCGCCACGCTGAGCCGCCACTACCGTGCCTTCGACGATGCCCTGGCCGGCATCGACCACGGTATCTGCTACGCGGTGAAAGCCAACTCCAACCTCGCCGTGCTGCAGGTGCTGGCGCGGCTCGGCGCCGGCTTCGACATCGTCTCCGGCGGCGAGCTGGCGCGGGTGCTGCGCGCCGGCGGCGACCCGGCCAAGGTGGTGTTCTCCGGCGTCGGCAAGAGCGGCCCGGAGATCGAGCGCGCACTCGACGCCGGCATCGCCTGCTTCAACGTCGAGTCCGAGGCCGAGCTGCTGCGCCTGGATCGCATCGCCGCCGCGCGCCGGCGGCGCGCGCGCATCGCCCTGCGGGTCAACCCGGACGTCGACGCGCGCACCCATCCCTACATCTCCACCGGCCTGAAGGAGAACAAGTTCGGTGTCGACGTCGTCCAGGCCGAGCGCCTCTACGGGCTGGCGCGCACCCTGCCCGGCATCGAGGTGCACGGCGTGGCCAGCCACATCGGCTCGCAGCTGTGCGAACTGGAGCCGTTCCTGGATGCGCTGGACCGCGTGCTGGCCCTGGTCGGGCGCCTGGAGGCGCAAGGCCTGAAACTGCACCATATCGACGTCGGCGGCGGCCTGGGCGTGCGCTACCACGACGAGCAGCCGCCCGCGCCGGCGCAGTGGGCCGGCGCGCTGCGCACGCGCCTGGACGGGCGCGGCCTGACCGTGTTCGCCGAGCCCGGCCGCGCCATCGCCGGCAACGCCGGCGTGCTGCTGACGCGGGTGGAGCTGCTCAAGCCGGCGCCCGACGGCGACGGCAAGAACTTCGCGATCGTCGACGCCGCCATGAACGACCTCATCCGGCCGGCGTTCTACGACGCCTGGCACGCGGTGCTGCCGCTGCGGCCGCGCACCGACCGCGCTGCGCGCGTGTGGGACATCGTCGGCCCGGTGTGCGAAACCGGCGACTGGCTGGCGCGCGCGCGCGCGCTGGCGCTGGAGGAAGGCGACTGCCTGGCGATCCGCACCGCCGGCGCCTATGGTTTCGTCATGAGCTCCAACTACAACTCCCGCGTGCGCGCCGCCGAGGTGCTGGTGGACGGTTCGGCGATGCACCTGGTGCGCGCGCGCGAAACGCTGGACGACCTCTGGCGCGGCGAAAGCCTGTTGCCATGACGGCCGGGAATAGGGAGTCGGGAATGGGGAATCGTCGAAGACCGGGGGCGAAGGATCGCAATCTGTACGCCGCACCGGCAAGTGCCTTTGCGATTCCCGTCTGCCGATTGCCAATTCCCGCCGGCGCGGAGCGCCGGCCATGAGCCATCCGGTCATCCTGATCGATGCTTCCGGCTGGCTATTCCGCGCCTACCATGCGCTGCCGCCGCTGACCACCTCGCGCGGCGAGCCCAGCGGGGCGATCTACGGCATGGCCAACATGATCCGGCGCCTGCTGCGCGACTATCACCCGGAACACATCGCGGTGGTGTTCGACGCCCCGGGCAAGACCTTCCGCGACGAGCTGTACGCGCAATACAAGGCGACGCGCGACGCCACGCCGGAGGACCTCACCGCGCAGTTCCCGCCGCTGGTGGAGCTGATCACGGCGATGGGCCTGCCGGTGCTGCAGGTGCCCGGCGTGGAGGCTGACGACGTCATCGGCACGCTGGCGCGCCAGGGCGACGCGGAAGGCCGCCAGGTACTGATCGTGACCAGCGACAAGGACATGGCGCAGCTGGTCAACCCGCGCATCAGCCTGCTCGACACGATGAAGGACCGCCGCATGGACCCGGCCGGCGTAGCGGAGAAATTCGGCGTGCCGCCGGAGCGCATCGTCGACTACCTCGCCCTGGTCGGCGACACCAGCGACAACATCCCCGGCGTGGCCCTGGTCGGGCCCAAGACCGCCGCGCGCTGGCTTGCACAGTACGGCTCGCTCGACGCGGTGGTGGCGCACGCCGGCGAGATTCCCGGCAAGGCCGGCGAGAACCTGCGCGCCGCGCTGGGCCAGCTGCCGCTGGCGCGCAAGCTCGCCACCATCCACTGCGAAGTCGCGCTGCCGATGCCGCTGGAAGCGCTGCGGCCGGCGGCGCCCGACCCCGAGGCGCTGGCGGCGCTGTACCGCCGCTTCGAGTTCAACCGCTGGCTGGACGAGCTCAAGGCCGCGCCGGAGGCGCCGGTCGAGGCGGCCGGCGCGCCGCAGCCGGCCGCGACCTTGGCGGCCGCGCCGCCGCCGCCGGAGTCGCCGGCCACGCGCGACCACGCCGTGCTCGACGAGCCCGCGTTCGCCGCCATGCTCGAGCAGCTCGCCGCCGCCGAGCTGATCTGCGTGGACAGCGAGACCGACCAGCTCGACGCCATGCGCGCCGGCCTGGTCGGGCTGTCGTTCGCGGTGGTGCCGGGCGAAGGCTGGTACGTGCCGCTGGCGCACGACTACCTGGGCGCGCCGGCGCAGCTGCCGATGGCGGACGTGCTGGCGCGGCTCAAGCCGCTGCTGGAGGACCCGGCGCGGCCCAAGGTCGGCCAGCACATCAAGTACGACATGAACGTGCTGGCGCGCTACGGCATCGAGCTGCGCGGCGTGGCCTACGACACCATGCTGGAAAGCTACGTGCTCGACGCCGCCGGCAACCGCCACGACATGGACACGCTGGCGCAGACGCACCTGAACCACCGCACCATCCATTTCGAGGACGTGGCCGGCAAGGGCAAGGGCCAGATCTCTTTCAACCAGGTGCCGGTGGACCGCGCCTCGGCCTATTCCGCCGAGGACGCCGACATCACCCTGCGCCTGCACCGCGTGCTGTACCCGCGCGTCTGCGAGTTCGACGCGCTCAAGCGCGTGTTCGAAACCATCGAGATGCCGCTGGTGCCGGTGCTGGCGCACATGGAGCGCGCTGGCGTGAAGGTGGACGTGGGCCTGCTGGCCCGCATCAGCACCGAGCTTGCCGGCCGCATGGACGAGATCCGGTCGCAGGCCTGGAAGGAGGCCGGCGGCGAGTTCAACCTGGGTTCGCCCAAGCAGCTGCAGGCCGTGCTGTACGACAAGCTGCAGCTGCCGGTGCTGGGCAAGACGCCCAAGGGCGATCCTTCCACCGCCGAGGACGTGCTGGAGGAGCTGGCCGCGCAGCACACGCTGCCGCGGCTGCTGCTGGACTGGCGCGCGATGCAGAAGCTGCGCTCGACCTATGCCGACAACCTGCCGCAGCAGGTCAACCCGGACACCGGCCGCATCCACACCTCGTACCACCAGGCGGTGGCGGCGACCGGGCGGCTGTCGTCGTCCGACCCCAACCTGCAGAACATCCCGGTGCGCACCGCCGAAGGCCGCCGCATCCGCCAGGCCTTCGTCGCCGAGCCCGGCAACACGCTGCTGTCGATCGACTACTCGCAGATCGAGCTGCGCCTGATGGCGCACCTGTCCGGCGACGAGCGCCTGTGCCAGGCCTTCGCGCAGGACCTCGACATCCACCAGGCCACCGCCGCCGAGGTTTTCGGCCTGCCGCTGGAGCAGGTCGGCGGCGAGCAGCGGCGCGCGGCCAAGGCGATCAACTTCGGCCTGATCTACGGCATGTCCGCGTTCGGCCTGGCGCGGCAGCTCGCCATCGGCCGCGCGCAGGCGCAGGACTACATCGACCGCTTCTTCGCGCGCTACCCCGGCGTGAAGCGCTTCATGGACTCCACCCGCGAGTCCGCGCGCACGCGCGGTTACGTCGAGACCCTGTTCGGCCGGCGCCTGTACCTGCCCAACATCCGCTCGCGCAACGCCGCGCAGCGCCAGTATGCCGAGCGCACCGCCATCAACGCGCCGCTGCAGGGCACCGCCGCCGACCTGATCAAGCTGGCCATGATCGACCTTGCCGCCTGGCTGCCGGAGGGCGCGCCCGGGCTGCGCATGATCATGCAGGTGCACGACGAGCTGGTGTTCGAGGGGCCGCAGGCCCGCATCGAGCAGGCCGCGGCGGCCATCGCCGGCCGCATGTGCCGCATCAAGGCACTGGCCGTGCCGCTGGCGGCGGACTGGGGGACCGGCGCGAACTGGGACCAGGCGCACACCGCGCAGGGCCGTTCCAGCAGCGCGCAGGACGCCCCCTAGCCGCAGAAATGCCGTGGAAATAAAGGCTTAGTGGAACCCAGCCGGCCACCGCCGCAGTGTTTTTGTGCCGCACCGCGGCAAAATTTTAAATTCTTATAAATCAGTGCGTTAGGTAAAGATTCCGCACTTTTTGCGCGCTGCAGCAGAACTTCCCCGGATTCGCGTTGAACTTTTCGGCGCACGCCCCGCTCTAACCCTGTGAACGGTGACTCCCTTTCCCGTTCTCCGCCTTCACTCCCTGGGCGGATATTCCGGCACCCCCAAGCCGGAGCTCGTTGCCCGGTAGGTTCCCCCGACCTGCCGGGCATTTTTTTGCCTCACGCCAATCTACACGGAAATCCCCGCGCTCGCGCGGGCGCCCGTCAGCCGGCGGATGCCGGCACTCCGGCAAGCCCCAGCCAGCCGGCCACCACCGCGCGCGCATGGTCGGCGCCGGCGCGCGTGTGGGCGGAAAAGCGCTGCACGGTGACCGCCGACCCGGCTTCGCGGAGCTGTGCGCGCACGCCCAGCAGCGCCGCCTGGGCGGCGCCGTGGCCGAGCTTGTCGTCCTTGGTCAGCAGCACGTGGCAGGGCAGGTTGCGCGCGCCGCTCCAGCGCAGCATCTGCCAGTCCAGGTCCGTCAGCGGGTGGCGGATATCCATCAGCACGATCAGCCCGCGCAGGTTTGCGCGCTTCTCGACATAGCCCCCGACCAGCAGCCCCCAGTTGCGCCGCACCGCCTGCGGCACGTCGGCAAAGCCGTAGCCGGGCAGGTCCACCAGGCGGCCGGCGATGGCGTCGGGCGTGTCTCCCGCGGCGGCGCGCTCCAGGGGCACTCCGAACAGGTTGATGAGCTGCGTGCGGCCGGGCGTCTTGCTGACGCGGGCGAGCTGCTTGTGCGCGCAGATCAGGTTGAGCGCGCTGGACTTGCCGGCGTTGGAGCGGCCGACGAAGGCCACCTCCGGCAGGGTGTCTGCAGGCAGCTGGGTGAGCTGCGCCGCCGACAGCAGGAAGCGGGTGCCGGCGAACGGGTTGGGAGCTTGCATGCCGGTCTTGTCCACGGCTGGACAGTGTACAGGCACGGTACCGCCACGAGTCGGGCGCGCCCGGCGCGCGCCTGCAATAAGGCACAAGCCGGCGGGCATGGTGTAATATTTCGCCCCGAATACCGGCGCGCCACATTCGAAGACGCGCGCTACGCCTTGTGGAGTCCTTTTCAATGACGCGCGTCCTGCTCGCCCTGGTCCTTTGTGCGCCGGTTCTTGCCCTGGCACAGGAGGCCGCGCCGGCCTCGTCCGGCAAGGACGCCCTCGTGCAGGGCGACGCCACGGCCGGTGCGACCAAGGCGGCGGCCTGTTTCGCCTGCCACGGGCCGGGCGGCAACGGCGCCATCAACCCGCAGTGGCCCAAGCTGGCAGGCCAGCATTCGGCCTATATCCTGGAGCAGCTCGGCGAGTTCACCTGCACCACCGACAAGTGCGTGGCGCGCAAGAACCCGGTCATGTTCGCCCAGGCCATGGGCCTGCCCAACCACGAGCAGGACATGCGCGACCTCGCCGCCTTCTTCGCTTCGCAGAAGCCGGTGCCGGGCGTGGCCAGCCCCGATTCGGTCGCCGTCGCACAGTCGATTTATCGAGCCGGCGACTCCGCCCGCGGCCTGCCGGCCTGCGCCGGCTGCCATGGCCCCACCGGGGCGGGCAACGGCGCTGCGCAGTTCCCGCGCATCGGCGGGCAGAATTCCGGCTACTCCGCCAACCAGCTCCACGCCTACGCCAGCTGCGCCGCCAGCGAGCTGAAGAATTGCGACCGCGGCGGCGCCGGCAAGGGCCTGATGATGTCCGCCATTGCCGCCAAGCTCAAAGAGAACGAAATCCAGGCGCTGGCGTCTTACGTTTCCGGTCTCCAGTAACCAAAGGCGCGGCTCGATGACGCAACGCCCGCATCGCCTGGCTTCGGCCCTGCTGAAGCCCGCGCTGTTCGTGTTCTTCGCGGCGTTCGCCGCCGCCTGCTCGGCCGGCAGCGCGCCGAACTACACGCTGGGCCAGCAGTACAACCTGGTGGCGCAGCCGCAGGCCCCGGCCGATCCCAAGAAGATCGAGATCGAGGAGTTCTTCTGCTACTGCTGCCCGCATTGCTTCCACGCCGACCCGTCGATCGAGGAATGGCGCAAGCACCTGCCGGCTGACGTCAGCTTCAAGCGCGTGCCCAACAGCCTGGGCCGCGACGACGGCAAGATCCTCGAGCAGGCGTTCTACATCGGCCAGGCCCTGGGCGTGGGCGACAAGGTGCACCGTCCGCTGTTCGAGGCGATCCACGTGCACCAGCAGTACATCACCTCGCTGGACCAGGTGAAGCAGATCTTCGCCGACGCCGCCGGCGTCAAGCCGGCCGACTTCGACGGCACCGCCGGCAGCTTCGTGGTGGACACCGGCGTGCGCCAGGCCGACAACGAGTCCATCACCTACCAGATCCAGAGCGTGCCCAGCATCGTCGTCGGCGGAAAATACGTGGTGGTCGGCGCGCCGGACGACCTGCTGAAGATCGTCGATTTCCTGGTCGACAAGGTCCGCAAAGAACGCAAAGCCTAGCCGCCATCGTCGCGCGGTTCGCGGCCTGCGCCGCGCTGGCGGCGGCGGGCGGCAGCGCGCAGGCGGGCGACGCGGCGGCCGGCTCGCAGCGGGTGGTTTCGGCCTGCGCCGAGCTGGCCCGGCGCATCAGCGGGTTCGACGCCGAGCAATGCCGGCTCGCCGGCTTGGCCCAGGCCGCGGCCAGCGCACAGGGCCGGCCGCTGCTGTACCGCGATTTCGCGCCGCGCCGCGCGTCCGGCGAGCCGCACCGCGTGCTGGTGCTCGGCGGCATCCATGGCGACGAGTTCTCCGCCGTGGTGGTTGCGTTCCAGTGGATCGAGCGCCTCAAGAACGACCGCTTCCAGCCCTACCAGTGGCGCGTGCTGCCCTGCGTCAACCCTGACGGCCTGATGGCCCAGCCGGCGCGGCGCATGAACGCCAACGGCGTGGACCTGAACCGCAACTTCCCGGCGCCGGACTGGGAAGCGCGCGCGCTCAAGTTCTGGTCCGCCCGCACCGGCCACGACCCGCGGCGCTATCCCGGCCCGAAGGCGGCCTCCGAGCCGGAAACGCGCTGGGTGCTGGAGCAGATCCGCAGCTTCCGCCCCGACGCCATCGTCTCGGTGCATGCGCCGCTCAACGTGCTGGACTTCGACGGCCCGTACAACCCACCGGTCAAGCTCGGCTACCTGCGCCTGCAGCCGCTGGGCTCCTATCCCGGCTCGCTGGGCGACTACGGCGGCGACTTCCTCAAGCTGCCGGTGATCACCCTGGAGCTGCCCACCGCCCGCCACACGCCTTCGGCGGACCAGTCCGCGCGCATCCTCGACGACCTCATCGACTGGATCGACACGGCCTTGCGCAAGCCGGGCTGAGGCGGACGATTCTGTTATAGGCTGCTCAAGTCCAGCCGATTTGCCGGGAGAGCCGACATGGCCGCCGCAGCGAAAACCTTCGGATCGTTCCGCGAGTTCTACCCGTTCTACCTCGGCGAGCACGCCGACCGCACCTGCCGCCGGCTGCACTTCGCCGGCACCAGCCTGGTGCTGCTGGCCGCCGCGCTGGCGGTGGCCACGCGGCACTTCGCCTGGCTGTGGCTGATGCCGGTGGCGGGGTATGGATTGGCCTGGGTCGGCCATTTCTTCTTCGAGAAGAACCGGCCGGCGACGTTCCGCTATCCGCTGTACAGCTTGATGGGGGATTTCGTGATGTACAAGGATATCTGGATGGGGAAGGTGCCCATTTAACCGCGGTCCCGCCTGCAGCGCGCCGGTTGCTTTTCTCCCCTCCCGTGCGGGACGGGATCAAGGGGTAGGGGTGGCTTCCCTAGTGCCGCGTCGTTTCGGACGGCGCAGGCCCCCTCCGTCAGGATGGGCCGCGCCCGCCATTGGCTTTCTTCCCCTCCCCTTGAGGGAGGGGATTGAGGGGAGGGGTAACTTTCTGATACCGCGTTGCTTCAATCATCGCGGGTATCGCCTTGAAACTTCGTCAGGTGTGAGACGAGACACGCTTTCCCGAACTTCCGGCCTTTTGTTCCGCCCTATGCTGGGCGGGTTACTTCTCTTGTGTCGACTGTATAGACCGAGGACATAGGTAACACCTGTACCAAGACATGGGTAACACCCGAAGCTGGGGATTGGTGGCCAGCACGGGAGTTGATGGATGCCCTGGGAGGAGGTGAGTACCGTGAGTCTTCGTCGCGAAT
>JADHNH010000075.1 GCA_016779605.1 Nevskia sp. | reverse complement strand
CTGTCCAGCCCCAACCGCAACATCATCGGCACGGCCGACTGGGCCAAGGAAGTGACGGTGCGCCTGGGCTACCAGTTCTGAAACGGCTCCCGGTTCCGACCGACGCCGGCGGCGCAAAGCGCTGCCGGCGTTTTTTTTGGGGCGCCGGCGTGGTTCAATAGCGCCTGCGCCGCCTAAAGGTACCCCCGGGTGGCGCCCCGGTCCGAGCGGCGCCGCTGGTCGACCGGGCATTCAAACAAAAGGAGAAGCACCCATGGCTGCACTGGTGATCGTGCTGGGCAATCCGCGCGGCGACCTGCCGGATGTCGTGAAGGAGTATCAAACCGTCACCGGCGCGGTGATCGCGCGCGCCGGCGGGCAGCTGCTCGGGCGCGGCAAGCTGGCCAAGGCGCTCGCCGGCAAGGGCGCGCACAAGGCCGGGGTGGTGCTGCGTTTCCCCAGTACCGCGGCGGTGGAGCAGTGGTACAACGATCCCGAATACCAGAAAGTGCTGCCGCTGCGGCAGCAGATCTTCGGCGACAGCCTGGAAATCGCCGTATTCGAGGAATGAGACCGGCGGGCCGCGCGCCCGCGCCCGGCTTGCGATCCACAAGCGCCGCGCCGCGGCGGGAGTAGCCGATGAAGCTCTACGACTGCAAAATTGCCCCCAATCCGCGGCGCGTGCGGATTTTCCTGGCGGAGAAGGGCATCCGGCTCGACACCGTCGAGGTCGACATCCTGGGCGGCGAGAACCTGGGCGAGGCGTACCGCAGGATCAATCCGCGCGGCCTGCTGCCGCTGCTGGAGCTCGACGACGGCACCCGCATCGACGAGGTGGTGGCGATCTGCCGCTACTTCGAGGAAGTCCAGCCTGAGCCGCCGCTGCTGGGCACCGACCCGCGCAGCAAGGCGCTGGTCGTTTCGCGCCAGCGGCACATGGAGTTCGACGGCATGATCGCGGCGTCGGAAGTGTTCCGCAATTCGGCGCCGGCGTTCGCCCAGCGCAGCCTGCCGGGCGCGGCGGCGGCCGGCGTGGCGGCGATTCCGCAACTGGTGGAGCGCGGCCGGCGCACGCTGGAGCACTGCTTCGGCGAGCTGGAGCGTTACCTGGGCCAAAGCGAGTTCGTGGCGGGCGACCGCTTCAGCCTGGCAGACATCACCGCCTTGTGCACGGTCGATTTCGCCGGCTGGGCGAAAATCAAGGTACCCGAGCACCACCTCAACACCCATCGCTGGTACAAGGCGGTGTCGGCGCGGCCTAGCGCGGCGGCCTAGCGGTGATTTTGCAGGACTTCGGGGAGCCCTGATTCTCTGATCTATTGGGGGAGCTTGCTTCGGGCCAGGGATGGCCCGAGGTTTTTGGCGACCGCCAAAGCCGTCGTTTGAGAAATCCAGGATGGATTTATTGAGACTTTCTTTAGTTCACCCTGTTTATCGCTGCAAGGCTGACCGGCAGGAGCCCATCGGTCACCAGCGGGGGCGGGGATGCAGGTTCACAGGAATGCGTGGACGACGCCACAAGGCCGGGCGCTGCTGGTCAAGGCAGCGCGCGCAGCGGCTGCTGCGGATAATGCCGGGCGCGGCCGCCTGAGCGCCGTGCCCGCCAAGCCGAGTATCCCGCCCGCGATCTGGGCGCTGGGCTTCGTCAGCCTGCTGATGGACGTTTCCTCCGAATCCATCCACGCGCTGCTGCCGGTGTTCATGGTCACGGTGCTCCATGCCAGCGGCCTCACCGTGGGCCTGGTCGAAGGCGCGGCGGAAGCCACCGCGCTGATCGTCAAGATGTTTTCCGGCACGCTCAGCGATTACCTGGGCCGGCGCAAGCAGCTGGCCGTGCTCGGCTACGGGCTGGGGGCGCTGTCGAAACCCTTGTTCGCGCTGGCCGGCAGTGCGGGCATGGTGCTGACGGCGCGCCTGATCGACCGCGTCGGCAAGGGTATCCGCGGCGCGCCGCGCGATGCGCTGGTGGCGGACATCGCCCCGCCGGCGCTGCGCGGTGCCGCCTTCGGCCTGCGGCAGTCGCTGGACACGGTCGGCGCCTTCGTCGGGCCGCTGCTGGCGATGGGCCTGATGCTGCTGTGGGCCGACGACTTCCGCGCGGTGTTCCGCGTGGCCGTCATTCCCGCGCTGGCCTCGGTGGCGCTGCTGTACCTGGGCGTGCGCGAGCCGGCGCGCCACGCTGCCGGCAAGGCCGCAAACCCGCTGCGGCTGTCGAGCCTGCGGCGCCTGTCCGGCGCTTATTGGCTGGTCGTGGTGATCGGCGCGGTGTTCACGCTGGCGCGTTTCAGCGAGGCGTTCCTGGTGCTGCGCGCGCAGCAAGGCGGCCTGCCGGTGGCGGTGGCGCCGCTGGTGCTGATCGCGATGAACGTCGTCTATGCACTGGCCGCCTATCCGTTCGGCAAGCTGTCGGACCGGGTCAGCCATGGCGGCCTGCTGGCGGCGGGCCTGGCGGTGCTGATCGCCGCGGACGCAGCGCTGGCCGGCGCCGGGCGCGGCGACGCCTGGGTGTGGGTCGGCATTGCGCTGTGGGGCCTGCACATGGGCATGACGCAGGGGCTGCTGGCCGCCATGGTGGCCGACACCGCGGCGGCAGAGCTGCGCGGCACGGCCTTTGGATTCTTCAACCTCGTCGGCGGCATCGCCATGCTCGCCGCCAGCGCCTGCGCCGGCCTGCTGTGGGATCGGTTCGGCGCGGCGTGGACGTTCGTCGCAGGCGCCGCGTTCAGCCTGGCGGCATTGGCGGCGGTGTTGCTGTTCAGGCCGTCGCCGCGCGGCGGCCGCCGCTCCGACGCCGCAACGCCGGCCTGATCGGCAGTGCCCGCTCAGCGCTTGACCACGCGCATGGGCGGTTGCGCAGTACGTGATTCGCCGTTCGCTAGCCCGGCAGCAGCGCCATGGCGTCGTTGTCCAGCGCCTGGTGCGCGCCGCCGGTGATCATGTGCATGAACAGGCGGTCGCCGCGCTCGGTGCGCTTGACGATCATGGTGGCGGTGACGGCGACGATGATCACCGCGAAGCTGTAATGTCGGTAATCGTCCATCAGGTGCTCGAAGCTGTAGTCGGTCACGCCGTACTTGATCAGGTCGTCGTGGTATTCGCGCAGCAGCTGGCGCTCGTGGGCGCGGCGCACTTCCCGCGGCAGCGCGCCGCCGAGGAAATAGGCGACGTCCATGCCGGAGCCGAGGAAGTTGCTGGTCTGCCAGTCCACCACCGCCACGCGCGAACCGTCCTTGCTGAACAGCATGTTGTCCGGGCGGAAGTCGTTGTGCGAGTAGCACTTGGGAAAATCGCGCGGACGGTTCCAGTAGGCGTGGTTGCGCACCAGCTTGGCGCACAGCTCCTCGATCGGCTTGGGCAGCCAGCCTTCGTAGGTCTTCTTGAAATAGTCCCAGCACTCCTCCACCAGCGCGGTGGTGTAGTAACCCTGCGCGCCGGTGGGCACGTAGAGCCAATCCTGCTTCATCAGCTCGGTGTCGTTCCAGAACGCGGCGTGCAGGCGCGAAACCTCGGACAGCGCCATGCGGGTTTCGACGAGCGTGCAGCCGCTCATCTGGTCGCCCTGCTGGGCCGGCGCCAGGTCTTCGAACAGCAGCGAGAATTCGTTGGTCTCCGGATCGAGCTCGGCCGCGTAGGTCATCGGCGTGCGGATGCCGGCGCGGTGGGCGGCCTCGCGGTAGAACATCACCTCGGAGCGGTAGAACATCACCTCGGAGCGGTAGAAGCCCATGGTCTTGCCGGTCTTGGCGGCCACCGCGTTGTTGGAGGTGAACTTGCCGACCACCGATTGCGGCGCTTCCGGCGGCGGCGTGCCCTTGTATTGCAGGTGGAAGCGGCGGGTCTCGCCGAGCTGGCCGGTGCCGACCGCCTCCGGGCGGAATGCGGCAACGCTCGCGTCCACGCCACGCTGATGCAGCGCCTGCGTCAGCCACTCCGAGGTGACCCCCTCGGCCGTTACCACGGGGATTTTCTGCGCCACTTGAGATTTTCTCCTCCGCCTGCGGCCATTCCCGATGCCGCGGCTGATATCTATAGTATTACCGCTGCGGCGGCGATGCGCCCCCGCTGTGCCGCAGTGTAAGGATATGCAGCGCTGCCGGGCAAATGAAGCGTGCGGCGGCGCAGTGCACGGCGGCGGCGACTGGCGCGGCAGCGCACGGCCACAAAGCCTGCCGGGCCGGCGCCGGTGCTTGCAGCGGCCCGCGCCCGCCACCGTTGCGGCGGGCCCGGCGCAACCGCGTGCCGCTATTTCTTCAGATGCCGGTCGAAGAAGCCGACGGCGACCTTGACCGATTCGGACAGCCCCGGCTCGTAGTACAGGCCGGTCTGGTCGTAGGGCAGGAACACCAGCTCCTTGGGCTGCCGCGCGCGCTCGAACAGGTCCGCCACCGCCCACGCGGGGTGGACGACGTCATAGCCGCCGCAGGCGACGATCATGTACGGGCGCGGCGCGATGCGGTCGACCATCGACAGCGGGCTGAATTCCAGGATCTTCTCGATCGACTCCAGCAGGATGGCGTTGCTCCACGTGGGATGGTCCTTCTTCACGTCCTCGAAGAACGCCAGCACGTCGTCGGAGGAGGGGATGCCGCAGACTTCGCCGTGCTTGCCGGCGGCGCGGATGGTGGCGCCGGGCTTGCCGGACAGGCGCTGCTCGCGGTCCTTGTCAACGGCGTCGAGCAGCTCGACGAAATGCTGCTCGCTGCGCAGCAGCTTCATCCAGATGTAGCCGTCGGTGACCGGCACCTGCGCCAGCGTGGCCTTGACCCGGCGGTCGATCGCCGCCACGTAGCTGACCATGGCGCCGCCGAAGCTGGTGCCCCAGATGCCGACCCTGTCGGGGTCCACGTTGGCGTGCTGCTGGATATAGGTGATGGCGTTGCGGAAATCCTCGGCCTCCTGCAGCGGGAACAGCTGCCCGCGCGGCTTGCCCTCGGACTCGCCGAAGCTGCGGTAGTCGATCGCCAGCACCACGTAGCCGGCTTCGCAGAACATGCGCGCCTGCTCGGCGAGCAGGGAGCGGACGATCGAAAAGCCGTGGCCGATGACCAGGGCCGGCCGCTTCTCGTTGCGCTTCTTGAGCTTGGGCAGGTACAGGTCGGCCGCGCAATGCAGGCCGCCGCCGCTGATGAACCTGACCTTCTGGCTTGAACTCATGGATGCCTTCCTCCAGTTGATGCCGCGTCGTTGGAATTTCGCGAAGTGGTCCGCCGCCGCGTGCATCGCGGCCCTGCGCCGGCCGCATGCGACAGCACTGCGAGCTGGGCTAGACCCAGGTCAGCGCGTCGCCGTCGACGATGCGCCACAGGTACCAGCTTGCCACCGAGCGGTGCGGCGACCAGCGGCCGGTGATCTCCAGAGTGGCGTCGTCGCCGAGCTTGGCGCCCTTGTTGTAGAGCAGGTTGACGCCGCGGCGCAGGCCGACGTCGCCCATCGAAAAGATGTCGCGGCGGTTCAAGGCGAACATCAGGAACATCTCGGCGGTCCAGCGGCCGATGCCGGGCAGCGCGTCGAGCGCTTCGATGGCGGCCTCGTCGTCGAGCGCGCGCAGCCGGGCAAAGGAAAACTCGCCGGATTCCACCGCCTCGGAGATCGCGTGCAGCCAGCGCGCCTTGGCGTTGGACAGGCCGGCGCCGCGCAGGCTTTCGGCGCTCAGGCCCAGCAGGTCCTGCGGCCGCAGGCGGCCGCGGGTGCCGGCCAGCGCCTCGATGCGGCCCTGGATGGTGTCGGCGGCCTTGACCGACAGCTGCTGGCTGACGATGGAGGTGGCCAGCACGTGGAACGGGTCGCGCCGCTTCACGCCCAGCGTGCAGTGCCCGTGCATGCGGATCAGCGGCTTCAGGCGCGGGTCGTTGCGCGACAGGTGCAGCTGCGAGGCGAGGTTGGCCCGCCGACGTTCTTCCTGCGTGCGCATGTGCGGATAGCCGGCCCCCGCCGGGTTGGTCCGATCATCGGAATTTGGAGCAGTATGCCTGCAATCGTCAACCGCCGGCCGCGGCGGATCGGCGGCGCCTGGCGGCGGCGTGGATGGGCCGCGTCTGGACGCTGACAAGCAAATAGCGGGACAATCGGCGCTTAATCCTTTGCCCGAATCCGCCATGCTCTTCGGATTTTTCCTGACTTTGCGCGCCGCCGGCCTGAAGCCCGGCATGGGCGAGTTCCTGGCCCTGCTGGACGCCATGCGCCAGCACGTCATCATGTTCAGCCTGGAGGATTTCTACGTGCTGGCGCGCACCGCGCTGGTCAAGGACGAGACCCAGTACGACCGCTACGACCGCGCCTTTGCCGCCTACTTCAAGGGCGTGGACCAGGCCTTCGCCTCGATCGACAAGCTGATCCCCGAGGAGTGGCTGCGCGCCGAGGCGATGCGGCTGCTGAGCGAGGAGGACAAGGCCAAGATCGAGGCCCTCGGCGGCTGGGACAAGCTGATGGAAACCCTCCGGCAGCGCCTGGAAGAACAGAAGGATCGCCACCAGGGCGGCAGCAAATGGGTCGGCACCGGCGGCACCAGCCCGTTCGGCAACTCCGGCTTCAACCCGGAGGGCGTGCGCATCGGCGGCACCGGCGGCCAGAAAAAGGCGGTGAAGGTGTGGGAGAAGCGCGAGTACCGCAACCTCGACGATACCGTCGAGCTGGGCACGCGCAACATCAAGATCGCGCTGCGCAAGCTGCGCCGCTTCGCCCGCGAGGGCGCGCCGGACATCCTGGACCTCGACGGCACCATCGAAGGCACCGCGCGCAACGCCGGCTGGCTGGACCTGCGCATGATGCCGGAGCGGCACAACGCGGTGAAAGTGCTGCTGTTCCTGGACGTGGGCGGCTCGATGGACCCGCACGTCAAGGTCTGCGAGGAGCTGTTCTCGGCCTGCAAGACCGAGTTCAAGCACCTGGAGTATTTCTATTTCCACAACTTCGTCTACGAAAGCGTGTGGAAGGACAACCGCCGGCGCCACGCCGAGCGCATCCCGCTGTTCGACGTGATGCACCGCTACACGCCGGACTACAAGCTGATCTTCGTCGGCGACTCGACCATGAGCCCGTACGAGATCCTCTACCCGGGCGGCAGCGTCGAGCACTGGAACGAGGAGCCGGGCGCGGTGTGGATCAAGCGCCTGCTCGACACCTTTCCGCGCGCGGTGTGGCTCAACCCGGAAGCCGAGCAGCGCTGGGAGCACACCGCCTCGATCCAGGCCACCCTGGAGCTGCTGGGCGACAACCGCATGTTCCCGCTGACCCTGGCGGGGCTGGACAAGGCGATCCGCCGGCTGACTCACTAGGCATCCGTTTTTGCTGTGTTCCGCCGCGCCGCGCCGTGCATGGCGGCGGACTCCATTTTCCGGGGCGGCGGCCCCGCGGTGCATTCGGGCTAGAATCCCCGCGAGCCGGCACCGCCGGCTCGCGGGTCCCGCGCTCATCGGGACGCAACCGTTGCGAGAGGGGGAGAACAAAATGACTT
This sequence comes from Nevskia sp., assembly GCA_016779605.1. Lineage (GTDB taxonomy): Bacteria > Pseudomonadota > Gammaproteobacteria > Nevskiales > Nevskiaceae > Nevskia. The sequence goes on along the minus strand of JADHNH010000075.1, from coordinate 11,834 downwards.
CGATGCAGGCATTGGTTGGGTTTGCGGCGTGGACGCTGTTGCTGGTGCTGATCGTCGTGGGCTGGCGGGTTGCAAAGGTGCTCACCGGGGTGCCGATCAACTCCTGGACCCGCGGCAAGGAGGCGGTCAAGCCCGGGCTGGTGGTGCGCGCCGAGCATGCGCACCTGAACAGCCTGGAAAACCTGCCCTTGTTCGCGGTGGCCGTGCTGGTGGCCGCCGCCACCGGCAAGGCCGCCCTGGCCGACTCGGTGGGCGCCTACGTGCTGTATGCGCGCGTGGCGCAGAGCGTCACCCACCTGATCGGCACCAGCCAGCCGCTGGTGATGGTGCGCGCCACCTTCTGGACCATCCAGGTGGCGCTGATCGCCTACCTGTTCTGGGGCCTGGCCGCTTGAAATTCGGGCGGCATCTCGGCCGGAAGGCGCGGCGCTGGCTGCTCATCGCAGCCGGCGTCGCGCTGGCCCTGACCGCCCTGATCAACAACTGGGTGATCAACAACACCTATTCCTACATCACCGAGGATTGGGCGCTGCTGCCGGACACCGACACCGGCCTGGTGCTGGGCACCAGCACGCTGACCCGCGGCGGCGAGCCCAATCCGCAGTTCAAGGGGCGCATCCAGGCCGCGGCGCAGCTGTACCAGGCCGGCAAGATCAAGCACATCATCGCCAGCGGCGCCAACCCCAACAGCAACTACAACGAGCCGCGGGCGATGCGGCGCGAGCTGATCAAGGCCGGGGTGCCGGGCCAGGCCATCATCATGGACTTCGCCGGCTTCCGCACCTTCGATTCGGTGGCGCGCGCACAGGCGGTGTTCGGCCTGGACAGCATCACCATCATCACCCAGCGCTACCACGCCTACCGCGCGGTTTTCATCGCCAAGAAGCTGCACCTCAAGGTGGCGGCCTACGCGGCGCCGGGCGAGGAGCCCAGCCTGTTCACGCGCACCATGGTGCGGGAGTACTTCGCCCGGGTGAAGGCGGTGCTCGATATTTACGTGCTGCGCACCGCGCCCAAGTTCCTGGGTACGCCGCAGCGGGTGGATACCGGCGGGCCGACGGCCGAGCCGGACAATCCCTGACCTCTTCCGGCCGGCGGCCAGGACGGTCGGTGCGGCCGGATCAAAGCCCGGCGGGAACCTGGCGACAACCCTGGGGGCAAAAAAAAAGCCGGGCATACGCCCGGCCAAGGCTCAGGGTTCATTCACGGGCGGCGATGTTTGAGGAGGAGATAATCGCCGGCCGCAGTCAGGATTCTGAGGATCTAGTCTTCCCAGGTCATTGATCAGGATCAATACCAAATTTGGGGTATTCGCCTTAACTTTGCAAGTTTGGACCGCAGCCGGGGCCGGTGCGCCGGCCCGCCGCGCCGGCCAGCAGCGACTCGACCTGCGCATGCTGCGGTGCGGCCTGCCGTACCAGCAGGTCCAGGGGCATGCGGCGCCGCAGCACATCGTCGCTGCTGCGCGCCATTTCCTCGCGGATGGCCAGCACCGCCTCCGCCACCAGGAACGGTGCCTCCGGGTGCAGGCGTGCGCTCCAGGCGGGGTTCTCGCGCAGCAAATCCTGCACGCAGGCGATGCGGGTGCCGTGGCGCAGGCCGAGCCAGCAGGCGGCCTCGGTGTCCACGCCGAGCCGCTCCAGCGCCTGGCGGCTCTGCGCGTGCCAGCGCTCGAATCCGCAGGGCCCGGCGGTTGCCACGGGTGCCCCAGGCAGCGCCCGGCGATGCGTAGCCGCCCGCTGCGGTGGCCGCCCCAGTGCCGCCAGCACGCGGTCGACCACCCCGGCGGCGTCGCAGCGCGCGGTGGTGAACTTGCCGCCCAGCGCACAGAGCAGGCGCGGCCGCGGCTCGGCCAAGGTGAACTCCCGCGTGACCGCCGACAGGTTGGCGGCGCGCTCGTCCTGCAGTGCACGCGTGCCGGCGAACTGGCCGATCACGTCGGCATCGGTCCAGCCCGGTCCGGGCAGCCAGGCGCGTGCCGCCTCCAGCAGGTAGCGCCGTTCGGCGGCGGTCACCGCACCCGCCTCGGGCGCGTCCACCGCGGCTTCGGTGGTGCCGAGCAGGCTGCGGCCGTACCACGGGATGACGAAGAACACGCGGCCGTCCTGCGGCGCGGTGAGCAGGAAAGCCTCGTGTCCGCGGCGTCCTTCGCGCAGGATCGGCGGCAACACCAGGTGCACGCCGCGCACGCGCTTCACCGGCGGCGCCGCCGCGCCGGCGAGCCGGCCGGCCCAGGGGCCGCAGGCGTCGACCACGCATTGCGCATGCAGGGCCAGCGGCGCGCCGGTTTCGGTATCGCGCAGCTGCACCTCGCCGGGCAGCTCCGGCACCGCGGCAACTTCCAGCCGGTTGGCGCAGACCGCGCCGGCACCCTGGGCGGCGGCGACCACGAACAGGGTCATCCGCGCGTCGTCTTCCTGGCAGTCGCCGTAGCGGAAGCCGCCGCGCAATCCGGCAGCACGCAACTCCGGGTAGTGCGTCAGGCAGGCTGCGCGGGACAGCGAACGGAAACGCGCCACCGGCTGGCGGCCGCTGGCCATCAGGTCGTACAGCGCCAGTCCGGCCAGCAACTGCAGCCGGCTGACGCGCGCGCCGCTCCAGACCGGTACTACGAAGTCCAGCGGCCGCACCAGGTGCGGCGCGATGTCCGACAGCGTGCGCCGCTCCGCCAGCGCGTGCCGCACCAGGCCGAACTCGAAATGCTCCAGGTAGCGCAGGCCGCCGTGGATCAGCTTGCTGGAGGCGCTGGAGGTGCCGGCCGCCCAGTCGCTGCGCTCCACCAGCGCCACCGACAGGCCGCGCAGCGCTGCGTCGTAGGCGGTCCAGGCGCCGTAGATGCCGCCGCCCACCACCAGCAGGTCGAAGCGCTGGCCGCGCAGGCCGGCGAGGTTGCGCAGCAGCGGAAACGGCGCAGGCATCGGCCTGCCTGATCTTGGCGCCGCGGACCGGCTCAGCCCTGGGCGAGCGCGCGGGCGCGCTCGATGCCCTGCTGGCGCGCCTGGCGGTCGGCATCCGGGCCCATCAGGGTCTGCTCGACGACGATCGTCTCCGCGTCGGTGATGCCGATGAAGCGCAGCCACAGCAGCATGAAGGCCTTCTGGAAGTCGTACTCGGCCTCCGGCGTGCTGGTACCGGTGGCGTAGCTGATGCCGCGGGCGCAGACCACGATGGCCTTCTTGCCCTTGAGCATGCCCTCGAAGCCGCTGGCGTCGAAGCGGAACAGCACGTCCTTCTGCGATATGTAGTCGATCAGGTGCTTGAGCTTGTAGGGGATGCCGAAATTCCACATGGGGATGCTGAACACCACCACGTCGGCGTCGTGGAAGCGCTGGGCGAGCGCGCGGATGCCGTCCCAGGCGCGGTTCTGCTCGGCGCTGCGCTCCACCCCGGCCAGTCCGGCGTACTTGGCTTCCAGCGCGGGGCGGTCGAACTCGGGCAGCGGCTCGCGCCACAGATCCAGGGTGTCGATCGCGGCACCTGGATGACGCCCCTGGTAGGCGGCGATGTAGGCCTCGGCAACCTCCACCGAGGCCGAGCGCTCGCCGCGCGGCGAGCCGACGACATGCAGCAGCCTGGCCATGGTCAACTCCTCACTTGTAGACGACTTCGATTTCGAAATTGCCGCGCGTCTGCTGGTGCAGGCGCACGTATTCGTCGGCGATCTTTTCGGGGTCGAAGTGGGTGCCGACCTGCAGCAGGCCGTAGACGGTGACGGTGGCGACGTGGATGCCGTGGCCGCCCAGCTCCTGCGCCAGCGAATAGGTCAGGCTGCGCAGCGCGGCCTTGTCCGCCGACAGCGAGGCGTACAGCGCCGACGGCTCGTGGGCGAAGCCGCCGCCGGTCAGCAGGATGCTGCCATGGCCGCGCGCACGCATGCCGGGGGCGGCGATCTGCGCGCAGGTCAGGGCGCCCAGCACATTCAGCCGGAAGTCCGCCAGCCACTGGTCCACCGGTACCGTGGTGGGGCGGCCGCGATGCGCATGGGCGGCGTTGAACACCACCACCTCGGGCACGCCCATCTCGGCGCCCACCGTGTCGAACAGCGCCTGCAGGGAATCGCCGCTGCCCGCCTCGACCGCGTAGGCCCGCGCGCTGCGCCCGGTTTCGCGCCGGATCTCGCGGCAATGCGGTTCCAGGTTCGCCGGGTTGCGCGAGGCCAGCGCGACGTCCAGGCCGGCGTTGGCGAACGCCATGCCCACGGCCCGGCCGATGCCGGGCCCCGCACCCACCACCAGACAGATCTCGCTCACGCCGTCTCCCATTTCATTGCCGATTCGATGCCGATCCAATACCGGTTCAATTGATTGTGCCGCCCGGCGCGCGGCGCAGGCGCCGCACCGCCGCCAGCCAGCCGCTGAGCTGGCGCGACTGCTCGCCGTCGATCAGCTGCGCCTGCGCGGCATCGTCGATCAACAGCGCCGCGGCGCGGCTGCCCGCGCCTTCGTCGAGCCGCTTCTCCAGGACTTCGCCGGCCAGCGTGGCTTCCAGTGAAGCGGCCAGCGGCGCCAGCCGCGCGCCGCATTCCGCCAGGCGCTGCCGCAGGCGCGCGCCGTCCTGCATCAGCAGGGCGATCTGGCGGTTGGCGGCATCGCTGGGCGCCAGCGCGGCGTGTCCGCGCGGAAAGATCAGCAGTCGCGCCAGCGCCGACAGCAGCGGCGAGGACAGGTGCCGCAGCACCTTGTCCAGGGCCTCCTCCACGCTGCGCAGCGCATCGGCGCAGACCCACTCCAGCAGCGCGCGCTCGCCGGCCGGCGCGCCGTCGTCCTCGTACTGCTTGAGTGCGCAACTGGCTAGCCAGAGCTGTGCCAGGGCGTCGCCCAGCCACGTCGTCAGGGTCATGCGCGAGGCTTCGTGGGCGGCGCGGCGGGCGGTGCGCGGGCGCCGCGAGGCGAGGTCCAGCGACAGCCGCGTCAGCGCGACGTCGGCGGCGAAGGCCAGCGCGGCGCTGTAGCGGTTGATGCGGCGGCAGATGCCGCGCGCGGTGTCCGACTGCCCGCCGGTGCGGGCCAGGCTGCCGCCGCTCAGGCCGAGCAGCAGAGCGCGCACGCCGGAAGCCGCGACATGGCCGGCATGGCTCCACAGGGCCTCGTCGAAGTCCTGCAGCGCCAACGCCGGGTTGCGGTTGCGCGCCGCCGCCAACGCGCGGCCGAAAGACGGGTGGCCGCGCAGCACGCAGGCGGTGTAGCTGGTCGAGCGGGCCAGCCGGCCGGGCGATTCGGCGGCGGCCTGCTGCGGCGCCAGGGCGTCGAGCACCGGGCGCAGCGCGGTCTGCTCCAGGCCGAGGTCGCCGGCGGCCGCGGCAATGTCGGCGGCATGCTCGGCGGCCAGGCTGCGGGCGAACCCGGCCAGGCCCTGCGGCCGCTCGCCGGCGTCGACCGCCCAGGCGGTGCCGGCAGCCAGCGCGCGTGCCGCCGCCTCGCGGCCGCCGATCATCGCCAGGGCTTCCTGCGCCAGTGCGCGCAGGCCCAGCGATTCGGAAAAAGGCGCATGCACGCGGGCGAAGCCGCCGGCGGCGGCGGCCACCGCCGCGGCGGCGCCGGCATGCATCGCCGGCGAAGCGATGGCATGGGCAATGGCCAGGCATTCGGCCCAGTCGCCGCCGCCGCAGCCGATGCGCTCGTCGCCGCCGACCACCGCGTCCAGGCCCACCTCGAGGTCGCGCGCCGTCAGGCTGCCGCCGGCGGTGCCCAGGCCGGCCTCGTCGCCGGCCAGCGTGATGCAGGCCAGGCCGCTGCGGCCGTTCAGCAGCGACTGCGGGTCGCGCACCTGCACCTGCAGCGCGATCGCCGCGCCGGGCGGCGGACTGCCGGACAGCTGCGCATCCAGCCGCAGCTTCAGCAGGGTGACGGTTTCGCCGTCGCGCTGGGCGGCGACGGCCACCGCCTCGCCGGCGACCGCCTCCATGGAAAAGGCCAGCTCGCCGCCGGCGGCCAGGCGCGGCAGCCAGCGGCTGCGCTGCGCTTCCAGCCCGTGGCGCTGCAGCAGCTCGATCCAGGCCAGCCGCTGCGGCGCGGCGATGCGCGCGGCTGCGGCCGGGTCTACCGCGGCGATGCGGGCGATGGCGGCGGCCTGCGCCAGCGCGGACCATTCCTGGCCGCCGTGCCGGTGCGCGATGCCCAGGCCGAAGGCCTTTTGCGCGCGCAGGTAGTTCGCCGCCTCGGCGGCCAGCGCCGCGCGGGTGCGGAAGCCGTCCACCAACGTGTCCACCACCGCCTGCTCGGTCGGCAGCGGATGCAGCGGCGCCAGCGCCTGGAAGCGGCTCCAGTCAGGCGCCCCGCCGAGCAGGTCGGCTTCCCAGGAGGCACTGCCGGCGTCCAGCGCCGACAGCACTTCCGGGTCCAGCCGCTGCACCACGCGGCGGAACCACAACAGCACCGGCCGCGAAATCCATTCCTGCCGCACCGCGGGAATGCTCATCGGCACGAACAGCGCCACCCACGCCGCGCCCAGCAGCACGAACAGCAGGATGGAGCCGCCGAAGGCGCCGTAGAACAGCAGCGTGATGCCCAGCACCAGCGCGCTGGCACGCACGCCGGCGCGGTAGTACGCCAGCACCGACAGCGCGATGATGGCGGTCAGCAGCCAGAACATGGTTCGTATGGCGCTTTGCGCATCAGGGTTTGCCGCCGCGGCTGCGCACCGCGTCGAATTCGTCGCCCGGCTGCCAGAGCACCGGCTGCGGCGCCAGCAGCGCCTGCCAGCCCAGCGCGAAGCCGAAACGCGCCACTTGGGCATTGCTGCTGAAATCCATTTCCGGGGCGTATTCGTCGGCCGGGCGGTGGTAGCGCTTGGCGACGTAGTCGCTTTCCTGCGCCTTGCCCCAGTCGGCGCTGCGGCCGGCGTACTTGACCCCGGCGTTGATCGAAAACGCCGGCACGCCGACGCGCGCCATGCTGAAGTGGTCGGAGCGGTAGTAGTGGCCGGCGCCGGGGTTGGCGTCCGGCTCGATGGCCAGGCGGAACGCCGCCGCGGTCTTCTGCACCGCCGGGTACAGGCTGGTGCGCTCGGCGCCGGTGACGGTGACCGACTCGGCCACGCCGATCGGCTGCACCGCGTCGTAGTTCAGGTCCAGGGCGATTTGCGCAGCCGGTAGCGGCGGGTGCTCGCCGAGGAAGCGCGAACCGAGCAGGCCCTTCTCCTCGGCCGTGACCGAGGCGAAGATCACCGGGTGCGGCGGCCGCTCGCGGCCCTCGGCGAAGGCGCGGGCCAGCTCCAGCAGGATGCCGCAGCCGGTGCCGTTGTCCACGGCGCCGTTGTAGATGTTGTCGCCCGGCAGGTCCGGGTCGATACCGAGGTGGTCGTAGTGGGCGGTGTACATGACCGCCTGCCGGGCAGCGCCCTTGTCGGTGCCCGGCAGCATGGCGACGACGTTGCTGGACTCGAACTTGCGCACCTTGGAGGCGATGTGCGCCTTCAGGCGCACCGGCAGCGCCACCGGCCTGAAATTGCGCGAGCCGGCCGCGGCGAACTGGTCCTCGAGCTTGAGCCCGGAAGCGGCGAACAGCAGCCGCGCCACCTCGAGCTGGATCCAGGACGCCGCCTGCAGCTTCGGCGCGTTGTCGCCGGCCAGGTAGACCTGCTCGCCGCTCCAGGAGCTGCGCACCACCTCCCAGGAATAGCTGGCGAGGTCGGTGCGGTGGATGATCAGCACCGCCACCGCGCCCTTGCGCGCCGCCTCCTCGTACTTGTAGGTCCAGCGTCCGTAATAGGTGAGCGCTTCGCCGTTGAAGAACTTCGGGTCTTTCGAGGGCGGCTCGTTGACGAACAGCACCACCGCCTTGCCGCGCACGTCGACGTCCTTGTAGTCGTTCCACTGGTACTCGGGCGCGTCGATGCCGTAGCCCACGAACACCAGCGGCGCGTCGATGTCGACGCCGTCGGTCTGGGTTTCGTTGTTGACCACGTAATCGTCGGCCAGCTTGAGGTCCAGCGGGCTGCCCTGCTCCGGCTGCAGCGAAAAGCGCGTGGCCGGCCCGGTCTGCACGCCGACGAAGGCGACCTTCTGGAAGTAGCTGCCGGCGTCGCCGGCGGGCTTCAGGCCGTCGAGCGCGAACTGGGCGGCAATGTAGCGGGCGGCGATGTCGCCGCCGCGGGTGCCGGTGCCGCGGCCCTCCAGCAGGTCGTCGGCCAGGAAGCGCACGTGTGCGCGGATGCGCTCGGGGTCGATGCCGCGCTGGCTGGCTTCCACCGCGGCCGGCAATGCCAGGCTCTCCGGCGCCGGTTGCGCCGGAGCGCCCTGGCCGAGGGCGCCGCCGGCCAGGAACGCCAGCGCCGCAAGCATGGTCCTGGTCCGTCTCATGGGCTCAAATCGTTCCTAGGGTGCCGGCGTTCGCCCGGATGCGGCGCGCGCCGCCGGCAAGCGCTGCCGGCAGGATAGGAAAAACCGGCGAAGCCGACAAATGCCGCTGGCGTTGGCCCGCGGCACAGGCTGCGTACAATAGCCCATCAACAAGTCCGGCGGGCCGGTCGCGATCCCCATGCTGTCCACGTCCTATGGCGAATTTGCGCTGATCCTGGCGGAGATGCTCGTCTATTTCGGGACCATGCTGACCCTGTTCCGCATGCGCCAGCGGCTCGGCCTCGGCACGTTTTTCTGCGCCCTGTGCACGCTGTACTTCCTGGAAACCTACCTGGCGACCAACCTTTACGTCGCCTATGCGCCGGGCTTGAGCGCCTCACCGGGTTCGGTGGTGCTGTTCAGCGGAAAATTCCTGCTGCTGCTGCTGGTATACATCCGCGAGGACGCCGTGGCGGCGCGCCAGCCGATCTACGGCCTGCTGATCGGCAACCTGCTAGCCGGCGTGCTGGCGGCGATCATGCGCCACCACCACGCCCTGGCCACCGTGAACGGCGTGCCGCCGGACCTGCGCCTGCTGGGCGAGGTCAACCTGCTGACCTTGTGGGGCACGGTGCTGCTGTTCTGCGACTGCGTGCTGGTGATCCTGGTTTACGAGCGGTTGTCGCGGCTGCTCAAGCGGTCGGTGTTCGCGCGCCTGTGGCTGGCCAGCGCGCTGGTGCTGGTGTTCGACCAGATCGGGTTTTTCGGTGCGCTGCACTTCGTGCTGGGGGTGCCGTTTTCGGCGGGGCTGGGCGGCCTGCTCGGCAAGCTGGCCGCTTCCGGCCTGTTCAGCCTGGCGCTGGCGGTATACCTGCGCTGGCTGGAGCCTTCGGCGGTGCCCGCCGATCCTTCCCTGCGCCTGGGCGACGTGTTCGACATCCTCACTTACCGGCAGCGCTACGAGGCCTTGCGCGCCGAGGCCGCGCGCGACAGCCTGACCGGCCTGCTGCACCGCGGCCAGTTCGAGGTGCTCGGCCGGCAGCTGCTCGACCTGGCCGCCAACAGCGGCCAGCCGCTGGGCCTGCTGCTGATCGACCTGGACCGCTTCAAGCACATCAACGACCACTACGGCCATGCCGCCGGCGACCGCGTGCTGTGCGACGTCGCCGCCGCCCTCAGCGCCGGCCTGCGCGCTTCGGACTATGCCTTCCGCTACGGCGGCGAGGAGTTTGCGGTGCTGGCGCCGGGCGCCACGCGCGACTCGGCCTGCGCACTGGCCGAGTCGCTGCGCCAGCGCATCGGCGGGATCGTCACCGACATCCCGGGCGAAGCGGTCAGTGCCAGCATCGGCGTGGCGGCCGGCCCGAACCAGGGCGACGGTATCATGCTGCGGGAGATCGTCGCCAGCGCCGACCGGCGGCTTTACCGCGCCAAGGCGGCGGGACGCAATTGCGTGGTGGCGGACGACGGCGGTGCGCCGGAAGGCGCCGCGACGCGGCGCCCTGACGAAGCGGAGGCAGAAGAGCATGCGCAAACCGGGCTCCAGCACAAGCCAACGTGATTATTCCGGCGCCGACCGTGCGCTGATGCTGCTGCACCGGGGCCTGCGCGCACTGGGGCAGCCGGCCGCGGAAAGTTCGCACGCGCAGGCCGGCTACCCGGCGGCGGATGCGCCGGAGGCGGAGCTGTCGGAGGGCGAGCGGCGCCACGCCGCCGGCCTGATGCGCGTCAACCATGCCGGCGAGGTGTCGGCGCAGGCGCTCTACCAGGGCCAGGCGCTGGTGGCGCGCGATCCGCGCATCCGCGAGCACCTGCGCAAGGCCGCCGCGGAGGAGCGCGCACACCTGGAATGGTGCCGCGAGCGCCTGCACGAGCTGGGCGAGGCACCCAGCCGCCTGAGCCCGCTGTGGTACGCCGGCTCGTTCGCCATCGGCGCGGCTGCCGGCATCGCCGGCGACCGCTGGAACCTCGGCTTCGTCGAGGAGACCGAGCGCCAGGTGGTGGAGCACCTCGATGACCACCTGGGCAGCCTGCCGCCGGACGACGCGCGCAGCCGCGCCGTGGTCGAGGCGATGAAGCGGGACGAAGCCCGCCACGGCGACGAGGCCGCCGCCGCCGGCGCCCGTCCGCTGCCGCGGCCGGTGAAGGCGCTGATGCGGCGGGTGGCGCAGGTGATGAAGTTCGGGGCGTACCGGTTTTAGTCGGTTGTCTGGCGGCCGTTCCGCGTTGGCGTGGGGAATACCATGCCGGCGGTTCCGGGGCTGTTCGATCCGCCGGTGGCTTCGTCGAAAGCCTTGCGTGCCCGAACGGTGCCGTTTGAGAAGCCGATTTGTTTCAGGCGCGGCGTTTCGTCCGTGGATTCTTCAAGACAAGCGATTGCTGCTTTTTACGTAATGTGCGCTTCAATTCTTCCGGCGCATCCGGTCCTGCGGACACGGGCTCCAGTTGGTGGCGCCGGAGCGAGCGAAGAAAGAATCCTTCGTCCAGTTTCGGCGCTTCGTCCTCAGAGATTTTTGAGGGCTTGATAATAGGCTTCTTCTTCATTGCGTTCCGCATGGCGCATGGATATGACCCGGAATATCGAATCTGTTTCGGTATGGACGATGACTACGCATCGATCATGCAAGCGCCCGATCGTGATGTAGCGATCCTCGCCGTAATCCCGCCGCGTGTCCAGGGCGGTGAAAGTGTCATGGCGGCCGACCAGGACTTTGGCGACTTCCTTGAAATCCAGGCCATGCTTACGCATGTTGGATGACCTCTTTGCTTCATCCCAAGTGATGGCCCAGGACGGACGGTCAGGGTCCAGAGGCATGGCTTGATTAGTATAGCTCGATGGATTTGAAGTACAGGCCGCTACATTTTATAGAGCATCCGCTTGGGTTTTGCCGGTGCTTGCTCTTCAATGAAAATCCCGTGACCCGGCCTGCAGGCTGCCCAGCCAGGGGCTGCAGTCCTGCACCTTGCGGGCGACGACGTGGATCACGTCCTGCTCGCTCTGCAGCTCGCCGCGCACCAGCATCAGGCTTGCGCCGAGCACGGCTTCGCGCTGCTGCTCCAGCACGCGCGGCCAGATCACCAGGTTGCTGTTGCCGGTTTCGTCCTCCAGGGTGACGAACACCACGCCCGAGGCGGTGCCGGGCCGCTGGCGGTGGGTGACGATACCGGCCACGCGCACGGAGCGGCCGTTGGCGATGCCGCGGAGCTGCGCGGCGGTGACCACGCCGATACGCCGCAAGCGTTCGCGCAGCAGCGCCAGCGGATGGCGGCCCAGGGTCAGGCCCAGGGCGCGGTAGTCCGCCGCCAGCGCCTGGCCTTCGCTGGGGGCGGGCAGGTCGACGCGCGGTTCGTACAGGCGCGCGCCGCGCAGCACCGCGTCCAGCCGCTGCACGCCGGCGGCGGCCCAGCGCGCGGCGTGGCGGTGGCCGGCGAGCGGCTGCAGGGCGCCGGCCTGCGCCAGCGCGTCGAGCGCGCGCCGGCCCAGTCCGGCGCGGGCGGCGAGGTCGTCCACCGACTCGAACGGCGCGGCGGCGCGTGCTGCCAGGATGCGCGCGGC
>JADHNH010000074.1 GCA_016779605.1 Nevskia sp. | reverse complement strand
CCGGCGGCCTCAAGTGCGAGGCTTTCGCCTTCCACGAAACCATGCTGTCCGACGACGGCCTGAAAGCCATGCGCGACTACATTGCCCAGCCGTACGAGAAGCGGCGCGACTGGCTGGAGAAGCCGAACGCGCTGGACTATACCGGGAAGTAGGCCTTGTCCTCTCCCGTTGCAAAAAGAATATCAACAGGAGGGGGATGTTTCCGGGGGGAGCAGTTTCAAATGCACAGGGCGGTCTACGGTAAGGTAAATAAATCTGTCCCCTTTTAGTCCTTTAATCCATCGTCTGTGCCCGCTTCTGCTCCAACTATGACGTCGTCGGAAGATGCCACGCCACCAAATTACAATCCGATTGGTTCCATTTATATTGTTCAACCAACAGATGCGTCAAATCTCTTTAAGACAACGACGTCGGCGTACGGGGCTCATCTTTATAATCAAGCTGGTGAGGTTGGAGAAACATCAGATTTAGAAACAGATTCGTCTGCCAGCGGCGTTTCACAACGAGAAGAAAATGTAGCCGCATTTTCAACAGGTGAGACATTGATAGATTTGAATGTTATCGGCACATTGACGGACGCGGTCGACAATATTTCAAACAGATTAGTGGCATATCGTGTTGATACATTTGTCTTAGATTCTGATCCTAATATTAGAGCGATTCAGGTATATCAGTATCAAGATGTGGCAGATGAGGAAGGTAATCTGCAATATGTCCCCAGATTGTTATCTCAAGAAGCTGCCGTGCAGTTGTTGAATAGCAAGACGTTCAATGCAACTAATAGCGTGAACAAGTAGCGGCAATGATCGCATCTATAGCTAGACTTATTTGTCAAGCCCTTGCGATCATGGGTTTTTTGTTCCTTTGTCGTGCGAATGCTCGGGAGATATTAACGGCTTGTTCTGAGGATGTTGGGCAGGGGCTTGTAGAACTGGTGAAAAGGCGGGCCTGGAAGCCGGCCTTTTATCAAGCCACGGCAATAAAGAATAACGGTTGCACGAACTTGGCCGGTTCCCAACTTGTTTTTGCTAAGGGGTTGATTGATAACACTCAAGAAGTTAGTGATTATTTTAATGTCTCTTTGGCTCAAATTGCATCACTTGCAGTTGCAATATTGAATGAACATCATCAACCATGCCTTGACAATAAATGTCCGATTGGAAGACGAGCATTTTTTCTGCTCGAAGGCCGGGCTTATCAGGAAGAGCAAAACTCGAAGTTTGCAGTAAAAAGCTTTGAACTGGGCGACGCGAGCAGCTTGGCTCCTGAAGGGGAAGATAATCGCCGTACGTTATTTGCATACGCAAGGGCACTTGGTGAATCGGGGCGATATGAATCTGCGAATGCGGTCGTAAATAAGCTATCGAGTGGCTTTGAGGACGATGTTTCTGTACTAGGAATCAAAGTATTTGTCGATGCACTCGAGAAAAATGGCAAGTCGACGTTTCTCGAATTCGCTCGAAGTAAGTATGGATTTGTTGATCTGGTCGAATTGAATGCCTGCGAAGCCGAGGATGTGGTCAATTCTCTTGTGGAGGCAAGAGCATGCTATTCGCGACTCCTTGATGACGGCCGTTTTCGGAATCCTGCGCTCATCTCTTATGTGAAGAAAAAGCGAGCTGCGGTTGAGTGGCGGATAGGGCATTAGGCGCTGGCCACTGCTGGCGCCGCAGAACTTTCACTGTAATTATTTCACCCTTTCCTCTCGCGCCTCCGCAAAAAACCGCTGCGGATTGTCGACCACGATGTGGTTCAGGTCTTCCTCCTTCATGCCCATCTCGCGCAGCTGCGGGAAGATCTTCTCGAACAGGTAGACCATGCGCCAGTTGGGCACGATCTTGAGCAGGTCTTCGTAGTCGCCGCCGTTCATGAAGGGGATGCCGCCGGCGAAGCAGTGGACGGTGTCGTGCGACACCATTACGCGGTCGCGGTGGCCGGCATCGACGAGCTGCTTCAGGTTCTTCATGCGCACGGCGTCGGGCTGGAAGATTTCCAGGCCGAAGCGGTCGAAGCCGACGTAGGCGCCGCGCTCGGCGATGGAGCGCTGGTAGTCGTGGTCGTCGCGGCCGTCGCTGTGTCCGACCAGGAGCTGGTGGGAGGGCACGCCTTCGCCGGTGACGATGTCCACCTGGTCGTGGCCGCAGCTGCAGTTCTCGGTGTGGGAGATCAGCGGCACGCCGGTGATCTTGGCGGCGCGCGCGGCGGCGGTGAGCACCTTGCGCTCGTAGTCGGAAACCTTGCCGTCGCCGGTGGCGACCTTGATGGCGCCGGCCTTGATGCCGCTGTAGCCGATGCCGTCCTCGATCTCCTTGACATAGATTTCGGTGATCGCCTCGATCGGTAGGTGCTGGAACAGGAACGGGATGCCCTGCGCTTCGTTGTAGACGCCGGTGGTGCAGACCAGGTTCACGCCGGTGCGCTGCGCCACCTCGGCGCAGAACTCCACGTCGCGGCCCAGGTCCATGGGGCAGGGGTCCACCACCGTACGCACGCCATAGCTGTTCAGGCGCTTGAACGCGTCCACCACGCGGGCCATCGCTTCCTGGCGCTGGAACTTGGGCCGGCGGTTGTCCAGGTACCAGCCGGGGTAGGCCACGGTGACGTGCTCGTGGATCAGGGTGCGGCCGAGCTGCTCCACCGGCAGCCGGCCGGCGGTGGTGTTGATCGTCGTGGTCATGCATCCTCCTGGTCGGGTGCGCGGCTGGCTGCAATGATCTGCCGCCGCGCTGTTTGTCTGGAATCGAGGGCCATCCTGCGTTGCGGGTGCGGTCCGGTCAAGGAATCCGAAGCGCTGCTGCCTCGGCAGCGGTCCTCTCCCCTGGCCCCTCTCCCGGGCCGCGGGAGAGGGGAACTTGCTGTCCGTTTCGCCCGGGCAGAGGGCCAGCGCCCCTACAGGTCGAAAATCAGGTGCTCGTCGGTCATGAACACGCGCGACTGCTTGAGGTCGATGAATTTCTTCTCGTCCTCCAGCAGGGCGCGGTGCGCGGCCTGGCCTTCCTCGGTGGCCATGCCGGCCTTGAGCGCCTCGGCGTCGTCCCACCAGACTTCGGTGATGCCGTCGTAGGCGGGGGCGAGGTCGCGCGACTGGCGGAAGATTTCGTTCAGCTCCGCCGCGGTGGTGTGGCTCTGGATGTACTTGCGCGCGCGGATCGCCTTGGCGAAGCCGCGCACCAGCGGCCCGTGCTGCTTGAGCCAGTACTGCTGGAACTGCTCGGTGCTGAGGTCCGCGCGCTTGCGCACGCAGAATACGAGCTTGATCATGGCGGGTCTCCCTGCGGTCGTGTCGTGCGTGTGACCGGCTCAGGAAACCTTCACCAGCAGCTTGCCGGTGTTGCCGCCGGTGTACAGCAGGCGCACCGCCTTGTCGGCGTTTTCCAGCCCCTGCACCTCGTGCAGCTTCCACTTCAGCTTGCCCTGCTGGTACAGCGCGTAGAGCGCGCGGAAGGCCTCCGGGTAGCGCGCCATGTAGTCGATCACGATGAAGCCCTGGATCTTCAGGCGCTTCATCAGGATGCGCGGGTAGTTGCCCGGGCCGTGGACGATGCCGGTGGCGTTGTACATGGAGATCAGGCCGCATTCCGCCACGCGCCCGAACAGGTTCATCTGGCCGATCACCGCGTCCAGGATATCGCCGCCGACGTTGTCGAAGTACACGTCGATGCCGGCCGGGCAGTGCTTCTTGAGCGCCGCGGCCACGTTCTCGCTCTTGTAGTCGATGGCGGCGTCAAAGCCGAGCTCGCCGGTGATCCAGGCGCACTTGTCGCGCCCGCCGGCGATGCCGACGACGCGGCAGCCCAGCGCCTTGCCGAGCTGGCCGACGATGGAGCCGACCGCGCCGGCGGCGGTGGACACCACCAGCGTCTCGCCGATCTTCGGCGCGCCGATGTCCACCAGGCCGAAGTAGGCGGTGGGCCCGACCAGGTAGAAGATGCCGAAGATGTCGCGGAAATCCAGGCCCGGCAGCTTGGGTGCGTGCTGCAGGGCGGCGGCCGGCGCGGTGTAGTAGTCGCTCCAGCTGCCCAGGGTCATCACCTTGTCGCCGGGCTTGAACGCGGCGGAGCGGCTTTCCACCACCTCGCCGGAGGAGACGCCGCGCATGGCGTCGCCCACATTCACCGGGTCCATGTACTGGTCCATGTCGCTCATCCAGATGCGGTTGGTCGGATCCAGCGACAGGTAGGTGGTGCGCACCAAAACTTCGCCTTCGCCCGGCTTGGGGATGGGCGATTCCTTCAGCACCAGGTCGCCGTCCTTGATGTCGCCTTCCGGGCGCCGGCTCAGGATCCACTGGCGATTGGTCTTGCTTTGCATGGACTGCTCCTCGATGGGTTTGTCATGTGGCGCGGCGTCCGCGCCGGCGAAAATGCCGGGCAGGGCCAAAGGGTTTACCGCACTCTAATACAAAAATGTAGAACAAGAAAACGGCGCCTGGCGGGGCGCCGTTTTACCGGGAATATTCGATATATTTCAATTGCTTGAAAAATACTCTTCAAGCTCGAACTGGCTTGAGCCCGTTACAGGAGGCGCTTGGCCACCTCCTCCAGCATGACCTCGGTGGCGCCGCCGCCGATGGACTGCACGCGGGCGTCGCGCGTCATCCGCTCGATCGCCGATTCGCGCATGTAGCCCATGCCGCCGTGGAACTGCAGGCAGTCGTACATCACCTCGTTGACCAGCTCGCCGCACAGCGCCTTGACCATGGAAACTTCCTTCACCAGCTTGTGGCCCTGGGCGTCGCGCCAGGCGGTGTGGTGCAGCAGCAGGCGCGCCGCTTCCACCCGCGAGGCCAGCATTGCCAGCCGCTGGCGGATCGCCTGCTTTTCCCACAGCGTGGCGCCGAAGGCCTTGCGCTGCGAGACGTAGCGCAGCGTCAGCTCCAGCGCGGTGCTCGCCTCGCCGATGGCCTGGGCGCCCAGGACCAGGCGCTCGTTCTGCAGGTTGGCCACCAGACTGTAGAAGCCGCGGCCCTCCTGGCCCAGCAGGTTGCCCGCCGGCACCCGGCAGTCCTGGAACACCAGCTCGGCGGTGTCCGAAGACAGCCAGCCGTGCTTGTGCAGCGGCCGCGCCACGCCGAAGCCCGGCGTGCCGCGCTCGACGATGAACATGGAAATGCCGGCGTGGCTGCGCCCCGGCTCGCCCGTGCGCGCGGCGACGAAATAGATGTCGCCGTGCACGCCGTTGGTGATGAACATCTTGCTGCCGTTGAGCACGTAGTGGTCGCTGTCGCGCCGCGCCGAGGTGCGCATGGCGGCGAGGTCCGAGCCGGCGTCGGGCTCGGTCATCGCCACCGCCGCGATCTTCTCGCCGGCGACGATCGCCGGCAGGTAGCGCCGCTTCTGCTCCTCGCTGCCGGCGTGGTGGAGGTGCGGCGAGGCCATGTCGGTGTGCACCAGCACGGTCACGGCAAAGCCGCCGTAGGTCGAGCGGGCCAGCTCCTCGGCCAGCACCACGCTGCCCAGGGCGCTCATGCCGCTGCCGCCATAGGCCTCCGGGTAGCGCACGCCGAGGAAGCCCTGCGCGCCCATGCGGCGCAGCAGCTCGCGCGGCACGTAGCCCTGCTGCTCCCAGGCGTCGCCGTGCGGGATCACCTCGCGTTCGATGAAGCGCCGCAGCGAGGCGCGCAGCATCTCGTGCTCCTCGGTGAAGAACGGCGAGGCGGGGGATGCGGTTTCGGACTGTTGGGCTGGGGTGCTCATCGGCAGGTTCGTGCTGGAGAAATGGTTGGAGTTGGATGTTGGTCCGCCAATGAACGCGAATCAACGCAAATGTGAAAGCATCCTAAAGTTTTTATTCGCGTTTATTGGCGTTAATTTGCGGACCGATATTCTGGAGCCCGCCACGCAGCGATGCGGTTTCAGTCGATGCGGTCCGGAAACTTCCCCTGCGCATGCATCTCGCGCAGCACGAACTTGCGGATCTTGCCCGAGGCGGTCAGCGGCCATTCCTGCACGGCGATCCACACGCTCGGCGTCTTCTGCGGCGACAGGCGCTCGCGGCAGAACGCCACCAGCTCCTCGCGGCTGGGCCGCTGGCCCGGCTGCAGGCGCATGAAGCAGGCGACGATCTCGCCGTACTTGTCGTCCGGCAGGCCCACCACCGCGGTTTCGATCACGGCCGGGTGCTCCAGCAGGGCGTTCTCGATCTCCACCGGGAACAGGTTCTCGCCGCCGCGGATGATCATCTCCTTGAGCCGGCCGGTGATGCGCACGTAGCCGCGCGCGTCGAGCGTGCCGAGGTCGCCGGTGTGCAGCCAGCCCTCGGCGTCGATGGCCTTGGCCGTGCCTTCCGGGTTTTCGTGGTAGCGCAGCATGTTCATGTAGCCGCGCGCGCAGATCTCGCCGACCTCGCCGACCGGCACCACGCGGTTGCTGCCGGGCTCGCGGATCGACAGCTCCAGGTGCGGGATCGGCTGGCCCACGGTCTCGCAGATGTCTTCGATCGTGTCGTCGGCCCAGACGATGGTCAGCAGCGGCGAGGTCTCGGTCTGCCCGTAGATGATGTGGAAACTGGCCGGGTACACCGCCTGGGTCCGCTTGACCATCTCCGGCGCCACCATGGCGCCGCCGGAAATCACCGCGCGCACCGAGGAGACGTCGCGCGGCTTCACCGCATAGGCTTCCAGCAGGCCGACCAGCATGGTCGGCACCGCCAGCATGATGTTGACCTTTTCCTTTTCGATCACCGCGTTCATCGCGTGCGGATCGAAGATGGGGGCCATCAGCATGGTGCCGCGCGAGCTCAGGCAGCCGAAGCTGTTGTAGGCGCTGCCGGAGGTGTGGAACATCGGCATGAAGTTCAGCCACACCTCGCCGCGCCGTGCGCCGATGCGCCGCGCGTTGAGGATGCCGTTGCCGTAGAGGCCGCAGTGGTGCAGCACGGCGCCCTTGGGAAAGCCGGTGGTGCCGGAGGTGTACTGGATCTGCGCCGGGTCGAACGGCGCCACCGCCGGCAGCGGCACGCCGGAGTCCGCGCCGTCGTAGAGCGCGGCGCGGTCCAGCAGGTCGATCAGGTGGCGCACCGCCGGCACCTCGCCGCACACCGCCGCGGCGATTTCGGCCAGCGGGTTGCCGCGGTAGCTTTGCGTCACGTAGAGCGCGCTGGAGCCGGACTGCTCGAGCACGAACTTCAGCTCGCGCGCCTGGAACGAGGGGTTGACGGTGACCAGGACCAGGCCGGCCAGCGCGGCGGCATGCTGGAACAGGCTCCACTCGGGGATGGTCGGCGCCCAGATGGCGACGCGCTCGCCCGGGCGGTGGCGCGAGGCCAGCGCGTGCGCGAGCCGGCGCGAGTCGGCGTAGAGCTGCGCATAGGTCCAGGTGCGGCCGATGTCGCCGGCCGGCGTCACCTCCTTGATGGCGATCAGGTCGCCGGCATCGGCGGCGGCGCGGCGCAGGGCCTCGCCGATCGGGTAGTCGGGCTTCTCGCCCTCGTCGATGGCGGGGAAATACGATTCCTCCAGGCGCATTGCGTACATTTATAGGGGGTTCCAGGTGGTTGATCGGCCCCGCCTGCGGCGGGTGCCGGCGCAAATGGTAGCGAATTGCGCGCCGGACGATGCCAAAGCGAGGGATTCTCCCGATGTCCTGCCGCCGGTGCCGGGCTTGCCGCGCGCCGCCGCCGAAAACCTCGCGCGGTCATGCGCGCGCATCGTCGGGATGACGGCCGCCGGGTGCGGGCTCGCCCGGCAGTGGTCTAAAATTGTCTGACAAAAATATTCGACAAGTACTGCTCGTTCCCTGCCGGTCGCGGCCGGCAGGGGCTCACCACATTCAAGGAGCTTGCGATGAAGGGTTTCGATTACGGCAAGGCGTTTCGCCTCGACGGCAAGGTGGCGCTGGTCACCGGCGCCGCGCGCGGGCTGGGTGCGGAGATCGCGCGGGCGCTGGCCCAGGTCGGCGCCAGCGTGCTGCTCAGCGACGTGATGGAGGAGCAGGGCCGTGACACCGCCGCGCGCCTGCGCGAGGCCGGCGCCAGCGTCGACTTCGTGCGCCACGACGTGACCGACGAGGCGCAGTGGGAGCATGCGGTGGCGGCGGCGGTGACCAGGTTCGGCGGCCTCGACGTGCTGGTGAACAACGCCGGCATCGAGACCGCGGCGCTGATCACGCGCTGCACGGTGGAGGATTTCCGGCGCACGCTGGACGTCAACGTGGTCGGCACCTTCCTCGGCATCAAGCACGCGGTGCAGGCGATGTCGCCGGGCGGCAGCTCGGGCCGCGGCGGCTCGATCATCAACCTGTCCTCCGCCGCCGGCACCGTTGGGGTGACCACGCATGCGGCTTATTGCACGTCCAAGGGCGCGGTGCGCCTGCTGACCAAGGCCGCGGCGGTGGAATGCGGCCAGCTCAAGACCGGCATCCGCGTCAACTCGATCCACCCGGCGGTGATCCGCACCAAGATGGGCGACGACTTCATCCGCTATTTCGTCGACCTGGGCCTGGCGCCGGATTTCGCCGCCTCCGAGGCGGCCTTCCTGGCGGCCCTGCCGATGGGCCATTTCGGCGCCACCGACGACGTCGCGAGCGCGGCGATCTACCTGGCCTCCGAGGCCAGCAAGTGGGTCACCGGGGCCGAGCTGGCGGTGGACGGCGGCTTCACGGCGGCCTAGTTCGGGAACAGCCAATCGGTCCGCAAATGAACGCGAATAAACGCCAGTAAAAACAAATAAATCAAATAAATAAAACTACTTCTTCATCTTTTTTGGCTTCTATTCGCGTTTATTTGCGTTTATTTGCGTTTATTTGCGTTCATTTGCGGACCGATTCGGGCAGTCTGAAGAAACCCGCCTCAGCCGGCTTGCGGTCGCAGCAGCACCTTGCCCACGCGGCCGGGGCGCGCGGCGTGTTCCAGCGCCTGCCGGATCTTCGATAGCGGGTAAGTCGCTTCCACCGGCACCGTCAGGCTGCCGTCGGCGACCATGCCGGCGAGCCGGGCGTAAAGCGCGCGCACGTCCTGGCGCGGGGTATGGTTCCACCAGGACTGCAGCCAGAAGCCGCGCAGCGTGACGTCGCGGAACACGGTGTCGCGCGGCTCCACGCGGCAGGCCTGGCCGGACAGCAGGCCGTAGTTCACCACCGTGCCGCCGTCGGCCACGCTGTTCGCCAGCCGCTGGGTGGCTTCGCCGGCGATGGCGTCGATCGCCAGCCGCGGCGGCTTGCCGCCGGTGAGCTGGCGCACGCGCTCGGCCAGGTCCGGTCCGTCCACCAGCACGGCGTCGCCGCCGAAGTCCACCAGTTCCTGCACCGCGTCGGCCCGGCGCACCACGTTGAGCGTGCGCAGGCCGGCGCCGCGCGCCAGCTTGATCAGGTAATGGCCGACCGCCGAGTTGGCCGCGTTCTGGATCAGCCACTCGCCCGGCTGCAGCTTCACGTAATCGTGCAGCATGACCCAGGCGCTGGGCGGGTTGCCGGTGAGCATGCCGAGCTGCAGCGGGTCGGCCGGCGGCAGCGGGAAGATGTCTTCGGCGCGCGCCTTGAGCCGCTGGCGCCACAGGCCGGTGCCGATGAAATAGGTGTGCAGCAACGCCGGGTCGCCCGGCTTGACCCCGACCACGCCGGGGCCGACCGCCGCCACCGTGCCGACGCCGCCGGAGCCGGCGTCGGCCGGCAGCGCGGCGCCTTCCTTGCCATAGCGGCCCTCGAAGCGCAGCAGGTCGGAAGGGTTGATGGCGGTCACGTCGACATCCACCAGCACCTCGCCCGGCCCCGGCGTGCCCGGTTCCGGCGCCTCGTAAAGTTCGGCCACGTCGGGCGGATTGCCGTAGCGGGAGTAGCGTACTGCCAGCATGGTGACTCCTGGTGGATGAGGCGCGGTGGGGTGCCGCCGCGGCCGCTGCCGCAGTGCCGCGATAGTATTACGGGCCGCACCGCCAATCCGCAAAAGGTTTTCGAAGCCCGAGCATGCGACTGATCGATTTTCTGGACCGCGCCGCCGCCTACTGGCCGCAGCAGTGCATGTTGGTGCAGGGCGGGGTGCAGCGCAGCTATGCGCAGGTGCAGGACGCCTCGCACCGCATCGGCCGCGCGCTGCAGTGCGCGGGCGTCGGCGCGGGCGGCGCAGCCGGGTTCTACACGCCCAACGACTGGCGCGCCGTGGAGGCGCTGTACGGCACCCTGCGCGCCGGCGCCGCGGCGGTGCCGGTAAACAGCCGCAACGCCCTGCGCCAGAACCTGGAGCTGCTCGACAAGGCCGGCGCGAGGCTGCTGTTCTACCATTCGCGCTACGCGCAGGAGGCCGCGGCGGCGCTGGCCGGATGCCGCGCGCTGCGCGCGGCGGTGTGCCTGGACGGCGGCGACGGCGCGCATCCCGCGCTGTCGGAATGGATGGCCCCGGCGGGCGCGCGGGCGGACGAAGCGGCCTATCGCCTGGAGGATCCCTGGGCGCTGTTCGGAACCAGCGGCACCACCGGTGCATCCAAGCTGGTGGTGCAGACGCATTTGACCAGCATGGCCTTCACCGTGGACATGCTGTTCGCCTTGCGCGCCTACGAAGGCGTGCGCCACCTGGTGGTGGCGCCGTTGACGCATTTTGCCGGCACATTCCTGTTCGCGCTGTCCGCGGTGGGGTCCACGCACGTGCTGCACGACGGCGTGGACGTGCCGGAAATCCTGGCCATGATCGAGCGCGAGCGGATCGAGGTGCTGTTCCTGCCGCCGACAGTGATTTACATGATGCTGGACCATCCGCAAGTGCGCCGCTTCGATTACGCATCGCTCAAGGCGTTCGTCTATGCTGGCGCGCCGATGGCCCCGGCGCGCGTGCGGCAGGCCATCGAGGTGTTCGGCCCGGTGATGATGAACATGTTCGGCCAGACCGAGGCCAACGGGCCGATCGCCTTCCTGCGCCCGGAGCAGCACGATCCGGCCGCTGCGGCGCCGGGGCGGATCCGCTCGATCGGCCGCGCCGGCCTGCTGCGGCAGGTGGCGATCATGGCCGACGACGGCCGCCTGCTGGGCGCCGGCGAGCCCGGCGAAATGGTGATGCGCAGCTGGGGCAACTCGGCCGGCTACCTGGGCGATCCGGCGGCCAGCGCCGAGCTGGTGCGCCACGGCTGGATGCACACCGGCGACATCGGCGTCCAGGACGCCGAAGGCTTCGTGACCCTGGTGGACCGCAAGAAGGACATGATCGTCAGCGGCGGCTTCAACATCTTTTCCGCCGAGGTGGAGGAGGTGCTGCTGTCGCATCCGGCCGTGCTCGGCGCGGCCGTCATCGGCGTGCCGGACCCCAAGTGGGGCGAGGCGGTCAAGGCGGTGGTGCAGCTCAAGCCCGGCGCGGCCGCCACCGCCGACGAGCTGGTGGCCTTGTGCAAGTCCGGCCTGGGCGGCGTCAAGGCGCCCAAATCGGTGGAGTTCTGGGACGCGCTGCCGCGCAACGCCACCGGCAAGATACTCAAGCGCGAGATCCGCAACCGCTTCTGGCAAGGCCAGCCGCGCAACATCTGACGACAGACCTTCAATAAGGCCCGATCATCCCGCATGCCCAGCCAATCCAGTTCAAGCAACCCGAATGTGAGCGGCGGTGCCGCCCTGCGCCGGCGCCTGCGCGCGCAGCTGCGCCTGCCGGTGGTGGTGGCGCCCATGTTCCTGGTGTCCGGCCCGGAGCTGGTGGTCGCCGCCTGCCGTTCCGGCATGATCGGTGCATTTCCCACGCTCAATGCGCGCACCCCGGAAATCCTCGACGGCTGGCTGGCCCGTATCGCGCAGTCCGGCGCGGGCGCGGCGCCCTACGCGGCCAACCTGATCCTGGACAAGCGCAACCCCCGATGCGACGAAGACCTGGCCGTGCTGGAGCGGCACCGCCCGCCGATCGTGATCGCCAGCGTCGGCCGGCCGGACCGCGTGGTCGGGCGCATCCATGCCTACGGCGGCCTGGTGTTCGCCGACGTCGCCTCGCTGCGGCATGCGCGCAACGCCGCCGCCGCCGGCGTGGACGGCCTGGTGCTGCTGACCGCCGGCGCGGGCGGCAACACCGGCTGGCTCAACCCGTTCGCCTTCGTCGCGGCGGTGCGCGAGTTCTTCGACGGCGTGGTGGCGGTGGCGGGCGCCATTGCCAGCGGCCGCGAGCTGCGCGCGCTGGAAGTGCTGGGGGCGGACCTCGGCTACATGGGCACCGCCTTCCTGGCCACCGAGGAGAGCATGGCGCCGGCGGGGCACAAGCAGGCGATGCTGCAGGCCGACGCCGACGGCATCGTGCAGACCGACGCGCTGTCCGGCTATCCGGCGAATTTCCTGCGCAGCCGCCTGCTCGAAGCCGGCGCCATGCGGCCCGACGGCAGCATCGACCGCGGTGCCTCGGCCGACGTCTATTCCTGGAAGCACGTCTGGAGCGCCGGGCATGGCGTCGGCCAAGTGCGCGCGATCGAACCGGTGGCGGCAGTGGCCGCGCGTCTGCAGCGTGAGTACGATGAGCGCCAGGCGGCTTGAACCCCCCGCGGTGAACGAGCTGCGCGGCCCCGCCGGCGGGCTCGAGGCGCTGATGCGCGATCCCTTCGCCTGGCTCGGCCCGCACCCGTCGGCGGACGGCGGCCAGGTGCTGCGCGCGCTGCTGCCGCAGGCGGCCGACGTGGAGGCGATCGACGCCGACGGCGGCGGCGTGCTTGCGCGCCTGGAGCCGGGCGGCATCGACGGCCTGTTCGCCGGGCGCATTGCCGCCGGCCGTCGATACCTGCTGCGCATCCACTGGCCGGGCGGCGTGCGGCAGGAGACCGAGGACCCGTATTCGTTCGGCCTGCTGCTCGGCGACATGGACCTGTACCTCCTGGCCGAGGGCAACCATCGCCAGATCGCCACATGCCTGGGCGCGCAGCGGATGACCATCGGCGGCGTATCCGGCGTGCGCTTCGCGGTATGGGCGCCGAATGCGCGGCGCGTGTCGGTGGTCGGCGCCTTCAATGGCTGGGATGGCCGGCGCCACGCGATGCGCCTGCGCCTGGGCGCCGGCATTTGGGAGCTGTTCATCCCGCGGCTGGCGGCCGGCACGCTGTACAAGTACGAGATCCAGGGGCCGGGCGGCCTGCTGCCGCTGAAGGCCGATCCGGTGGCGCTGCAGGCCGAGCCGCCGCCGGGCACAGCATCGGTGGTCGCCGAGGGCACCGCTTTCGCCTGGACCGACCAGGACTGGCTGCGGCGCCGCGCGCAGGCCGACGCCGCGCGCGCGCCGATCTCCATCTACGAGGTGCACGCCGGGTCGTGGCGGCGCAATGGCGGCGACAACGGGCGTGCGCTGGACTGGGACGAGCTGGGCGACCAGCTGGTGCCGTACGTCAAGGAACTGGGCTTCACCCACGTCGAGCTGCTGCCGGTGATGGCGCACCCGTTCGGCGGCTCCTGGGGATACCAGCCGCTGGGCTTGTTCGCGCCGCATGCGCCGTTCGGGACGCCGGCGGCCTTCGCGCGCTTCGTCGACCGCTGCCATGCCGCCGGCATCGGCGTGATCCTGGACTGGGTGCCGGCGCATTTCCCGACCGACGAGCACGGCCTGATGCGCTTCGACGGCACCGCGCTGTACGAGCACGAGGATCCGCGCGAGGGCTTCCAGAAGGACTGGAACACGCTGATCTACAACCTCGGCCGGCGCGAGGTGCACGGCTTCCTGATCGGCTCCGCGCTGCACTGGCTCGAGCATTACCACATCGACGGCCTGCGCGTGGACGCGGTGGCCTCGATGCTGTACCGCGACTACTCGCGCACGCCCGGCGAATGGATTCCCAACCGCTACGGCGGACGCGAGAACCTCGAGGCGGTCGAGTTCCTGCGCCATTTCAACGACGTGGTGGCCGAGCGCTGCCCCGGCGCGATCACCCTGGCCGAGGAATCCACCGCCTGGCCCGGCGTAACCCACGCCACCGCCGGCGGCGGACTGGGCTTCAGCTTCAAGTGGAACATGGGCTGGATGCACGACACGCTGCGCTACTTCTCGCGCGACCCGGTGTACCGCGCGCACGAGCACGACAAGATCACCTTCGGCCTGCTCTACGCGTTCTCCGAGCGCTTCGTGCTGCCGCTGTCGCACGACGAGGTGGTGCACGGCAAGGGCTCGCTGGTCGGCAAGATGCCGGGCGACCGCTGGCAGCAGCTGGCCAACCTGCGTGCTTACCTCAGCCTCATGTGGACGCAGCCGGGCAAGAAGCTGCTGTTCATGGGCTGCGAGTTCGCCCAGCGGCGCGAGTGGAACCACGACCGCCAGCTCGACTGGGAGCTGCTGCAGGACCCCTTGCACGCCGGCATGCAGAAGATGCTGGCGGACCTGAACCGCCTGTACCGCAGCCTGCCGGCGCTGCACCGCGGCGACTGCGACAGCGCCGGCTTCCGCTGGGTGGTGGTCGACGACCGCCAGCACAGCGTGTTCGCCTACTGCCGTTTCGACGACGGCGGCGCGCCGCCGGTGGTGGCGGTGCTCAATTTCACGCCGGTGCCGCGCCAGGGATACCGCATCGGCGTGCCGCAAGGGGGCTACTGGCGCGAGGTGTTCAACAGCGACGCGGCGCTGTACGGCGGTTCCGGCATGGGCAACGCCGGCGGCGCCGCCGCCGCCGCGCAGGCCAGCCACGGCCTGCCGTTTTCGCTGTCGCTGACGGTGCCGCCGCTGGCGGCGCTGCTGCTGGTCGCCGAACCTTAAGGGGACGGCGCAACAACAAACGTCTCATCCAGGTTCCACGAGCGCCGATCGCCATGTCCGAATTTCCCGCCTCGCTGCTGCCCGCGATGCCGTATCCGCTCGGTGCGCACTGGGACGGGCGCGGCACCCACTTCGCCGTGTTCGCCGGGCATGCCGAGTCGGTCAAGCTGTGCCTGTTCGATGCCGGCGGCCGCCACGAGCTGGCGCGCATCGACATGCCCGAGTGCACCGACGGCGTCTGGCACGGCTACCTGCCCACCGCGCGCCCGGGCCAGCTCTACGGCTACCGCGTGGACGGGCCGTACAACCCGGCGCAGGGCCACCGCTTCAATTCGCACAAGCTGCTGCTGGACCCGTACGCGCGCCAGCTCGCCGGCGAACTGCGCTGGCATGACGCGCTGTACGGTTACCGCATCGGCTCCGGCCGCGGGGACCTGTCGTTCGACCGCCGCGACAGCGCCGCCTACATGCCCAAGGCGGTGGTGACCGACGACCGCTTCGACTGGGGCGACGACCGCCCGCCGCGGGTGCCCTGGGCGGATACCGTCGTCTACGAGCTGCACGTGCGCGGCTTCACCATGACCCGCGGCGACGTGCCCGAAGCCGAGCGCGGCACCTTCGGCGCTCTGGGCAGCCCGAGCGTGGTGGAATACCTGCAGCGCCTGGGCGTCACCGCGGTGGAGCTGTTGCCGGTGCAGGCCTTCGTGCGCGACCGCCGGCTGCTGGACCTCGGCCTGACCAATTACTGGGGCTACAACACGCTGGGGTATTTCGCCCCGGACCGCGCCTACCTGTCCGACGGCGCGCTGGGCCAGATGAAATGGGCGGTCAAGCAGCTCCACGCGGCCGGCATCGAGGTCATCCTCGACGTGGTCTACAACCACACCTGCGAGGGCAGCGAGCTGGGGCCCACGCTGTCGTTCCGCGGCTTCGGCGAATCCAGCTATTACCGCCTGCTGCCGGACAATCCGCGCCACCATGTCAACGACACCGGCTGCGGCAACACGGTGAACCTGTCGCATCCGCAAGTGATCCGGCTGGTGATGGATTCGCTGCGCTACTGGGTGGAGGAGTTCCACGTCGACGGCTTCCGCTTCGACCTGGGCACCACGCTCGGCCGCGAGACCAACGGCTTCGACGCCGGCGCCGGCTTTTTCGACGCGCTTCTGCAGGATCCGCTGCTGGCGCGCATCAAGCTGATCTCCGAGCCCTGGGATCTCGGCCCCGGCGGCTACCAGGTCGGCCAGCACCCGCCGCGCTTCGCCGAATGGAACGACCGCTTCCGCGACGACGTGCGCCGCTACTGGCGCGGCGACGCCGGCACCCGCACCGCGCTGGCGGCGCGGCTGCAGGGCTCGGCGGAGCTGTTCGACCACGACCGCCGCCGGCCCTGGGCCGGGGTCAACTTCGTCACCGCGCACGACGGCTTCACCCTGCAGGACCTGGTCAGCTACAACGCCAAGCACAACCAGGCCAACGGCGAAGACAACCGCGACGGCACCGACCGCAACGAGAGCAACAACTGGGGCGCCGAAGGGCCGAGCGAGGACGCGGCGGTGATCGCGCAGCGCGAGAAAATCAAGCGCGCCTTTTTCGGCACGCTGCTGTTCGCGCACGGCACGCCGATGCTGCTGGCCGGCGACGAGTTCGGGCAGACCCAGCAGGGCAACAACAACGCCTATTGCCAGGATTCCGCCATCACCTGGATCGACTGGACGCTGCTGGAGGGCGAGCGCGGCGCCGCGCTGGCGCAGTTCGTGCGCCGCCTCCTCGCCGTCCGCCGCGGCAATCGCGCCCTGCAGGGGCGCCGCTTCCAGCACGGCCGCAGCGAGCCGCTGCCGGGCATGAGGGACGTCGCCTGGTTCGACGAGCGCGGCGTGGAGCTGGCGCAGGTCGACTGGGACAACGGCAACGCGCGGGTGCTGGGACTGCGCCGCGCGGCGGCCCGCGACGACGGCACGGTGGACGTGATCCTGCTCATCGCCAACGCCGACGGCGCCACCCATCCGTTCAAGATCCCGCAGCCGTTCCTTGATTTCCGCGTGATCGTCGACAGCGAGCGGCCGTCGGTGGAGGACGCCGACATCGAGGACGGCTGGTACGACGTCGCCGGCCACAGCCTGGTGCTGCTTGCCGCGCGCACCGCGCCCGAGCTGCCCGGCGAGCCGCGCCTGCCCGACGCCGGAGCGCACCTGCCATGACCGACGCGGCGCTCACCGAGCTGGCGCGGCTGGCCGGCCTGTCGGTGCAGTGGCAGGACTACCGCGGCGCGGTGCACGCGGTGTCCGAGGACAGCCTGCGCGGCATCCTCGCCGCGCTGGATCTGCCCTGCGGGTCGCCGCAGCAGGCCGCGCAGAGCCTGGCCAGCCTGCAGAACGAGCTGGCACGCAACGATCTGCCGCCGCTGCTCACCGCGACCGCCGGGCAGGCGATCGACGTGACCAGCGCGGAACTGGTGCCCGGTCACGTGCTGCGGCTGACGCTGGAAAGCGGCGCGCGGCGCGATGTCGTGGTCGAAGCACGCGGCGGACACCTGTACCTGCCGCCGCTGGCCGAGCCCGGCTACCACCGCTTGCAGACGGACCGCCAAAGCGTGGTCCTGGCGGTGGCGCCGCAGCGTGCCTTCGGCCCCGCCGATCTGGGCGGCCGCCGCATCTGGGGAACCGCGGCGCAGCTGTACGCGCTGCGGCGGCCCGGCGACGGCGGCGCGGGCGACTTCACCGCGCTGGAGGCCCTGGTGCGCGCGGCCGGCCGGCGCGGCGCCGACGCGGTGGCGATCAGCCCGGTGCACGCCCTGTTCGGCGCGGACCTGAACCGCTACAGCCCCTATGCGCCGTCCAGCCGCCTGTTCCTCAACCCGATGTACGCCGATCCGGCCTCGGTGCTGCCGGGCGGCGCACTGGCCGGGATCGTCGCCGCGCTCGGCCTGCAGGACGAACTGGGCCGGCTCGAGCGGCTGGCGCTGGTCGACTGGCCGGCGGTGGCGCGCGCGCGCATGGCGATCCTGCGCGTGGTGTTCGAGCGGCTGTGGCCGGGGTTCCCGGACATGGGCGGCTCGCCGCTGCCGGGGCTGGCGGCGGAGTTCGCCGCGTTCCGCAAGGCCGGCGGCGCGGCCCTCGAGGATCACGCCCGCTTCGAGGCCCTGCACGCGGTGCAGTTCGCGCAAGGCCGCTGGCACTGGCGCGACTGGCCCGAAGGGCTGCGCAGCGCGCGCAGCCGCAGCGTCAGCGCATTCGCCGGCCACCACCTGCGCGAAGTCGGATTCCACGTGTTCCTGCAGTGGCTGGCCCAGCGCGGCTTGGCGGCGGCACAGGCGGCGGCGCGCGGCGCCGGACTGTCGATCGGGCTGGTCACCGACCTCGCGGTGGGCACCGACAGCGGCGGCAGCCACGCCTGGAGCCGCCCGCACGACATGCTCACCGGCCTGTCGGTGGGCGCGCCGCCCGACGAGCTGGGCCCGGAGGGGCAGGTCTGGGGCTTGACGACGCTGTCGCCGCGCGCCCTGCGGCTGCAGGGCTTCGCGCCGTTCCTGGATACCCTGCGCGCCAGCCTGCGGCATGCCGGCGGCGTGCGCATCGACCACGTGCTGGGGCTGAACCGCCTGTGGGTGGTGCCGGAAGGTGCCACCGCCCTGGACGGTTCCTACCTGCGCTACCCGCTGCCGGACCTGCTGCGCCTGATCGCGCTGGAGTCGGTGCGCCACCGCGCGGTGGTGATCGGCGAGGACCTGGGCACGGTGCCGGCCGGCTTCCGCGACGAGCTCGGCGCCGCCGGCGTGATGGGCATGCGCGTGCTGTGGTTCGAGCGCGACCACGGCTTCTTCATCGAGCCGGCGCGCTGGTCCGCGCGCAACATGGCCACCACCTCGACGCACGACCTGCCGCCGGTGGCCGGCTGGTGGCGCGCGCGCGACATCGGCTGGCGCTCGCGCCTGGGGCTGCAGACGGAGGCGCAAAGGGCGCAGGCCGAGGCCGGCCGCGCCGGCGACCGGCAGGCCCTGTGGAACGCATTCCTGCATGCCGGCGTCGCCGCCGGCGCCGAACCCGCAGCCGATGAGCCCGCAGCGGTGGTGGACGCCGCGGTGCGCTTCGTCGCGCGCACGCCGGAGCCGCTGGCGGTGGTGCCGCTGGAAGACCTGGCCGGCCTCGACGAGCAGCCGAACCTGCCCGGCACCATCGACGAACATCCCAACTGGCGCCGCCGCATGCCGGCGGATGCCGAGGCGCTGCTGGCGCAGCCGGCCGTCGCCGCGCGCATCGCCGCGATCGTCAAAGAGCGCGGCGGGCCGCCGGGCGCCCAATAAAAAAGCCGGCGGAGCACGGTGTGCTCCGCCGGCACGCGGGTACCCCGCTGGCGGGGGCCGTTGCGGGTACGCGCCGGACCCTTTTATCGGCCTTGCGCTACGCCGAGCCGAGGCGCGAGATGGCCTGGACGGTCATGTACTTGTTGTAGACATCCTCGCCGGCGTCGGTGAGGCGGCTGACGTAGCCGCCGGCGCAGTCGTAGGCGTGCTCGATGCGATCCATACGGTTGGACTGGATGTCGTGCGAGTGCACGTACAGCCACGACCAGTCCGGATAGCCTTCCGGATCCTTGATGGTGAGCTTGTCGTTGGAGTACTGGCAGAAGCCCGGCTCGAACGACTTCCACATCTCGCCGCGGCGGTCGAAGGTGATGTAGGTCGGGAACACCGAGTTGCGGGCATCCAGGTAGACGCGCTTCTTGGACACCGGCGCGCGCGGGAACCCGGTCGGCTCGGCTTCCACCACGATGCACTCCGGGATCAGCTCGAAGGAGGTGTCGAAGAAGGTCTGGCC
>JADHNH010000002.1 GCA_016779605.1 Nevskia sp. | reverse complement strand
CGGTGCCGTCGGCCTTGCGGCCGGTGGTGCGCACGGTGACCACGCCCTGCGTCGGCCGCTTCTGCGACTCGCGCTTGGCCAGCACCTCGGACTCGGCGTAGATGGTGTCGCCGACGAACACCGGGGCGGTGAGCCGCACGTCGGTCCAGCCGAGGTTGCCGATCGCCTTCTGGCTGACGTCGCTCACGCTCATGCCCACCACCATCGACAGTGTCAGGCAGCTGTTGACCAGCACCTTCCCGAACTCGGACTTGGCCGCGTAGGCGGCGTCGAAGTGCAGCGGATGCTGGTTCATGGTCAGCAGGGTGAACCAGGTGTTGTCGGCCTCGCTGATGGTGCGGCCGGGGCGATGCTCGTAGATATCGCCCACGACGAAATCCTCGAAATAGCGCCCATGGCTCTGGCGCCAGCGGTTCTCCCCCACCTGCTGCACGCCCGGCACGGCGCTAGCTCCCGGCGCCGGCTTTGCCCGCCGGCGCGCCGCGGCCCAGCCAGGACTGCACGACCTCGTCCAGGTGTTCGTTCAGCGCCGGCGCCTGCAGCCGCGGCGCTGCCGGTTCCTCGGCGAAGCGGATCGCCGGGGCGATGTGGCGGCGGCCGGCCTCGTCGACCAGCACCATGCCGCGCGCCAGCGCGTGCGGGTCGGCGAAGGCTTCCGGCAGGGTGTTGACCGGGCCGTAGCAGACGTCCAGCGTCGACAGCATGTCCAGGGATTCGGCCAGGCTGAGCTTGCCGAACACGCCGCCGAGGAAATCGATCACCGTCTGCTGGTGCGGCCCCGGCCCGCGCACGCACAGCCCGATCAGGTCGGGCCGCTCCAGCTTGCGCAGCAGGTTTTCGATGAACTTGGGCTCCTGCCCGGCCAGCACCACGTGGCGGCCGTCGCGCGTGCCGTAGATCTGGTAGAACGCGGCGCCGCCGATGCTGCGCTCGTGGCGCGGGATCGGCTGCCGGTTCTCGGCGAAGGTGGTGCCGGTGATGTTGGAGCAGGCGGCGAGCATGGCGTCGTGCATGGCCATGTCGATGAAGTCGCCGCGGCCGGTGGACTCGCGGCGCAGCAGCGCCATCAGGATGGCGGACAGGCCCTGCAGCGCGCTCAGCTGGTCGGCGGCGGGGATGGCGGGAATGGTCGGCTGGCCGTCGCTGCCCACGGTCAGGCTGAGCACGCCGCTGAAGGCTTCCAGTGCCAGGTCGTGCGCCGCGCGCTGCCGGTACGGCCCGCTGTGGCCGAAGGCGCTGATCGAGCAGTACACCAGCCGTGGGTTGCGCGCGCGCAGCACCGCCTGACCCAGGCCCAGGCGCTCCGCCACGCCGGGGCGGAAGGTTTCCACGAACACGTCGGCGCGGTCGCACAGCTCCAGCAGCAGCGCCTTCTGCTCCGGCGCCTTCAGGTCCAGGGCGATGCTTTTCTTGCCGCGGTTCAGGTTGCGGAAATACACCGTGCAGGGGCCGTCCGACAACCCCAGGTGCCGCACCGGGTCGCCCTCGCCGGGCTGCTCGATCTTGATCACCTCGGCGCCGTGGTCGGCCAGCGACATCGTCAGGTAGGGGCCGGGCAGAAAGGACGACAGGTCGATGACCCGCAGGCCGCTGAGCTTCATGAGTGCTTCCCAGATTGCGAAAGAGGGGATTGTGCCGCATTGCCGAGCAATTGCGCGTTGTCGGCGCCGAGCGCCGGCGCGGCGGCCTGCGGCGGACGCGCGCCGTCGATCTTCAGCGGGCTGGCGAGGACGCGGAAGCCGTCGCGCAGCGGATGCGGCACGCCGCGCACCATGCCCGTGGCGCGCACGAAGTCCGCGTCCAGCGCCTCGCCCGGCTCCAGCACCGGCGCGGCCGGCAGCAGCCCGGCGAAGCGGTCCAGCCATTGGCGCGTCGTGCGCTGCCGCAGCTCGGCGTCGAGCACGCCGGTGAGCGCGTCGCGGTTGTGGCGCCGCAAGGCGCGGCTGCAGAAGCGCGGGTCCGCCTTGAGCTCCGGCCGGCCGATGGCGTCGGCGAGGTTTTCCCAGAACTTGTCGGTCATGCACATGACGTAGATCCAGCCGTCGGCGGTCGGGTAGGTCTGCACCGGCGCCACCGACTGGTGCGCGCTGCGCGGCTGGCGGCCGGCGCTGTCGTGCTCGTTCAGGTACCACACCGCGGAGTAGCCGAGCTGGTGCAGCGCCACGTCGAACAGGCAGGTGTCGACGTCGCAGCCGGTGCCGGTCTGGCGCGCGCGCATCACGCACGACAGCAGGCCGACGACGCCGGTGAGGCCGCTCATGTAGTCGATCATCGAGCAGCCGACCCGCGTCGGCGGCCCGTCCGGCTCGCCCGTCAGGCCCATGATGCCGGCCTCGGCCTGCATCAGGAAATCGTAGCCCGGCCAGGCGCGCCGCTCGTTGTCGCGGCCGTAGGCGGAGATGTGCAGGCAGACGATGCGCGGATTCACCGGCTTCAGGCCGGCGTAGTCGATGCCGAGCTTGCCCGGCTGGTCGCCGCGCAGGTTGTTGACCACCGCGTCCGCATCCGCGACCAGGCGCTCGAACGCCGCACGGCCGTCGGCGGACTTGATGTCCAGCGTGACGCTGCGCTTGTTCATGTTCCAGCACTGGAAATAGTGGCTTTGCCCCGGCCCCAGGCTGTGCGGGCCGACATGGCGCGCGGCGTCGCCGCCGGCGGCCGCGTTCTCCACCTTGATCACTTCCGCGCCGAGATCGGCCAGGAACATGGTGCCGTAGGGCGCTGCGCCGAACTGCTCGAAGGTCAGCACCCGCATGCCGGCCAGCGGCTTCATGCAATCGAGTTCCGCTTGATCCACTGCTTGCTGATGATGATGCGCTGCATCTCGTTGGTGCCCTCGCCGATGCACATCAGCGGCGCGTCGCGGTACATGCGCTCCACGTCGTATTCCTTGGAGTAGCCGTAGGCGCCGTGGATGCGCAGCGCCT
The DNA here is from genome assembly GCA_016779605.1 of Nevskia sp. Classification (GTDB taxonomy): domain Bacteria; phylum Pseudomonadota; class Gammaproteobacteria; order Nevskiales; family Nevskiaceae; genus Nevskia. Next base: position 74,567 of record JADHNH010000002.1, on the reverse strand, counting down.
CGGTGCTGTTCTCAAGCGCCGCCTCGGAGGAGAAATACTTGGCCATGCCGGCTTCCAGGTCGCAGCGCTCGCCGCGGTCGAAGGCCTCGGCGGCATCGAGCGTGAGCAGGCGCGCCGCGCGGGCGCGGGTGGCCATCTCGCCGAGCTTGAGCTGGATCGCCTGGTGCTCGCAGATCGGCTTGCCGAAGGTCTTGCGCACCTGCGCGTACTCGGTGGACAGGCGCAGCGCGCCCTCGGCGATGCCGACGCCGCGCGCCGCCACGTTGATGCGGCCCAGCTCCAGGCCGCCGGTGGCCTGGAAGAAGCCCTGGCCCTCCACGCCGCCGATCAGGTGCTCGCGCGACAGCCGGTAGTCCTCGAACACCAGCTCGGCCGAGTCGATCGACTTGTAGCCGAGCTTCTCCAGCTTGCGGCCGACGCGGAAGCCCTGCTGCTTGGGCGCGATGAACAGGCTCATGCCCTTGTAGCGCGGCTCGGCGCGCGGGTCGGTCTTCACCAGCAGCGCGAAGCAGGAGCCTTCGATGCCGTTGGAGATCCAGGTCTTGGTGCCGTTGATGACGTAGCCGTCGCCGTCGGCGCGCGCCGTCATGCGGATGCCCTGCAGGTCGGTGCCGGCGTCCGGCTCGGTCAGCGCCAGGCCGCCGCGCACCTCGCCGGTGGCCATCTTCGGCAGCCAGGCCTGGCGCTGCGCCGGCGTGCCGAACTTCTCGATCGCCAGCGCCAGCATCAGGTGCGAGTTGAAGATGCCGGTGATGGCCATCCATACGCTGGAAATGCGCATCACCAGCTTGGCGTAGGTCGCCGCCGGCAGGCCCAGGCCGCCGTACTCGGTGCCGATGGTGGCGCCGAACAGGCCGAGCTCCTTCATCTGCTCGACGATCGGCGTGGGATACAGGTCCGCGTGGTCGTACTGCTTGACCACCGGCCTGATCTCCTTTTCCAGCCAGCGGTCGATGGTGTGCAACAGCTGCGTCTCGTCTGCCGCGTCGATGCGGCGGCCTGCCAGTGAGGACATGGATGCTCCTGCGGATTGGGGGGACGCGGCCGCTGCCGGCGCGGGCCGCGGCAACTTGTACGGACAAGTTAGCAACCGCGCTCCGCAGCGTCAAGGCATGCGGCAGCGGACCTGGCTCAGGAAGCGGGCCGGTGGCGCAGGGTCATGGAATAGCTGAAGCGCTCCGCCGGGTGCAGGTTGAAGGCGACCTCGGCCACGGCGCCACCGGTGAACCGGTAGGCGCGGCAAATTTCCACCGCCGGCGCACCGGCTTCCACCGCGAAGGCCGCCGCCTGCGCCGCCGGCATCGGCCGCACGCGCAGGGTCTGCCGCACCTCGGCGAAGCGTTCGCCGCAGGTTTCCTCGATCCAGGCGTAGATCGCGCTGCGGGCGCCCTTGCCGCGCGCAAGCATGCGGCTGACGCCGCTGAACTGCGGGCGCACGTAAACCTCCGTCCAGCACACCGGCAGCGCCTCGCCCGGCGCATAGCGGAAGCCGGTGATGCGCAGCCAGCGGTCGCCGCGCGCGCAGCCGAGCCGGCGCGCCAGCGCGGTGTCGCAGCGCACCCGCTCGATCGCGCCGACCTCGTAGCGGTTCTCGGCGGCGTACGGGATCAGCTCCTCGATCGAGGCGAAGGTCTGCACGTAGCCGGAGCGGCCGGCCGGCTGCAGCACGGTGGTGCCGGCGCCCTGCCGCGAGGCGACCAGGCCATCGTCGCGCAGTTGCCGCAGGGCCTGGCGCACCGTGTGGCGGCTGACGGCGAAGCGGCGGCACAGCTCGCTCTCCGGCGGCAGGCTTGCGCCGACCGCAAACCCGCCGCGCTCGATCTCGCGGCGCAGCGCGCCGGCGACCTTGCGATACAGCGTGGCGCTGCGCGCCGGCGTGGCCGTCTTGCTCCCTTTCGTCTTGGTGATTTTGCGCATCGCCGCGGAGAGTATCGAATGATGGCGTGCAAACGAAAGGCTTGCACGATCGAAAATGTGCTTTCAGGTACCGCGGTACCTTCAAATGTCGAAAGCGCCATTGGAAATGGATTTATACGGAAAACATCTGCCGGATTATTCGCCTCTCCCTCCGGGAGAGGCCGCGCCGCAGGCGCGGGTGAGGGGCCGCGCTTAGGCGATGACTCAATGTCATCGCCTGCGGCCCCGAACGCCCGGCCAAGGATGGCCGGGCCGGGCGTGCCGGCGACCGCGCGGCCTCGCCAGGGACGGCTGTGCTGAACATACAAGGGTCGCGGCATCGACGAAGCGCTTGCCTGGTAGAACGCGCCGCCCCTCACCCCCACCCCTCTCCCGAAGGGAGAGCGGTCACAATTGGGTAACTATTTCTCCGGTGTATCCACCGGCACCGTCAGCCAGCGCCCCAGCAGGAAGCAGCCGCCCATCACCAGGTACGCGATGGCCCAGGGCCAGGCCGGCGCCAGCTTCAGCACGGTATCGCCCGGGGTCCATTCGTAGGAGTGCATCAGGCCCAGCGCCGACAACGCCGCCGCCGCCACGCACCACAGCGCGGCGCGGGCGAACTGGCGCTCGATCACCGCCACCGTGGCGGCGGCCAGGATGGTGGCGCTGAGGATGAAGCCCTGCTCCAGCCGCAGCGCGCCGTCGATCCAGATATCGAAGCGGCCGAAGGCGCCCACCAGGTCCGCGGTGAACGGCGCGCCGCCGGGCAGGCCCATGCCGGCGGCGTGAAGCCCGGACTTGGCCATGAAGGCGCTCCAGCCGGCCAGGCCCGGCAGCAGGCCCACCACCACCGCCGGCGCATGCGCGCGCGGCACCGCCTGGAACGCCTGCGCGGCGATGACGATGCCGATCCACAGCACGATCGCCATGCCGGCGTCGATCGGCACCGCCCAGGCGATGGCGGACAGCGTGCCGGTGAAGCAGATCAGGCCCATCGCGGCGCAATTCAGCACCGAGTAGCCGGCGCGCGCGCCGAGCGCCTTCCAGCCCGGGTGGCCGATGTAGATGGTGGTGGGAAAGCAGGAGCCGAACAGCGCCGCGCCGACGCTGCCCAGGCCGTTCACCGCCAGCGAACTGCGCGTGGAGTAGCGGTCGCCGGCGGCCTGCGCCGACTCGATGTTCTGCAGCGAACCGATCACGTTGAACAGGCCCATCGGCAGGATCACCGAAAAATAGGTGAGCGCGTAGTTGCCGTGCAGCGCGTCCCACAGCTCGCCCACTACCGGCACCGGCAGGTGCAGCGCGGCCGGCGCCGGCGCCGCCGCGCCGGGGGCGATGCCGGTGGCCCAGGCGAAGGCCACGCCCAGCGCCACCGCCACCAGCCCGCCCGGTACCCCGCCGCGGAAGCGCACGCGGCCGAAGTAGACCATCAGGATGATCGCCAGGGTGCCCAGGCCGATCACCGGGCGCGCATAGCTGCGCAGCAGGAAACCCAGCGAGATGAAAGTCAGCGCGATGCTCGCCAGGGTCGCCAGCAGGGCCGCGCGCGGCGTGGAGCGGCGGATGCGCTCGGCCAACAGGCTGCCGGCCAGCTCGATCAGCCCCGCGCCCAGGCAGGCCACCAGGCCCGCATGCCAGGCGGCCCGCGCCGGGTCCGGATCCCCCGCCGCCTGCGCCGCCAGCTTGGCCGGCAGCATCACCAGGAACACGTAGGCGAACAGCGACACCGTGTTGATGCCGTAGGGCAGCGCGCAGACGTCGGCGCGGTTCTCTGCACGGCCCAGCCGCATCGCCTGCCAGGCATAGAACAGGTTGCCGATCAGCAGCGAGATGCCCGCGCCGGGCAGGATGCGGCCGAACACCAGGCTCGGCGGAAAGCCCAGCACGGTGGTGCACAGCGCGGTGAGCACCAGCAGCTGCACCAGGTTGTCCAGCGCCAGGCCGAAGAACCCGTCGATATCGCCGCGCACGAACCAGCGCATGGGTGCCCCCAAAGAATTCCCGCGTGAACCGTGGTTTCCCTGGCGGCGATTGTTTCACGAGTCGCCGCGGCACGCCGCTGCGGCACCTCGCTACGGACTAGTGACTGATGCCGGAACGGTCGAACAGCGCCATCAGCGTGCCGGTCATGGTGGCGACCAGCGTTTCGCCGCCCTGGTCGACGCCCAGGGCCTGGGCCTCGCAGACGGTGATGGTGCGGCCCGGCTTGACCGCGCGGGCACGGAACACGAAGCGCTCGCCGCGCGCCGGCGCTAGCAGGTTGATCTTGAATTCGACGGTGAGCACCGCCGCCTCTGCCGGCATGAGCGAGAAGGCGGCGTAGCCGCAGGCGCTGTCCAGCGCCGTGGCCATGATGCCCGCGTGCATGAAGCCGTGCTGCTGCGTGTAGGCCGCCGCGTGCGGCATGGCCAGCTCGATCTCGCCCGGATGCAGCGCCTGGATCGTGATGCCCAGCGTCCGCATCGCCTGCTGGCGCTGGAAGCTTGCCCGCACGCGCGCTTCGAACTGCGCATCCTTCGGCTTGAATTGCACCGCCTCACTCCTCGCATTGCGCGCTACGGCGCGACGACGAGCAAGCGTATGCGGCGGCGCAGGGCCGGGTCTTGGAAAAACCGGACAACGTCTTGCCGCACCTGCCGGCGCGCGCGCGCGCGGAACCGCCCCGGGGAGGTTGCGGCATGGCGCGCGAACTCGGCGCTCATGTGGGCCTGGTCCGCATAGCCCGCCTGCATGGCGATCTCCGCCAGGCTGGCCCGCGCCAGCGCGACGCCGGCGGCGGCCCTGCAGAAGCGCAGCAGGGCCAGCCATCGCTTCGGCGCCAGTCCGGTGCGCGCCCGCACCTGGCGCTGCAGGGTTCGGGGGGATAAACCGGCCGCCCTGGCCAGGGCGCGCACGTCCGGCCGGCCGTCCAATGCCGCACCGCGCGCCGGCGCAGGCGGCACGGCGGCGGGGAACAGCCGATCCAGGCAGGCGTCCAGTGCGCCCACCAGGCGATCCAGCGGTGTGCCGTCGCCGATATTCAGCACCAGGTCTTCAGACAGCACTGCCTCGCCCCGCCCCGGCGGATTCAGCCCCTCGAGGGAACGGCAGCGGATTCCCAGCATCCAGCCGTGGAACGGCTGGCGCCGCCGCCGGCTGCCGAAGCGCGGCGGCAGGTCGACCCGCCTCCAGCCGCGGGCCGCCTGGCCATGCGCAAAGGTGAAATTGATTTCGCCGAATGGCGATGCGAAGAGGCTCCGCTCCGCGGCGGTCAGCACGCCGTCGTCACGGAGGACGTAGCAATGGTCCACGAACGGGCGATGGCGCTCCGGCGGCGCCACTTCCACGTAGACCGCTTCGACAGGGTTGTCGCCGGAAGCACGCGCCGGTTCGTGCCGGCAATGGGTCGGGTGGTCCATCGCGCAGCGATGTTCGGGCAGCCGCTGCGGGCTTGGCAAGCGGAGCTTCGGCAGCCTTGCCGGCGGCCCGTCATCGTCCCGCCGCTTGCGCCGCCGCCCCGGCCGGCATTACCCCTCCCGCGGGCGGCCTGCCCCGGCGGGAGGGGAAGTTGAACCGCTCAGGCGCTGCCCGCGCGGATCACCTGCCCGGCCATGCTGCCGGTGAAGCTGCCGTTGTCGCGCACCACCTGCCCGTTGACGATGGTCTGGCGGATGCCGAACGACTCCACCACCAGCCGGCGGCCGCCCCCGGGCAGGTCGTTGCGCTTGCTGTTGCGCGGGGCGCAGCCGATCTTGTCGAGGTCGAACACGTTGATGTCCGCCGCCATGCCCGGCGCCAGGCGGCCGCGCTTTTCGATGCCGAAGAAGCGCGCCGGCTCCGAGGTCAGGCGCTGCACGCCGCGCTCCAGGCTCATGATCTTGGCGTCGCGCACCCAGCGGCCCAGGAAGTGGGTGGCGTAGCCGGCGTCGCACAGCATGTCCACGTGGGCGCCGCCGTCGGACAGGCCGAGCATGGTGCGCGGGTCCTTGAGCAGCTCGGGGATGCGCGCCTCGTTGGCGTTGAATAGGGCGCAGGAGAACACCATGGCGAGGTCGTCTTCGATCGCCAGGTCCAGGAAGGTGTCCAGCAGGTCCTTGCCGCGCTCGGCGGCGATTTCGCCCACCGTGCGCCCCTCCAGGGCCTTGAGCGCCGGCTTGCCCACCTCGGCGATCTCCAGACGCTCCCAGCGCGCCGAGAAGATGCGCGGGTTGCGCGATTCCTGGCGCACCGCGTCGCGGAACTGCGCCGAGCCGTACAGCTCCTTTTGCGTTTCGACGGACTGGTTGAAGATCGGCTTCCAGCAGGCCCAGTCGCCGAAGATGAAGGGCGAGCGCAGGTTCACCTGCACCGTCAGCGGCCGGCAGGTCACCTGCGGCACGCCGCCGCGCCGGATCAGCGGATCGGCCAGCCGCAGCGAGTCCTGGCAGGCTTCCGGCGCGTCGTCGCGGTTGAGCAGGGCCAGCCAGGTGACCTTGGCGCCGCTCTCGGTCAGCAGGAAGTCCAGCGAATCGCATTCCTCGGCGGTGATGGCGCCGGGCGACTGCGTCAGCGCCACCTCGATCACGCCGCTACCGCGCTCGCGCAGCACGTGCGAGTAGGCCGCCAGCTCCTGCCGGCTGGCCAGGCGCGAGGCCAGCGGCCGGCCCTGGTAGCCGATGTGCTGCTTGAGCAGGGTGGTGGTGAAGCCGAAGGCGCCGGCGTCGTAGGCCTGCCGGAACAGGCTGGCGACCTGCGCGGTTTCGTCCTCGGTGGCGGCACGCTCCATCGAGGCTTCGCCCATCACGTAATGGCGGAACGGCGTCAGCGGCGCGAGAAAGCCGAGGTTCAAGGCGCTGCCGCGCCGGGCGGCGGCATCCATGTATTCCGGGAAGCTGACCCAGTCCCAGGTGATGCCCTTCTTCAGGGCGTCGAGCGGGATCGCCTCGACGTTGACCAGGTCCCAGGCCGCCACTTCGCGCGTCTGCGGCTTGCACGGCGCGATGCCGACGCCGCAGTTGCCCATCACCACAGTGGTGATGCCGTGCCAGGACGAAGGCGTCACTTCGGGGTCCCAGCAGATCTGCGCGTCGTAGTGCGTGTGCGGGTCGATGAAACCGGGGCTGACCACCATGCCGTCGGCGTCGATGCTGCGCTTGGCGCCGCCGTTGGCGAGCTTGCGGCCGATCTCGACGATCTTGCCGCCGCTCACCGCCACGTCGGCCTGGTAGGACGGCGCGCCGCTGCCGTCGACAACGGTACCGCCCTTGATCAGCAGATCGAAGCCCATATGGCCTCCTTGCTACCGCGTTGGTACCGCTACGTCCATCCTGGGAACCTAGGCGGCGATGCCGTACAGCTCCGCCACGTTGTCGTGCAGCAGCCAGTTCTTGTGCTCGGCGTCCATGCCGGCGGCGTGCCGGGTCAGCAGGGCCTGCGAGTTGGGCCAGGTCGAGTCGCTGTGCGGGAAGTCGTTGGCCCACATCAGGCGGCGCGGGTTGCACAGGTCCATCACCTTGAACGCCACCCAGTCGTCCTGGAAGGTGACGTAGATGTTCTCGCGGAAGTACTCGCTGGGCATCTTCGACAGCTTGCCGGCGGTCAGCCAGTAGCGGTGGCGCTCGTAGGCATGGTCCATGCGGTACATGTAGTGCGGCACCCAGCCGGCGTCGGCTTCGACGCAGACGATCTTGAGCTTGGGATGGCGCTCGAACACACCGCCGAAGATCAGCGTGCCCATGACGTCCTGGCAGCCGCGGATGATGGTCATGAAGCCGTTCAGCTTGGGCCCGCGCACGCGCCCCAGCCCGCCCTTGGAGCTGACGCCGTCGCGCGCGGTGAGGATGTGGAACGACAGCGGCAGGCCCAGCTCCACCGCGGCGTCCCAGAATTCGTCGTAGATCGGGCTGTCGTAGTCTTCCAGCTCCGGGTAGCCGGGCATCATCACGCCGCGCAGGCCCATGGCCTTGATCTTGCGCAGGTCCTCGATGCCTTCGGCGGGCGTGCGCATCGCGGTCTGGCCGCAGCCGAGCAGGCGCGCCGGGTTGTCCGCGCAGTACTCGGTGATCCACAGGTTGTAGGCGTCGAAGCAGGCTTTCTTGTAGTCGGCGTCGGGGTGGTTGCACAGCACCATGCCCACGCTCGGGTAGATGATCTCGGCGTAGACGCCGTCGCGATCCTGGTCGGCGATGCGCGCCTTGGGATCCCAGCCGCCGCGGTGCAGGTCGTCGAAGCGCGCCGACACGGCGGCCACGCCGAGCTGCTCGGCGGTCTTGCCCGCCGCCGCCACCAGGCCCATCGGGATGCTGTCGGTCATGCCGTCGATCACGTAGGTGTCGCCGCGTCCTTCCATGAACACCACGTGCGGCGCGCGATCCTTGAACTTCTTGTCGATGCGGTCGATGTACGTGCCCGGCGGCTCCATCACGTGCGAATCGGCCGAAATGATCGATTTGGGGATGATCAGGTTGCTTGCACCCATCGGCATGTCTCCTCGTTTTATGTTGGGTCGGCGCCGGGCCGGCCGCCGTCTTTATAGTGCTCTATACCGCAGAATGTCGGTCCGGCGCAATCGTATTCCCGTGCCGGCCCTTGCCGCGGGGGCCGCGGCTTCCTCTACAATCGGTCGGGCAACATCGAAATATTCGTGCGCCGGATGATCAATGGAGGCATCCGCTCGCGCGTCCGACGATCCCTCTGGAAGAAGAAGCCGACCCATGACCGACCTGCTTGCACAACCCCTCAAGCTGCCCTGCGGCGCCACGCTGTCCAACCGCCTGGGCAAGGCGCCGCTGACCGAAGGCCTCGCCGACCCGCACAACCGCGCCACCGACAAGCTGGTGCGCCTGTACCGCCTGTGGTCGGAAGGCGGCGCCGGCCTGCTGGTGTCGGGCAACGTGCAGGTCGACCGCCGCTACCTGGAGCGCGCCGGCAACGTCGCCATCGACAACAACGGCGGCCTGGACATGGTGCGCGCCTACGCCAAGGCCGGCACCAGCGGCGGCAACCACTTCTGGATGCAGATCAACCACCCGGGCCGCCAGGCCGGCGTGACGCGCGACGGCACGCTGGTGGCGCCGTCGGCGGTGAAGCTGCACCTGGCGGGCAAGGAAACCATCACCCCGCGCGCGCTGACGGAAGGCGAGATCCTCGACATCATCCGCCGCTTCGCCCATGTCGCCACCATGGCGCGCGAATGCGGCTTCACCGGCGTGCAGATCCACGCCGCGCACGGCTACCTGTTCTCGCAGTTCCTCAGCGGCCTGACCAACCAGCGCACCGACGCCTGGGGCGGCAGCCTGGCCAACCGCGCGCGCGCCCTGCTGGAGACGCTGCGCGCGGTGCGCAAGGCGGTGGGCAACGACTTCCCGATCAGCATGAAGCTGAATTCCGCCGACTTCCAGAAAGGCGGCTTCTCCAACGACGAGTGCCTCGAAGTCGTGCGCTGGCTGGGCCAGGAAAAGCTGGACCTGCTGGAGATCTCCGGCGGCACCTACGAGCAGGCCAGCATGATCGGCGCCGCCGCCGACACCGCCTACGCGCCGAAGATGAAGGCCAGCACGCTGGCGCGCGAGGGCTACTTCATCGAGTACGCCAAGCGCATGCGCGAAGTCACCACCATGCCGCTGATGATCACCGGCGGCCTGCGCTCGCGCGCGGCGATGGAGGAAGCGCTCGCCTCCGGCGGCATGGACGTGATCGGCCTGGGCCGGCCGATGTGCGTGGACACCGACATCTGCAAGAAGCTGCTGACGCGCCAGGTCGACGTGGCGCGCAGCTACGAGAAGGAGTTCCGCTTCGACCCCAAGGTGCTGGGCCCCGATGCGCCCGCCGACGTGATCAAGGCGGTGGAGATGTGGGGCGGCATCGGCTGGTTCTACGTGCAGCTCTGGCGCATCGGCGAGGGCCAGGAGCCGGACCGCAACCTCAGCCTGTTCGACGCCTTCCAGTCCTGGCAGGCCGGCGAAGCCAAGATGGGCGAGGCGCTGGCACCGCTCTGACCGCTGGAGAAGAGGGCGCGGCAGGCCTGGAAGCCCGCCGCGCCCTTGCCCGCCCAGCCACTTCGCGGCCGCGGCTGCAGCACCCTCCCGCTGGATTGACGATAGTAGTATTGAAGCCTACTATTTTGGCGCGGCACCGGCGGTGTCGCACATAAAACAATCGAGCGAGGAGAGACGGCATGACCAGCAAAGAGTGCCTGAAGTACCAGTTGGTGGCGGCCTGGTGCGGCATCTGGTTCGAGCTTCTGTACACGATCTTCTGGGCCGGCTTCGGGCACAACCTGCCGCCGGTCTCGCCGGCCCTGAGCGCGCCGGATCTCGCCGCGTACTACCAGCAGCACCACCAGGACATCCTGTTCGGCAACTGCATGGCCGCGCTGGTGGGCATCCTGTGGGTGCCATGGACCGCGCAGCTGACCGTGACCATGGCGCGCATCGAGGGCGCCAGCCCGGTGCTCACCGTGATCCAGGCCATCGGCGGCATCCTCACCACCTGGGTGCTGGTGTTCTGCCCGGCGCTGTGGGCGACGGCCGCGTTCCGCACCGACACGGATCCCAACATCGTCCGCGCGCTCAACGACGCCGGCTTCATCCTGTTCAACCTGACCTACGCCTGCACCTCGGTGCAGGCCATCGCCGCGGGCATCGTCGGCCTGGCGGACAAGAGCCGCCAGCCGGTGTTCCCGCGCTGGGTCAGCTACTGGGCGATCTTCACCGGCCTGAGCTTCCTGCCGATCACCGCGATGCCGTTCTTCACCACCGGGCCGCTGGCCTGGAACGGCGCCATCACTTTCTGGGGCCTGTTCGGCACCTACTTCGTCTGGTCGGCGAGCACCGGCTGGAGCATGGTGCAGGACGTGCGCCGCCGCATGCGCGAAGAAGCTGGCGTGGAGCTGCGCGGCGGGGCGGTCGCGGCCGGAAGGGCCTAGCGGCAAGCCCCGCTTTCGGGCCGGGGCTGCTTAGCGGCCCCGGCCCGGAGCAGCTTCGGCAGGTGCGGCGCCGGCCAGCGGCCAGCGCCGCACAATCTTGTACTGCGACACGCCGTCTTTGGCGACGCTCTTCACCAGCACGAACTCGGTCACTGTCCAGTCGATGCGCAAGGGCAGCGCGTCCGGCGGCTCGCGCACGCCGCGCAGGCAGGTGATGTGCGGCACGAACGCGCCGGCGGCCACCGGCAGGCCGAAGCGCAGCAGTTCGCGGTCCAGCTCGGCCTTGAGCTGGACCAGTCCCCGGCACAAGCTGCTGGGGCCAACCCACGCCACGTGGGGCCCGTCGAAATGGCCGACCTGGTCCAGCCGCAGGGCGAACGCCGCTGCGCGCACCTCGGCGCCGGCGCGGGCGGCGGCCTCGAGCTGCCTGGGTTCGAGGTTGCCCAGGAACGCCAGCGTGAGGTGGTAGCGGTCCGACTTGACCCGCTGCAGGCGGCCGGCGCCGCCCGGCGGAATCTGGTCGGCGGCGCGCATCACCGCCTGGCGCACGCCGGCGTCCGGCCACAAGGCAAAGAATGCCCGGGTCAGCTTGGGGCGGCGCGTGCGCGCCCCTTGCGGCAGCTCGGGGAACAACGCCAGCTGTGATCCGCCCCTGGCCAAGCGCCGCGTGCCCGCGTCCGCCTACTCGAACGCGCCGTAGCCGGCGTAGAGCCGGCGCACGACGTACCCGGCTTTTTCCAGGTCGGCGACGATCTGGTTGGCGTGGCCTTCGTCCTGCGCCTCGATCAGCATCTCCAGCATGGCGCTGCGCGCGTGGCCGCCGGCGGACAGCCGCTCGTGGTGCACCTGCACGATGTTGCCGCCGCTTTCGCCGACGCAGCCGGCGACCCGCGCCAGGAAGCCGGGGCTGTCCTCGACCTCGATGGCGAGGTTGACCAGGCGCGACTCGTGCACCAGCTGGCGCAGCAGCACCGAGGCCAGCAGCCGCGGGTCGATGTTGCCGCCGCTGACGATCAGGCCGATGCGGCGGCCGGCGTACTTGGCCGGGTCCGACAGCAGCGCCGCCAGCCCGGCCGCGCCGGCGCCCTCGGACACGACTTTTTCGACGTTGGCGAGCAGGCCGACGGCCCGCTCGATGGCCGATTCCTCCACCCGCACCAGCTCGTGCGCATGGGCGGCGATGACCGGCAGGGTGTTGCGGCCGATGCCTTTGACCGCAATGCCCTCGGCGATGGTGGGGCCGCCGCGCACCAGGCCCGGGTCGCCGTGCAGGGCGGCATAGGCCGAGCAGTAGCCGGCCGATTCCACCCCCACCAGGCGCAGGTCCGGGCGCAGCGCATGGGCGGCCACGGCGTTGCCGGCGAACAGGCCGCCGCCGCCGATCGGGATCAGCAGGGTGTCCAGCTCCGGCACCGCGTCCAGCATCTCCAGCGCGATGGTGCCCTGCCCGGCCATCACCAGCGGATCGTCGAACGGGTGCACCAGGGTCATGCCGCGGCCCTGCACCAGCTCGCGCAGCAGGAATTCCTGCGCGTCGGCCAGCGTTTCGCCGTGCAGGATCACCTCGCCGCCCAGCTCGCGCGTGTTGCGCACCTTGGTGAACGGTGTGTTGCGCGGCATGACGATGGCGCTTTTGATGCCCAGACGCGTGGCGTGGTGCGCCACCGCCTGCGCATGGTTGCCGGCGGACATGGCCGCCACCCCGGCGGCGCGCTCGCCGGCGGTGAGCCGCAGCAGCTTGTTCAGCGCGCCGCGCTCCTTGAACGAGGCGGTGAACTGGAAGTTCTCGAACTTGAGCCAGACCTTCGCGCCGACCAGGCGCGACAGCACCAGCGAAGGCGTGCACGGCGTGTTCAACACCTGGCCCTGGAGCAGGCGCGCGGCGTCCTGCACGTCGGCCTCGGACACGGCCAGCGGCACGGCGCTCACGGCTGCGCCCGGCCCGCCGCGCGGGGCCGGCGCTGGCGCGGCCGGGGATTCCCTTTCATCGGCGGATTATAGGCCGCGCCGCTCCCCTATAATTCGCGCCACGGCGCGCCGCTTGCAGCCGCGCGGCGGCCCGCTGCCGACACCACACCACGCCCACTGCACCCCACGAACCGCCGATGAGCCCCCGATGAGCCAATACGTCTACACCATGAACCGGGTCGGCAAGACCGTCCCGCCCAAGAAGGAAATCCTGCGCGACATCTCGCTGTCGTTCTTCCCCGGCGCCAAGATCGGCGTGCTGGGCTACAACGGCGCCGGCAAGTCCACCCTGCTGCGCATCATGGCCGGCGTGGACAAGGACTTCCACGGCGAGGCGCGGCCGATGCCGGGCCTGAAGATCGGCTACCTGCCGCAGGAGCCGCAGCTCGACCCGGCCAAGGACGTGCGCGGCAACGTCGAGGAGGCGGTGGCCGAGATCAAGAACGCGCAGGCCGAGCTGGAGCAGGTCTACGCCGCCTACGCCGAGCCCGACGCCGACTTCGACAAGCTGTCGGCGCGCCAGCAGGAGCTGGAGGGCCTGCTCGCCGCCAACGACGGCCACAACCTCGACGTGATGCTGGACAAGGCCGCCGAGGCGCTCAACCTGCCGCCCTGGGACGCCGACGTCACCCGGCTGTCGGGCGGCGAGCGGCGCCGGGTGGCGCTGTGCCGCCTGCTGCTGTCCAAGCCCGACATGCTGCTGCTTGACGAGCCGACCAACCACCTCGACGCCGAGTCGGTGGCCTGGCTGGAGAAATTCCTGCACGACTTTCCCGGCACCGTCATCGCCGTCACCCACGACCGCTACTTCCTCGACAACGTCGCCGGCTGGATCCTGGAGCTGGACCGCGGCCACGGCATCCCCTGGCAGGGCAACTACTCGTCCTGGCTGGAGCAGAAGGAAAAGCGCCTGGAGCAGGAGCAGAAGTCCGAGGACGCCCACACCAAGGCGATGAAGGAAGAGCTGGAGTGGGTGCGCAAGAACCCCAAGGGCCGCCAAGCCAAGTCCAAGGCGCGCGTCAAGGCCTACGAGGAGCTGGCCTCGCAGGAGTTCCAGAAGCGCGCCGAGACCCAGGAGCTGTACATCCCGCCGGGCCCGCGCCTGGGCGACCTGGTGATCGAGGTCGACGGCGTCAAGAAGGCCTACGGCGACCGCACCCTGTACGAAGGCCTGAGCTTCCGCGTGCCGCGCGGCGCCATCGTCGGCATCATCGGCGCCAACGGCCGCGGCAAGACCACGCTGTTCCGCATGCTGCTGGGGCAGGAGCAGCCGACCGCCGGCACCATCCGCGTCGGCGACACCGTGAAGTTCGCCTACGTGGACCAGTCGCGCGACGCGCTGGACGGCAACAAGACGGTGTTCCAGGAGATCAGCGGCGGCAACGACATCATCCGCGCCGGCAGCTTCGAGATGCCTTCGCGCGCCTACATCGGCCGCTTCAACTTCAAGGGCGAGTCGCAGGGCAAGCGCATCAAGGACCTGTCCGGCGGCGAGCGCAACCGCCTGCACCTGGCCAAGCTGCTGCTCGGCGGCGGCAACGTGCTGCTGCTCGACGAGCCGACCAACGACCTCGACGTGGAAACCCTGCGCGCCCTGGAAGAGGCCCTGCTGTCCTTCTCCGGCTGCGTGCTGGTGATCTCGCACGACCGCTGGTTCCTGGACCGCATCGCCACCCACATCCTCGCCTTCGAGGACAGCGGCGAGCTGGTCTGGCACGAAGGCAACTACCACGAATACGAGGAAGACTTCCGCCGCCGCACCGGCGCCGAGCCCGGCGTGAACCGGCGCTCGCGGCACAAGAAACTGGGCTGATGGCTGGCGCAGGAGGCCGACGCAGGCTGGGTTGGAGCGGAGCGCAAAGCCGGCAGTTGGCGCAGCCATGCTGGGTTTCGCTGCGCTCTACCCAGCCTACGACTCTACCCAGCCTACGGCGCTGGGCTGAGAACTGATCCGGCGGATAGCCGATCGACGCAAGACCGGCGGGCGGCCGCCACGCGATAGTGGCGGCCGGCTCCGCATCCCGAGCATCGACCAGAGGACCGCATGATGAAGACCGCAAGCCAGGCCGCCCCGCAGACGACCGCCGACCGCAGATTCCGCTACGACGGCACCGCGGTGGAATGGAAGCCGTTCATCACCGAGGGCTGCTTCTACCGCATCCTGCACGTCGACGTGCCGGCGCGCACCGCCGAGATGCTGGTCAAGTTCACCAGCGGCGGCATGTGCATGTATCACCGCCACGTCGCGGTGGTCTCGACCATGGTGCTGGAGGGCGAGCTGCGCATCCACGAGCAGACTGCGCAAGGCGAGGTGCTCAAGGTCAAGCCCGCCGGCAGCTACTCGGTCGGCGGCAAGGGCGAGATCCACATCGAAGGCGGCGGCGAAGAGGGCGCCATCGTCTACTTCAACATGCGCACCGACGAGGACGTGATCTACGAGACCCTCGACAAGGACCTGAAGCTGCTGCGCAGCATCACCGTGGCCGACTTCGACCGCGACTGGCGCCAGAGCTGGAAGATGGACAAGGCGGCCTGAGCCGCGCCGCGCGCCGTCCCTGCCGCAGATCGGAGCTGCTAGAGCGCGATCACCGACGGCCGCGGCGTCTCGGTGAAAATGAACCGCGGCGAGTAGCCGTAGAACTGCCGCACCGAGTGGCTGAAGTGGGTCGAGTCGGCGTAGCCGGCGCTGAGCGCCACGTCGACCAGGCTGCGGCGGCCGTCGATCAGCGGCATCAGGGCACGCGCGCGTTTCCAGGCGCGGAAGCGGCGGAACGTCACCTGGGTCTGCTCGCGGAACAGGTGGGCGAAGCGCGACAGTGACAAGCCGGCGATCGCGGCATGGCTGGCGGCGGTGGCGCGGCCTGCCGGGTCGCCGTTGATCATTGCGACTGAACGTTCGATGCGCGGGTCCAGCGCCCGTCCCGGCAGCACGGCGCCGAAGAAACGCAGGTCGAAATCCCCTGCACCAGGCGCGGCCGCTGCGAACGCCTCGAGCATTCGTTCGGCGGCGGCGCGCCGCCGTGCCGCGCCGGCCACCAGTTGCCGGAAGAAGGCATCGTCGACCGTTTCGGCCTCGACCAGCACCTGCGCCATTTCTCGTGCCTGCGTGGTGACACGGTGCGGAACGTAAGGCGGCACGGCGGCGAACGCCGCATGCGCCGCTGGCGACTCGCCCATCGAAATACTGAAGCGGCGGTCCAGGGCGAGATAGAACGTCCAGCCGCCCAAGGTGCGAATCCCGGGGTGGCCGAACGGCCCGCGATAGGCCAGCCGGCTGCCGGTGATCAGCATCCGCCCCTCGTCCGCGGCTCGCGGCGGCGCATGCTTCCGGTCCGGCATCCAGCTCCTCCTGCGCACGCCGCATGCCTGCGGGTCATCGCCAAGTTTTCCGCAAAAAGCTTGTCAGTCCACTGTCGAACACGCAAGCGTGGGCCAGGGCCGAAGGCGGTGCCCGCGCGTATGCCTTGGCCGGCCTGGGCACGCCTGGGCACGCTGCGCTTTGCCCACCCTTGCTACGTATACTGCGCTCTACCCAGCCTACGGCCTGCTGCGCCATCCGCGCACCGCGGCTGCCGGCCAGGGCCCCAACGACGGGTACGGATCGACGATGAAACCAAGCACAGCGGCAGCAGCCGCGGAACCCCAGGCCTACCGTTGGCGCGGCGGCGCGCTGCAGCCGATCGCCTTTCCTTCGCAGGTGCGGCTGGACGAGCTGCTCGGCATCGACCGGCAAAAAGGCGAGCTGGTGCAGAACACGCGCCAGTTCGTCGCCGGCGCGCCGGCCAATCATGTCCTGCTGACCGGCAGCCGCGGCACCGGCAAGTCCTCGCTGGTCAAGGCGCTGCTGGCCGGCTTTGCCGCGCAGGGCCTGCGCCTGCTGGAGCTGCACCCGCACGACCTCACCGAGCTGCCGGACGTGGTGGCGCCGCTGCGCGGCCGCCGCGAGCGCTTCATCCTCTACGTCGACGACTTCTCGGTGGCGGCCAACGACCCGGCGCTCACCGCGCTCAAGGCCGCGCTCGACGGCGGCATCGAGGAGCCGCCCGACAACGTGCTGATCTACGCCACCAGCAACCGCCGGCACCTGATGCCGGAGTTCAAGCAGGAAAACGAGGAATACCGCTGGAACGGCGACGAGCTGCATCCCGGCGAAACCACCGAGGAAAAGATCGCGTTGTCGGAGCGCTTCGGCCTGTGGCTGTCGTTCCCGCCGTTCAACCAGGAGCAATACCTGCAGCTGGTGCGCGCCCACCTGGCGCGGCTGCAGGTGCACAGCTGGGACGACGACGTCGAAAAAGCTGCGCTGCGCTGGGCCCTGGCGCGCGCCTCGCGCTCCGGCCGCGTCGCCCAGCAGTTCGCCAGATCCTTTGCGGGGCGCCTCAAGCTCGGCTGAGCGTTCCGCCTCCAGTTCAGTGGCCGCCCAGGGGGGACTTGTCATCCTGCGGGCGCCTGGTTCGTTAAGAACCTCAGCCGCGGAAAGAACGCGGCACACGACCACTGGAGAATCGCACATGCAATTCCGAAAATCGCTGCTGGCGTTGCTGGTCAGCGCCGCCTTCGCCGCCCCCGCATTCGCGCAGGAAGCGCCGCCGCCGGCACCCAACAACGCCGCCGACGTGCAGCGCGACGTCAACCAGCAGCAGCGCATCGAGCAGGGCCTGCAGTCCGGCCAGCTCAGCACCAAGGAAGCCGGCAGCCTGGAACGCCAGCAGCAACACGTCGACAGGATGGAGCAGCGCGCCGACCGCAACGGCTCCATCTCGCCTGCCGAGCAGTCGCGCATCGACGCCGCGCAGAACCGCGCCAGCGCCAATGTTTACCGGGACAAGCACAACGCGGCGACGGGCAACCCGCAATCCGCTTCGTCCCAGCGCATGCAGGCCGACGTGCAGCGCAGTGTGAACCAGCAGCAGCGCATCGAAAACGGCGTGCGCAACGACAGCCTCACCAACCGCGAAACCGGCAAGCTCGAGGGCGGCCAGGCCCGCGTCGACCGCAGCGAGGCCAACGCCGCCGCCAACGGCCGTGTCGGCGCCGGCGAACAGGCACGCATCCAGGGCCGGGAGAACCGCCAGAGCGCGCGCATCTTCAACAAAAAGCACAACGCGCGGCGGCGCTCGTAACCGCCTTCGCCCGCCGGGGCGGCAACTCCACCGGGCCGGCAGGGCGCCGGCCCGGTGGCTTCACTTGTGCGTCTTGAGCAGGGCCGCGACCTTGTCGATGTAACTCTGCATGGCCGCTTCGGGCGCGGTGCCCTTGAGCTTGGCCCAGGCGTCGAACTTGGCACGGCCGACGAGGTCCAGGAATCCAGGCCGCGAACCGGCGACGTCGCCGGCGCTGCCCTGCTTGAACAGCGAATAGAGCGAAAGCAGGTCCTCGTTGCGCGGCCGCCGGCTCAGCGTCCTGACGTCCTGCTGTGCCTGTTCGAACCGGGCCTTGAGGTTTTTCGCCGCGCTTTTCACGATGGCCGATGCTCCTGCTGCCGGGCGCGATCCTGGCGCCACGCCGCAATGGAATTATGCGTCAAACCTTGCCGCCGAAAATGCGCGGCGCGCCGTGGTCCACCAGCGGCAGGGCGACGCCGCCTTCCAGCTCGATGTTCACCAGCCAGGTGATGCGCACGCGCACACCCAAGCCGACGGAGGCGTAAACCGGCCGGCCGCCGGTCTGGCCGATCTTCGGATACGCGCTGCCGGCTTCGGCCAGCGCGATCACGCGCAGCCAGTCCCAGCCCAGCGGCCGCAGGTAGGCGCCGGACAGGTAATAGTCGAAGTCGCCCTGCACGAAATTGGTCTCGTAGCCGCGCAGGTGCTGCGAACCGCCCAGGCCGAAGGCGTTGCGCAGGCGCCCCGGCGGCCCGCCGAAATAGGTGCCGATCCCGGCCTGCAGCTCCAGGTCCTGGTGCGCCACGCCGCCCAGCTGCCAGTCGCGGCGGAAGTCGATAGTCTCGCGGTTGTAGCCGTAGTCGGACGCCACGCCTTCGGCGGCGTATTGCACCTGTGCATGCAACACCTGCCCGCGGTCGCTGAACACCAGGTAGTGCGAATCGTTGTAGTCCAGGTTGGCCACGACGGCGGTGGCCTTGCCCTCCGAAGGCGGCGCGAACGGGCCGCTGGTGCTTTCGCGCTGCCACATCAGGCCGCTGCCCACGCTCCAGCCGCGGCTCGGCGGCCCGGACGACAGCGAGCGCGAGCCGATCAGCTGCGCGCTGTCGAAGACTTCTCCGTAGGGATGTCCGGACGGGTCGATCGAATCCTGCGAGGCATGGCCGAAGCCGCCGGCCAGGCTGTAGCGCGAGTTGCCGATGAACGGCACGGTGTAGCCGGCCTCGTAGGAAAACGAGCCGCTGCGGTCGGCGTCGTAGAGATGCCGCTGCACGGCCAGCAGCCGCAGCGACTGGTTGCGCCCCCAGAGGTTTTCCCAGGTCACCTGGCCGCCATAGCCATAATTGCCGTTGACGTTGCCCTCCAGGCGCGGCAGGGGCAGCACGTACCATTTCTCGTGCACCACGAAAGTCACGCGCACGCCGCCTTGCACAGGCTCCTTGAGCACTTCCACGGCATGGAACAGGCCAAGGTCGAGCACCGCCTGGCGGCTGCGTTCGATCGCCACCGGATCGGCCGGGTCGCCGACGTGGACCGTCAGCTCGCGCTGCATGGTGAAAGGCCGGGTGATGTCGTTGCCGGAAAAGGCGATTTCGCGGATCTGCGGCCAATCCGCCGCGGCCGCCGTACCGACGCCGAGCGAAAGCGCCCCCAGGCACAGCAGCAGCACGATGCCCAGGCAACTGCTGGCGTACCTGCCGTGCGGCGCTTGCGAACCCCCAACGCACTTTTCTTGTTTCATGCGACATTTTTCCGCCGGACGGCGATCAATGTCTCTGATTTAGATCAATCCGCCGCCGTTTTCGCCAATGGCGGGGTTTCGCCCCCGGGGCGGTCCCGCGTCTGCCGGCCGGCTCAGCGTCCGGGCTTGCGCGAATAGCTTACGAAACTGAACGCATGCGCGTGGCGCGCATCGGCCGGATGATCCTCGCGCGCCACCTCCATCCAGCGGTGCGGGTCCAGCGCGGGCATCCGCGTGTCGCCCTCCACCTCGGCATGCACCAGCGTGAGCTCCAGGCGCGCGGCCAGCGGCAGGGTCTGCCGGTACAGGTCCGCCCCGCCGATCACCACCAGCTCGCCGCCGGCCTTGGCCGCCAGCGCCTGCCCGAGGCTGGCGAACACGCGCACGCCGGGCGGGTGGAAAGCCGGGTCGGCGCTCAGCACCCAGTTGTCGCGGCCGTCCAGCGGCTTGCCCAGGGAATCAAAGGTGCGCCGCCCCATCAGCAGGGTCTTGCCCAGGGTCAGGCGGCGGAAACGCTTGAGGTCGTCCGGCAGGCGCCAGGGCAGCGCGCCGTTGCGGCCGATCACGCCGTTTTCCGCAACCGCCACCACCAGGATCAGTTCGGGGGTGCCCGCCGCATCGCTCATTGCAGCATGGCGACCGTCGCCGCCGACCGCGGCATGGCGGCTGCTGGGGCGGTGCGGGAAAGCGCCTCGGCGATGGTGTCGACCACGATGGCCGGCTTGTTCCAGATCAGGTAATGGTTGGCACGGCGCACGCGCACGGCACGCCCGATCGACGGCGGCAGCACGCGCTGCGCGAAGTCGGCGGTGCGCGGGTCCACCTCGTCGTCGTTGTCGCCCTGCACCACGGTGACCGGCATCCGCAGGTCTTTCCAGCGCGGCCGCATGCCGCGCAGCTCGGCCGACAGCCGCATGATCTCGTCGCTGGACCAGACCAGCACGCCGGGCATCAGGTCGCGGAATGGGCGGTGTTCCATGGCGCGGTTGTACCACAGCGGCCGTTCCAGGTCAGGGTCGATCGCCGGCGCCACCAGCACGGCGGCGGCCACCTCGTCCGGGTAATCCATCGCCAAGCGCGCCGCCACCGGCCCGCCCAGCGAATGGCCGACGACGATGGTGGGCACGCCGGGGGCGGAGCGCAGCAGCGGCTCCAGCAGGCGCGCCTGCTCGCCCAGGTCGGTCTCCACGCGGCCCGGATCGGAGCCGCCGAAACCCGGGCGGTCGACCGAGATCATCGTCGCCATCGCCTGCAAACGCGGGTTGCCGAGGAACCGCGCCCAGGCTTCCCAGCCGCCGGGCGAACCGTGCACGAACAGGATGCGGGCCTGCGGCGCGCCGGGCATTTCCACGTAGTGGATGTGGCGGTCGCCGACGCTGTACGTGCCTTCCAGCGGCCGCGGCCCCTTGGGGAACAGTTGCGCCACCGTGCCCTGGGGGCCCGGCATGCAGCCCGCCAGCAGTGCGGAAAACAGCAGCATCGGCAATGCGGCGCGCAGGCTCTTGGCGATCCGGTCAAGGGTCATGGTCGATTGGCGGCCAGCCTGTCCTTGCGTTGTGCGCTTTTAATGGAGAGCGTTGCACCGTATTGGTGCAAAATCCCGCTCTTGCGGAGATTATGGCTTGCAATACGCGCGAATCGTGCCAACGCTCCTCCACACCTGCGCCGGTTGCGGAGGTGGCTCCTTGGGCCCCGGGTGCAGCGCCCTGCCCGTCCGCACTATCGGCCACGATGCGGATCGATGTACAGCGCCGGGCGCGATGCTTTACGCTCGTTTACGAAATACGCTCGTCTGCGCAGGGCGGCCCGCCGCGGCCACCCGTGCCGGCGGCGCGAGCAGGCCCGATCGCCGCGCAGGAGTCACCGCATGATCCGTCCCCCGATGACCCGTTCGGCGCGCTTCGCCGCCGCCCTGCTCGCCGCCTGGCTGTGCCTGGATGCGCCGCCGGCGATGGCTGCCGCCGACGCGGCGGCGCTGCACCGCCGCATCGACGAGCTGGCCGCACAGGTCGACGCGCACGTGATCGCCAACCGCCGCTACATCCACCAGCACCCCGAGCTGTCCAACCGCGAGTACGAGACCGCCAAGTACGTCGCCGCGCGGCTGCGCGAGCTGGGGCTGGAAGTGCACACCGGCGTGGCCAAGACCGGCGTCGTCGCGGTGCTGCACGGCGGCCTGCCCGGGCCGGTGGTGGCGCTGCGCTCGGAGCTGGACGCGCTGCCGGTGGTCGAGCAGGTGGACCTGCCGTTCAAGTCCAACGTGCGCACCACCTTCGACGGCAAGGAAGTCGGCGTGATGCACGCCTGCGGCCACGACGCCCACATGGGCATGCTGCTGGGCGTGGCGGAGCTGTTTGTGAAGATGAGAGATCAGCTGCCCGGCACGGTGAAGTTCGTGTTCCAGCCCGGCGAGGAAGGGGCGCCGCCGGGCGAGGAGGACGGCGCCGCCGGCATGGTGCGGGAAGGCGTGCTCGACAAGGTCGATGTGATCTTCGGCATCCACGTGATGACGCAGTTCGAGACCGGCACGCTGGCCTACCGCGCCGGCGGCGAGATGGCCAGCGCCGACGACCTCAACATCGTGGTGCACGGCAGGCAGACCCACGGTGCCATGCCCTGGAACGGCGTGGACCCGATCGTGGCCGCCGCGCAGGTCGTGCTGGGCCTGCAGACCATCACCAGCCGGCAGATGGACCTGACGCGGGCGCCGCTGGTGGTGACCATCGGCAAGATCGAAGGCGGCGTGCGCCAGAACATCGTGCCCGAAGAGGTCAGCATGAAGGGCACGCTGCGCACCTTGGATCCGCAGATGCGCGACGACGCCAAGGCGCGCATCAAGCGCACCGTCGAGAGCATCGCCGCCGCCTCCGGCGCCACTGCGGACGTGACCATCGGCGGCGAAACCGCGGACCCGGTGGTCTACAACGACCCCGCGCTGGCGGCGCGCATGCGGCCGACGCTGCAGCGCCTGGCCGGCGACGGCAAGCTGGTCGACATCCCGGCGCTGACGGTGAGCGAGGATTTCTCGTTCTTCCAGCAGAAGGTGCCGGGCCTGTTCGTCTTCGTCGGGGTGCGCAAACCGGGCGCGAGCATGGACGAGTACGCGCCCAACCATTCGCCGCGCTTCAAGGTGGATGAATCGGGCCTGCAGCTGGGCGTGCGCACGCTGGCCAACCTGGCGGTGGACTACATGGCCGGGGCCGGCGCCACGCAATAGGGAGGCCGTAGGCTGGGTTGAGCCACAGGCGAAACCCAGCATCTTGCTGGGTTTCCGCTGCGCTTCAACCCAGCCTACGACATTTCAACTCCAGCCTATGCAGCTCAAACCGCCATCGGCGCCGTCAGCGCCTCGTGGTGGCGGTAGCCTGCCAGGCTGAAGTCCGCGGCCTCGATGCGGTCCAGCCATTCCGGCTCGTAGCGGCCAGTGCTGGCGAAGTCCGGCACCCGCTCGGCAAGCAGCAGCTGCGGCAGCGGGTACGGCTCGCGCTTGATCTGCTGCGCCACCATGTCCATCTGGTTTTCGTAGATGTGCACGTCCGAGCCGAACCAGGTAAGCCATTTCGGCCGGTAACCCGACAGCCGGCCGAACAGCGTCAGCAGGGCGGCGCCCTCGGCGAGGTTGCCGACCAGGCCCAGCGGCGCGTCGGTGGAGCGCTGGTACAGGCACAGCGACAGCTCGCGCGCCGCCAGGTTGCAGTTGAACTGGTACAGCAGGTGGCACGGCGGCAGCGCCATCTCGTCGATGTCGGCCGGGTTCCAGGCGTGGAACAGGATGCGGCGATCGGTCGGCTGGTGGACCAGCTTGTCCAGGCACTCGCGCAGCTGGTCCACCTCGCGCAGCAGCACCTGGCGGCCGTCGTCGGCCGTGCCCACCTTGCGGTAGCCCTTGGCCAGGGCGTCGGCCAGGGCCGCGCTGCCGGGCTCCAGGGTCTTGTAGGCACGCCACCGGCGCCACTGCACGCCGTAAATCCGCCCCAAGTCGTCGGTGCCGCGCCGGTACGGGCTGGCCAGCCACTGCGCGTTCTCGTTGGCGTTCTGGTCCCAGATCTTCGAGCCCAGGGCGCGGAAATCGGCCGCGCTCTGGCTGCCGCGCAGGAAGCCGACCATCTCGCCCATGAAGGTCTTGAACGGCAGCTTGCGCGTGGTGACGGCGGGATAGCCCTGCTGCAGGTCGAACTTGAGGAATGCCCCGGAAATGGCCAGGGTGCGGATGCCGGTGCGGTTCTGCTGCCAGGTGCCGGTGTCCAGGATCGTCTGCAGCAGCTCGAGGTACGGTTTCATGGCGCAGTCTGATCTGGTTGAGCCGGAATCGGTCCGCAAATGAACGCGAATAAACGCGAATGTACACGGGCGGACCCGACAACATCAGTGTTTTTCATTGGCGTTGATTGGCGTTCATTTGCGGACCGTTTTGCTGTCCTGCTGTACGCGCGTCTAAGCAGCAGCGGGCCGGCGGCGGTACGCCATCCACATGAACGCCGCGCCAAAGGCGAACATCGGCAGGCACAGCTGCATGCCCATGGTGAACCAGTCGGTGCCGTGCAGGTAGCCGAGCTGCTTGTCCGGCGAGCGCACGAACTCCACGGCGAAGCGGAAGCTGGCGTACAGCACCAGGAACAGGCCGCTGATCGCCCCGGCCGGGCGCGCCCGGCGGCCGAACCACCACAGGATGGCCAGCATGGCCAGCCCTTCCAGCGCGGCTTCGTAAAGCTGGCTGGGGTGGCGCGGCAGGTTGTCCGGGGCGTTCTGGAACATCATGCCCCAGGGCAGCGAGGTCGGCGCGCCCCACAGCTCGCCGTTGATGAAGTTGCCGATGCGGCCGGTGAACAGGCCGACCGGCACCACCACGGCGGCGAAATCCGCCACCTGCCACATGCCCAGCTTCTGGTGCCGCGCGAACACCAGCATGGCGGTGATGACGCCGAGCAGGCCGCCATGGAAGGACATGCCGCCGTCCCAGATGCGGAACACGGTGGCCGGGTCGTGCCATTCCAGCCAGCGGCCCTCCGGGTCGTAGGCGTAAAACAATATGTAGCCGATGCGCCCACCCAGGATCACGCCGAGCACGCAGTAGAACAGCAGGTCGCCGACCCGCTCGCGCGGCCAGTTCACGTGCGGCCAGCGGGCCCGGACCGAGCCCAGCCACCAGGCGCCCCAGAAGCCAAGCAGGTACATCAGGCCGTACCAGTGCACCTGCAGGTGGACGCGCAGGCCGAAAATCGAAAACGGCGGCAGCGCCACGGCAACCGGGTCGATATTGGGATGGACAAGCATGGCTTCCCTGGATGGTCTTGAGATGCCGCGGTCGTTCAGGGGCCGATGCCGAAGCGCCGCAGCAGCGGCAGCATGGCTGCGTAGGCCAGCACCGTCGCCAGGCAGCCGGCCGCCAGGCTCGCCCAGAAGCTCCAGCCGGCGCGCAGCAGCACCGGCAGCACCGCGAACAACACCAGCGAGGGCGGCACCAGCCACAGGATGCCGGTGGACAGCGCGGCCACCTTGCCGGCGTCGTGGGTGTCGCGCCACAGCCAGACGAACGCCAGCAGCGAGGTCAGCGGCAGCGAAGCCACCACCGCGCCGAACAGCGAACTGCGCTTGGCCAACTCCGACGCCGCCACCACGACGGCGGCCGACAGCAGCAGCTTGAGCGCGTAATAGGCGGCGGGGTTCATTTCATCATTGTAGAGTGTGCCGGACCTCGGCAGCCGCGAATCGGCAAGCGAAAGGCGCAAGGGCCTGGGCGCCGACATTCTTAGCGCCTCTCGCCTCTCCCCTCCCGCATTCAATCCGGCCAGACTGCGCAGAAGAAGGCCTTCAGGTAGCGCGTCTCGGCAATCGCGGGGTGCACCGGGTGGTCGGGCCCCTGGCCGCCCTGCTCCAGGATCTGCAGGCGGCGGCCGGCGGCGCGCGACTCGCGCAGCAGCACGCGCTGCAGCTCGTCCGCTTCCAGCTGCTGCGAGCAGGAGCAGGACACCAGGAACCCGCCCGGCGCCAGCAGCTGGATCGCCGCACGGTTGAGCCGGCCGTACAGGCCCAGCCCTTCGGCATGGTCTTTCTTGCGCTTGATCAGCGCCGGCGGGTCCACCACCACCAGCTCGAAGCGGCGCCCGGCCGCGGCCAGCTGCTTCATGACGTCCAACGCTTCGCCGCGCAGCGCCTCGATGCTGGCGCCGTTGTGCGCGGCGTTGCGCTGGGCGGCGTCCAGCGCGGCGGCGGAGCTGTCGATGCAGGCGAGGCTCGCGGCGCCGAAGCCGTGGGCGCGCAGGGCCCAGGCGCCGACGTAGCTGAACACGTCGAGCACCTGCGCGCCGCGCGCGTAACGGGCCAAGCGGTCGCGGTTGTCGCGCTGGTCGTAGAAGAAGCCGGTCTTCTGTCCGCCATGCATGGCGACCTCGAAGCGCACGCCGGCCTCGTCGATCTCCACCGTCGGCGGCACCTCGCCGACATCCTCCACGTACAGCGGCAGCCCTTCGGCCTCGCGCGCCGGCGAATCGTTGCGCAGCACGATGCCGCGCGGGGCGAACTCGGCGCGCAGGGCGTCGAGCAGCGGCCCCTTGAGGCTTTCCATGCCGGCGGTGCCGAGCTGCACCACCAGCACGTCGCCGTAGCGGTCGATCACCAGGCCGGGGACGCCGTCGCCTTCGCCGTAGGCCAGCCGGTAGAACGGCCGGCCATAGATGCGGTCGCGCAGGGCGGCGGCGGCGCGCAGGCGCCGGGCGAACCAGCCGGCGTCGATCACGGCGTCGGCCTGGCCGCTGAGCAGGCGCGCGCACAGCAGGGCGTGCGGGTTGACGTAGGCGGTGCCCATCGGCTTGCCGCGGGCGTCCTCCACCCGGCACAGGGCGCCAGGCGCCAGGGTCTTCAGCGGCGAGCGCTCGGTATCGACCTCGTTGGAATAGATCCAGAGGTGGCCGGCACGCAGGCGGCGCTCCTCTTGCGGCTTGAGGCGCAGGGTGGTCAAGGTTTTTGCTTACATCATGGGAACGTTGGCGTATCATACGCGTCATAAGATTTTCAGCGGTCGCCGGCGCGTGCGGGATGAGCGGGCCCCGGGTGTCGCTTGCGGCAATCAAAAAACTTTCTCCCAAGAGAGATGGGGCGTGC
This sequence comes from Nevskia sp., assembly GCA_016779605.1. Classification (GTDB taxonomy): domain Bacteria; phylum Pseudomonadota; class Gammaproteobacteria; order Nevskiales; family Nevskiaceae; genus Nevskia. The sequence continues at coordinate 47,869 of JADHNH010000002.1, read as the reverse complement.
ATATCCTCACCGACAACCTGCCGCGCGCGCCGGAATCCTGGGCCTTGCTGGCCTACGCCGTAGCCGTCGGCGGCATCGTGGTGCTGATGCTCGGCCTGTCCTGGCTGCTCGGCGGGCGCAACGCCGGCCGCGCCAAGAACGACCCCTTCGAATCCGGCGTAGTGTCGGCCGGCGGCGGCCGCCTGCGCTTTTCGGCCAAGTTCTACCTGGTGGCGATGTTCTTCGTCATCTTCGACCTGGAAGCGGTGTTCCTCATCGCCTGGTCCGTCGCCGTCAAGCAGGCTGGCTGGGCGGGCTTCGTCGAGGCCGCGGTGTTCATCGCGGTGCTGCTGATCGGCCTGGTCTACCTGTGGCGGCTCGGCGGACTGGACTGGGCGCCCCTGCCGCGCCTGCAGCGGCCGCGCAGCCGCCCGGGCGTAGGTACGGGTACAGGTGCCGGTACAGTCTAGGGGCCCATCAAAAGGTATAGTCATTCCATGGAGTACTCCCTCAGCCGCATCGACCCCAAGGCCCCGCGCTCGCCGACCCCCAAGGGCATCAACGAGGGTCAGGGCTACATCGAGCAGGAAGTGCACCGCACGGTGCTGACCACCACGCTGGACAAGCTGGTCAACTGGGGCCGCAAGAACTCGATCTGGCCGTACAACTTCGGCCTGTCCTGCTGTTACGTGGAGATGGCCACGGCCTTCACCTCGCCGCACGACCTCGCCCGCTTCGGCGCCGAGGTGATCCGGGCCAGCCCGCGCCAGGCCGACCTGATCGTCATCGCCGGCACCTGCTTCGTGAAGATGGCGCCGGTGGTGCAGCGCCTGTACGAGCAGATGGTGGAGCCGCGCTGGGTGATCTCGATGGGCGCCTGCGCCAACTCCGGCGGCATGTACGACATCTATTCCGTGGTGCAGGGCGTGGACAAGTTCCTGCCGGTGGACGTCTACATTCCCGGCTGTCCGCCGCGGCCCGAGGCCTTCCTGCAGGCGCTGATGCTGCTGCAGGATTCCATCGGCAAGGAACATCGTCCCTTGTCCTGGGTGGTGGGCGACCAGGGGGTCTACCGCATGCCGATGCCGGCGCAGCGCGACCTCAAGGCCGCCGAGCGCCGTGCCCAGACGAGCCTGCGCACACCGGACCAGATCTGATGGCCGCTGACGACGCTCCGGCTGCACCGGCTCCCGCAACCGTGCCCGGCACGCTGCCGGAGGTGGTGCGCGAACTGTACGCGCGCTTCGGCGAAAACGCCTTCCTGCTGCAGCCGACCAAGGACGACGTGCCGACCCTGTGGGTCGGCAAGGACCGCCTGCTCGAGGTGCTGAGCTGGCTCAAGACCGGCATCGCCCGGCCGTACCGCATGCTGCTGGACCTGCACGCGATGGACGAGCGCCTGCGCCGCCACCGCGGCGGGCTGCCGCCCAGCGACTTCACCGTGTTCTACCACCTGCTGTCGGTGGAGCGCGACGTGCAGACCCGCGGCCGCGGCGACGTGCGCATCAAGGTGGCGCTGACCGGCGACAAGCCGGGACTGCAGTCGATCACCCGCCTGTTCGCCAACGCCAACTGGTACGAGCGCGAGACCTGGGACCTGTTCGGCATCGACTTCGCCGGCCATCCCAACCTGTACCGCATCCTGCTGCCGCGCTACTGGAAGGGCCACCCGCTGCGCAAGGACTACCCGGCGCGCGCCACCGAGTTCGACCCGTACATGCTCGACGCCGCCCGCGAGGACGCCGAGCAGGAGGCGCTGCTGTTCAAGCCCGAGGAATGGGGCATGCAGCGGGCGAGCGACGACCACGATTTCATGTTCCTCAACCTGGGGCCGAACCACCCCAGCGCGCACGGCGCCTTCCGCATCGTGCTGCAGCTCGACGGCGAGGAGATCGTCGACTGCGTGCCGGACATCGGCTACCACCACCGCGGCGCCGAGAAGATGGCCGAGCGGCAGTCCTGGCACACCTACATCCCCTACACCGACCGCATCGACTACCTCGGCGGGGTGATGAACAACCTGCCGTACGTGCTGACGGTGGAGAAGCTGGCCGGCATCGAGGTGCCGGACCGGGTCAAGACGATCCGCATCATGATGACGGAGTTCTTCCGCATCACCTCGCACCTGCTGTTCCTGGGCACCTACGTGCAGGACGTCGGCGCGATGACGCCGATCTTCTTCATGTTCACCGACCGCATGAAGGCCTACGACGTCATCGAGGCGGTCACCGGATTCCGCATGCACCCGGCCTGGTTCCGCATCGGCGGCGTGGCGCAGGACCTGCCGCGCGGCTGGGACAAGCTGGTGCGCGAGTTCGTGGAGTGGCTGCCCAGGCGCCTGGACGAGTACGAAAAGGCGGCGCTGAAGAACGGCATCCTGCGCGCGCGCACCATCGACGTCGCCCAGTACAACGCCGAGGAAGCCGTCGAGTGGGGCGTCACCGGGCCGGGCCTGCGCGCCACCGGCGTCAACTACGACCTGCGCAAGGTGCGGCCGTATTCGGGCTACGAGAATTTCGAGTTCGAGGTGCCGCTGGGCCGCAAGGGCGACGCCTACGACCGCGCGGTGGTGCGCCTGGAGGAAATGCGGCAGAGCGTGCGCATCATCAAGCAATGCCTGGACAACATGCCGGCCGGCCCGTACAAGGCCGACCACCCGCTGACCTGCCCGCCGCCGCGCGAGCGCATGCTGCAGGACATCGAGACCCTGATCACGCACTTCCTGGACGTGTCGTGGGGGCCGGTGATCCCGCCGGGCGAGTCGTCGCAGCTGATCGAGGCGACCAAGGGCATCAACAGCTACTACTGCGTGTCCGACGGCAGCACCACCAGCTACCGCACGCGCATCCGCACGCCGAGCTTCCCGCACCTGCAGATGATCCCGTACATCATCAAGGGCAGCATGATCGCCGACCTGATCATGCTGCTCGCCTCCATCGACTTCGTCATGGCCGACGTGGACCGCTGAAGATGGCCGACACTCCCGTCATCAAGCTCGCCGACCTGCCGCCGGCGCAGCCGTTCGAGCTGCACCCGGACGACCGCGCGGCGATCGAGCACGAAACGCACCACTACGAAGACCCGCGCGCGGCCAGCATCGAGGCGCTGAAGATCGTGCAGAAGCGCCACGGCTGGGTGCCGGACGCGGCGATCGGCCGGATCGCCGCGGTGCTGGGCATCCCGGCCGCCGACGTCGAGGGCGTGGCGACCTTCTACAACCTGATCTTCCGCCGGCCGGTGGGCCGACACGTGATCAAGGTGTGCGACTCGGTGTCGTGCTTCCTGACCGGCTATGACGCGCTGGTCGAGGCCTTCGGCAAGCACCTGGGCGTCGGCCTGGGCCAGACCACCGCCGACGGCCGCTTCACCCTGCTGCCGATCTGCTGCCTGGGCGCCTGCGACAAGGGCCCGGTGCTGATGATCGACGACGATACCCACGGCAACGTCAGCCCGGAGGGGATCGACAAACTGCTGGAGCCGTACAAGTGAGCGCCGCCGAAACCCATCCGCTGACTCACCTGGTCAACGTCGCCGAGCCGCTGGACCTCAACGGCTACGAGGCGCAGGACGGCTACGCCGCGCTGCGCAAGGCGGTGCGCGACTGCAAGCCCGAGGACGTCACCCGGCTGGTCAAGGAAGCCAACCTGCGCGGCCGCGGCGGCGCGGGCTTTCCCACCGGCGTGAAGTGGGGCCTGGTGCCGATGGGCCCGGACGCGCCGAAGAACAAGTACCTGGTGTGCAACGCCGACGAGATGGAGCCGGGCACCTTCAAGGACCGCCTGCTGATGGAAGGCGCGCCGCACCAGATGGTGGAGGCGATGATCGTCGCCGCCTATGCGCTGCAGGCCAGCCGCGGCTACATCTTCCTGCGCGGCGAATACGTCGTCGCCGCCGAGCGGCTCAACCGCGCGGTGGCGCAGGCGCGCGCCGCCGGCTACCTGGGCGCCAACATCCTCGGCGGCCCCTGGAGCTTCGACCTGTTCGTGCACACCGGCGCCGGCCGCTACATCTGCGGCGAGGAAACCGCGCTGATCAACTCGCTGGAAGGCCGCCGCGCCAATCCACGGGCCAAGCCGCCGTTCCCGCAGATCGCCGGCCTGTGGGGCAAGCCGACGGTGGTCAACAACGTCGAGACCCTGTGCAACGTGCCGCACATCGTGCTGCGCGGCCCGGCCTGGTTCCAGGGCCTGTCGCAGGGCCGGAGCAAGGATTCGGGCACCAAGCTGTACGGCGTGTCCGGCCGCGCCAGGCGCCCCGGCTGCTGGGAGCTGCCGTTCGGCACCAGCGCGCGCGAGATCCTGGAAGAGCATGCCGGCGGCATGCAGGACGGCCTCAAGCTCAAGTGCTGGCTGCCGGGCGGGGCTTCCACCGACTTCCTGATGCCCGAGCACCTGGACCTGGCGATGGACTTCGACACCATCGCGCGTGCCGGCAGCCGCATGGGCACCGGCCTGCTGACGGTGGTGGACGACCGCCAAAACATCGTCTCGGTGGTGCGCAACCTGGAAGACTTCTTCGCCCGCGAATCCTGCGGCTGGTGCACGCCCTGCCGCGACGGCCTGCCGTGGACCTTCAAGCTGCTGGGCGCGCTGGAGAAGGGCCAGGGCCGTGCCGGCGACCTCGAGGTGCTGGCGGACATGACCCGCCTGCTGGGCCCGGGCAAGACCTTCTGCGCGCACGCGCCCGGCGCGATGGAGCCGCTGCAGAGCGCGCTCAAGTATTTCCGCGCGGAGTTCGAAGCCTGTATCGCCAAGCCACCGGCGCAGGTGGCGGCGTGAGAAAAGCAGTTTCCAGGCATGTAGGGCGGGCCGTGCCCGCCCTACGCCGCTGCGGCATGAATACGGCGGGCATGGCCCGCCCTACAAATGCTGGAAACTGGAAACTGACAACCGGAAACCGCTTCTAAATGGCCATCATTCACGTAGACGGCAAGCAGTACGAGGTCGACGGCGGCGACAACCTGCTGCATGCCTGCCTGTCGCTGGGCCTGGACATCCCGTATTTCTGCTGGCACCCGGCGCTGGGCAGCGTGGGCGCCTGCCGCCAGTGCGCGGTGAAGGCCTACCGCGACGCCAACGACAAGCAGGGCCGCCTGGTGATGTCCTGCATGACGCAGGCCACCGACGGCAGCTACATTTCGATCTCGGACGCCGAGGCCTCCGACTTCCGCGAAAGCGTGATCGAATGGCTGATGACCAACCATCCGCACGACTGCCCGGTGTGCGCCGAGGGCGGCCACTGCCACCTGCAGGACATGACCGTGATGACCGGCCATGCCGCGCGCCGCTACCGCTTCAGCAAGCGCACCCACCGCAACCAGTACCTGGGGCCGTTCATCCAGCACGAGATGAACCGCTGCATCGCCTGCTACCGCTGCGTGCGCTACTACAAGGACTACGCCGGCGGCGGCGACCTGGGCGTGTTCGGCACCGCCGCCAACGTCTACTTCGGCCGCGAGGCCGACGGCGTGCTGGAAAGCGAGTTCGCCGGCAACCTCACCGAGGTCTGCCCCACCGGCGTGTTCACCGACAAGACCCACGGCGAGCACTATTCGCGCAAGTGGGACATGCAGTTCGCGCCGAGCATCTGCCAGGGCTGCGCGCTGGGCTGCAACACCAGCCCGGGCGAGCGCTACGGCCAGGTGCGGCGCATCGAGAACCGCTACAACGGCTCGGTCAACCACTACTTCCTGTGCGACCGCGGCCGCTTCGGCTACGGCTTCGTCAACCGCAAGGACCGCCCGCGCCGCCCGCTGCTGAAGCGCGACGGCGCCGCCACGGCGGTGGACACCGCCGAAGCGGTGGAGCGCGGCGGCGAGCTGCTCGCCGGCGCGCGCCGGGTCATCGGCATCGGCTCGCCGCGGGCCAGCCTGGAGGCCAACTTCGCGCTGCGCGAGCTGGTCGGGGCGGAGCATTTCTTCGACGGCCACGCCGCGGCGGAAGGCGCGCTGGTGGCGCAGGTCGCGCGCATCCTGCGCGCCGCCCACCTGCGCATCCCCAGCCTGCGCGTGATCGAGCAGGCCGATGCCGCCTTCGTGCTGGGCGAGGACGTCGGCAACACCGCCCCGCGCATCGCGCTGGCGCTGCGCCAGACCGCGCGCAGCCGCCAGATCCGGCTGGCTGCGGCCAAGCACATTGCGCATTGGCAGGCCGCGGCGCTGGCCGACATCGCCCAGCACGACAAGAGCCCGGTGTTCATCGCCGGCACCGACGCCACCCGCATCGACGACATCGCCGCCGGCACCTTCCACGCGGCGCCCGCGGACCTGGCGCGGCTGGGCTTCGCGGTGGCGCACCGCATCGACGCGGCCGCCCCCGCCGTTGCCGGCCTGGCCGCCGAAACCGAAGCCCTGGCGGCGCGCATCGCCGAGGCGCTGCTGGCGGCGGACAAGCCGCTGGTGGTGTCCGGCACCGGCGCGGGCGACGCCGCGGTGATCGACGCCGCCGCGGCGGTGGCGCAGGCGCTGCAGTCGCGCGGCAAGCACGCCGAGCTGTCGCTGGTGGTGCCCGAGGTCAACAGCATGGGCCTGGCGCTGATGCTGGCCGACCGCCCCGGGCAGGGCCTGGACGCCGCGCTCGACGCGCTGGCCAGCGGTGCCGCCGACGCCGTGGTGGTGCTGGAAAACGATCTCTACCGGCGCGCCCCGGCCGCGCGCGTGGACGCCGCGCTGGCCAACGCGCGGCTGATCGCGGTGGACCACCAGTTCACCGCCACCGCCGAGAAGGCCGACCTGCTGCTGTCGGCCGGCAGCTTCGCCGAAGGCGACGGCACCGTGGTCAGCAACGAAGGCCGTGCGCAGCGCTACTTCCAGGTCTACGACCCGGTCTACTACGATCCGGAAACGCGCATCCGCGAAGCCTGGTACTGGCTGCGCGACCTGCGCGCGGAACTGCGCGGCACGGCCGCCGGCTGGCAGCATTTCGACGACGTCACCGCCGCCTGCGCGCAGGCCCTGCCGGCGCTGGCCGGCATCGTGCGCGCGGCGCCGGATGCGCAGTTCCGCGTGCGCGGGCTGAAGGTGGCGCGCGAGTCGCACCGCTACAGCGGCCGCACCGCGATGCGCGCCAACCTGTCGGTGCACGAGCCGCGCGCCAGCCAGGATCCCGACACCGCGCTGGCCTACTCGATGGAAGGCCACCACGGCTCCGAGGCCGGCGACCGGCCGGCGGCGCTGATCCCGTATGCCTGGGCGCCGGGCTGGAACTCGCCGCAGTCGTGGAACAAGTTCCAGGACGAGGTCGGCGGCCACCTGCGCGGCGGCGACGCCGGCGTGCGCCTGTTCGAGCCCGCCGCGGCGGCGCCGGCGCAAGGCTATGCCGGCGCCGTGCCGGCCGCTTTCGCCCCGCGCGCCGACGCCTTCAGCGCGGTGCCCCTGTACCACGTCTTCGGCAGCGACGAGCTGTCGGCGCTGGCCGCGCCGGTGGCCGAGCGCGCGCCCAAGCCGTACCTGGCGCTGAACCCCGCCGACGCCGCCGCGCTGGGCGCGGCCGCCGACGGCCTGCTCGAGGCGGCGGTGGACGGCGCCGGTGCGCGCCTGCCGCTGAAGCTGGCGCCGGCGCTGCCGCGCGGCACGGTGGGCCTGCCGGCAGGCCTGCACGGCGTGCCTTTCGCAGCACCCGGCACCTGGATCCGGCTGCAGACGGTGAAGACCGCATGAGCGCACTATTCACGCCGCAAGTGATCGCCGCGCTGATCGCGATGGTCAAGGCGATCGTCATCCTGCTGGGCGTGGTAATCCTCGCCGCCATGCTGATCTGGGTGGAGCGCCGCCTGCTGGGCGTCTGGCAGGACCGCTACGGCCCCAACCGGGTCGGGCCGTTCGGCCTGGGCCAGGTGGTGGCGGACATGATCAAGATCTTCTTCAAGGAAGACTGGATGCCGCCGTTCGTGGACAAGCCGACCTTCGTCATCGCGCCGATGGTGGCGATGACCACCATGATGCTCGGCTTCGTGCTGGTGCCGGTAACTCCCACCTGGGGCGTGGCGCCGCACCTGAACGTCGGCATCCTGCTGTTCTTCGCGCTGGCGGGACTGGCGGTCTACGCGGTGATGCTCGGCGGCCTGTCGAGCAACAGCAAGTACGCCCTGCTGGGCGGCCTGCGCTCGGCCGCGCAGATGCTCAGCTACGAAGTGTTCATGGGCGTGGCGGCGATGGGCGTGGTCATGTGCACGGGCTCGTTCACGCTGGCCGACATCGTCGACGCGCAGAAGGGCTGCTGGTTCATCGTTCCGCAGTTCCTCGGCTTCTGCACCTTCTCGCTGGCCGCCATCGCCACCACCCACCGCCATCCGTTCGACCTGCCGGAAGCCGAGCAGGAGCTGGCCGCCGGCTACCACACCGAATATTCGGGCATGAAGTTCGGCATGTTCTTCGTCGCCGAATACGTCGGCGTGGTACTGGTGTCGGCCCTGCTGACCACGCTGTACTTCGGCGGCTGGCGCGGGCCGTTCGTGGACCAGCTGCCCTGGCTCGCCTTCCCGTATTTCTTCGTCAAGACCTCCATCTTCATCATGCTGTTCATCCTGCTGCGCGGCGCCCTGCCGCGGCCGCGCTACGACCAGGTGATGGACGGCGGCTGGAAGTTCTGCCTGCCGCTGGCCCTGCTCAACCTGCTCGGCACCGGCGCGTATCTGCTGTGGAAGCAGGGGGGCTGACCTCATGCAAGCGATCGTTTCGACCCTGGGCCCGATCCTGACGGGCATCTACACCAACCTGCGCAGCATGGGGATGGTGTTCATGCACACCTTCCGCAAGCGCGACACCATCCAGTACCCGGAGGTCAAGCCGTACCTGCCGCCGCGCTACCGCGGCCGCATCGTGCTCACGCGCGACCCCGACGGCCAGGAGCGCTGCGTGGCGTGCAACCTGTGCGCCGCCGCCTGCCCGGTCGGCTGCATCTCGCTGCAGAAGACCGAGACCGAGGACGGCCGCTGGTACCCGGAGTTCTTCCGCATCAATTTCTCGCGCTGCATCTTCTGCGGCCTGTGCGAGGAAGCCTGCCCGACCAGCGCGATCCAGCTGACGCCGGATTTCGAGCTGTGCGAGTACCGCCGCCAGGACCTGGTGTACGAGAAGGAGCACCTGCTGATCAGCGGCACCGGCAAGAATCCCGAGTACAACTTCTACCGCGTGGCCGGGCTGTCGGTGGCCGGCAAGCCCAAGGGCGCCGCGCAGAACGAAGCGCCGCCAGTGGACGTGAAGTCCCTGCTGCCCTAACGGCCGGAAACTGGAAACTGCCTTATGGACCTCGTCTTCTGGATTCCCGCGCTGGTGGCGATCGTGGCCACGCTGCTGGCAGTGACCAACTACAACCCGGTGCACGGCCTGCTGTACCTGATCGTGTCGCTGCTGGCGGTGGCGCTGATCTTTTTCCGCCTCGGCGCGCCGTTCGCCGGCATCCTGGAAGTGATCGTCTACGCCGGCGCGATCGTGGTGCTGTTCGTGTTCGTGGTGATGATGCTCAACCTCGGCGACGCCGTGGTGGAGCAGGAAAAGCGCTGGCTCAAGCCGCGCGTATGGGCAGGGCCGGCGGTGCTGTGCGGCGTGCTGATCGTGGAGCTGTGGCGGGTGGTATGGCCGGCCGGCGCCACGCATCCGCTGTCGGATGCGGTGATCGACGCCCCGCACGTCGGCGTGGCCCTGTTCGGCCCCTACCTGCTGGCGGTGGAGCTGGCTTCGATGATGCTGCTGGCGGCGCTGGTCGCCGCGTTCCACCTGGGGAGACACGACTGATGCCGGGCGGCGCGCCGCGGCGCCACGGCCCACCGGCAACGGACGGATAAGCCTAAAAACCATGATCGTACCTTTCGAGCAAGTGCTGTTCGTTTCCGGAGTCCTGTTCGTGCTGGGGCTCATGGGCATCCTCATCCGGCGCAACATCCTGTTCGTGCTGATGTCGATCGAGGTGATGATGAACAGCGCCGCGCTGGCCTTCGTCGCCGCCGGCAACCGCTGGGGCCAGCCGGACGGCCAGATCATGTTCATCCTGATCCTGACCCTGGCCGCCTCCGAGGCCAGCGTGGGGCTGGCGCTGGTGCTGCAGATCTTCCGGCGCTTCAAGACGCTGGATACCGACGCCGCTTCGGAGATGAAAGGGTGAGGCCCGGCGCTTCGAAGATGACTCAATGTCATCTTCGGCTGGGCCGAACGCCCGGCCACGGATGGCCGAGCCGGGGGTTGTCGAAGCCGCGTCCGCCTCGCCATGGACGGCAAATCAATACGATCAAAGCAGGAAGCATTGCCACGTACGCCGCCGAAGACTGTGCAGACTGACTGAACGCCATGTACGACCTTCTCTTCCTCGTCTTCGCGCTGCCGCTCGCCGGCTTCCTGATCCTGGCCTTCGGCCGCGGCCGCCTCGGCGAAAACGGCGCGGCGGCGGTCGGCGTCGGCTCCGTGGGCGGCGCCGCACTGGTCACCGCCGGGCTGGTCGCCCAGTTCCTCGGCCATCCGCCCGACGGCGGGGCCTACACCCAGGTGCTGTGGGACTGGATGAAGGTGGGCGGCTTCACGCCGCACTTCGCGCTGCGCCTGGACGGCCTGTCGCTGACCATGCTGGGCGTGATCACCGGCGTGGGCTTCATGATCCACCTGTTCGCCTCCTGGTACATGCGCGGCGACGACGGCTACAGCCGCTTTTTCTCCTACATGAACCTGTTCGTGGCCAGCATGGTGTTCCTGGTGCTGGGCGACAACCTGCTGTTCCTGTACTTCGGCTGGGAAGGCGTGGGCCTGTGCAGCTTCCTGCTGATCGGCTTCTGGTACAAGGACGCGGCAAACGGCTCGGCCGCGCGCAAGGCCTTCATCGTCACCCGCGTGGGCGACACCTTCATGGCGATCGGCCTGTTCTGGCTGTTCCGCTCGCTGGGCACGCTGGACATCCAGCAGGTGCTGCAGCTGGCGCCGCAGGCGTTCGACTCGGAGTCCGGCCGGCAGGCGGTGCGCGGCATCGCCCTGCTGCTGCTGGGCGGCGCGGTGGGCAAGTCCGCGCAGCTGCCGCTGCAGACCTGGCTGCCCGACGCCATGGCCGGCCCCACGCCGGTTTCGGCGCTGATCCACGCCGCCACCATGGTCACGGCGGGCGTGTACCTGATCGCGCGCACCCACGTGCTGTTCGAGCTGGCACCGGACGTGCAGCACCTGGTCGGCGTGGTCGGCGCGGTGACCCTGCTGCTGGCCGGCTTCACCGCGCTGGTGCAGACCGACATCAAGCGCGTGCTGGCTTATTCCACCATGAGCCAGATCGGCTACATGTTCCTGGCGCTGGGCGCGGGCGCCTGGTCGGCGGCGATCTTCCACCTGATGACGCACGCCTTCTTCAAGGCCCTGCTGTTCCTGTCCGCCGGCGCGGTGATCCTGGCCTGCCACCACGAGCAGGACATCCGCAAGATGGGCGGGCTGCGCAAGACGCTGCCGCTGGCGTTCTGGTGCTTCGTCGTCGGCGGTGGCGCGCTGGCGGCAGTGCCGTACATCACCGCAGGTTTTTACAGCAAGGACGAGATCCTCTGGCAGGCCTACGCCGGCGGCCACATGGACCTGTTCCTGGCCGGACTGTTCGGCGCCCTGCTCACCTCGATCTACACCACCCGCCTGATCCTGGTGGTGTTCTTCGGCGAGGAGAAGACCCACGCCCACGCCGGCCACGGCGTGTCCTACTGGCTGCCGCTGGCGGTACTGCTGGTGCTGTCGACCTTCGTCGGCGGCCTGATCCATCCGCCGCTGGAGGGCGTGCTGCCGGCGGCCCCGGGCGAAGGCGGCGGGGCCGCGCAGTTGGGCATCGAGGCGCTGTCCGGCTCGGTGGCGATCGGCGGCATCCTGGTCACCGCGCTGGTGTACTTCACGCGGCCGCGTGCGCTGCTCGCGTTGGCGCAGGCGCCGGCCGCGCAGGCTGTGCGCCGCTTCTGGTTCAGCGCCTTCGGCTTCGACTGGCTCTACGACCGCCTGCTGGTGCGGCCGTTCTTCTGGCTGGTGCGGGTCTGCAGCGGCGACCTGTTCGACCAGGCGATCGGCACCATCCCGGAGCTGCTGCGCCATGCCAACGTGCTGAGCACGCGCACGCAGACCGGGCGCATGCGCTGGTATGCGGCGAGCTTCGCGGCCGGCGCGGTGCTGATCGTCGCCGCCGTCATGTTCAGAGGCTAGCCCCATGATCCTGGTGCTCTTGTTCATGCTGCCGTTCGTCGGCGGCTTCCTGTGCTGGCAGACCGAGCGCTTCGGCCGCGGGCTGCCGCGCTGGGTGGCGCTGGGCACGATGGTCGTGGTGCTGGGCATGACCCTGTACCTGTGGGCCACCGGCGACTACAGCGTCACCCTGCTGGGCCCGGAGCACCACTGGGTGCACGAATACCAGCTCGCCTGGATCCCGCGCTTCGGCATCAGCTTCCACCTGGCGCTGGATGGCCTGTCGCTGATCCTGGTCGGCCTGACCGGCCTGCTCGGCATCATGGCGGTGGCCTGCTCATGGCGCGAGGTGCAGCGGCACGTCGGCTTCTTCCACCTGAACCTGTTGTGGAACCTGGGCGGCGTCATCGGCGTGTTCATGGCGATGGACCTGTTCCTGTTCTTCTTCTTCTGGGAAATGATGCTGGTGCCGATGTACTTCCTGATCGCGCTGTGGGGCCACAACGCCCCCGGCGGCAAGGGGCGCGTGTACGCGGCGACCAAGTTCTTCATCTTCACCCAGGCCAGCGGCCTGCTGATGCTGCTGGCGATCATCGGCCTGGTGTTCGTGCATTACCAGGCCACCCGCGTCATCACCTTCGACTACCCGGTGCTGCTGCACACGCCGATGGGTCCCCAGGCCGAGTGGTGGCTGATGCTGGGCTTCTTCGTCGCCTTCGCGGTGAAGCTGCCGGTGGTGCCGCTGCACTCCTGGCTGCCGGACGCGCACTCGCAGGCGCCCACCGCCGGCTCGGTGGACCTGGCGGGCGTGCTGCTGAAGACCGCCGCCTACGGCCTGCTGCGCTTCTCGCTGCCGCTGTTTCCGCACGCCTCGGCGCAGTTCGCGCCGGTGGCAATGTGGCTGGGCGTGCTCGGCATCGTCTACGGCGCGGTGCTGGCGTTCGCGCAGAACGACATCAAGCGGCTGGTCGCCTACACCAGCATCAGCCACATGGGCTTCGTGCTGGTGGGCATCTACGCCGGCACCGACCAGGCGATGCAGGGCGCGGTGATCAACATGCTGGCGCATGGCATTTCCGCGGGCGGCCTGTTCATCCTCTGCGGCGAGGTCTACGAACGCCTGCATACGCGGGACCTCAGGGAGATGGGCGGCCTGTGGTCGCGCTTCCCGTTCCTGCCGCCGATCGTGCTGTTCTTCGCCGCCGCCAGCCTGGGTCTGCCGGGCCTGGGCAACTTCGTCGGCGAATTCCTGGTGCTGCTGGGCACGTTCCGCGCGCATCCGCTGATCGCCCTGTGCTCGGCCAGCGGCCTGGTGCTGGCCGCAGCGTATTCGCTGATCATGATGCAGCGGGCGTTTTACGGCCCGCCCAAGGGCGACGAGCCGCTGGAGGACATGAACTACCGCGAGCTGGCGACGATGATGAGCCTGATGGCGATCCTGCTGCTGCTGGGCATCTACCCGCAGCCGGTGCTGGACGTGGCGCGCGCGCCGGTGCAGGCGGTGCAGGAGCTCTACCAGTCGGCCACAGGCCTGCTGTCGCAGGCGGGGGCGCCATGAACGGCATCGCGCTGCTGCCGCTGCTGCCGATCCTGATCACCAGCGCCACCATCGTCGTGGCGATGCTGGCGGTGGCCTTCCGCCGGCACCATTGGTGGAACGCCACCGTCGTCGCCATCGGCCTGAACCTGGCCCTGCTGGCCAGCGCCTGGCTGCTGCTGCCGGAATTCCTGGTGCGCTTCCTGCCGCAGTTCGCCGGCGCGGCCGGCGCACCGGTCATCCCGCGCGCGGAAACGCCCCTGCTGGTGGTGGATGCCTACTCGGCGTTCTACATGTCGCTGGTGCTGGCCACCGCGCTGGCCACGGCGACGCTCAGCTACGCCTACATGGAAGGCCACAAGGGCAACCGCGAAGAGGTCTACCTGCTGCTGGCGCTGTCGGCCCTGGGCGGCCTGGTGATGGCTTGCAGCCGGCATTTCGCCTCGTTCTTCGTCGGCCTGGAGCTGCTGTCGCTGCCGCTGTACGGCATGATCGGCTACCTGGTGAAGGAACGGCGCTCGCTCGAAGCCGCCATGAAATACCTGGTGCTGTCGGCGGCGGCCTCGGCCTTCATCCTGTTCGGCATGGCGCTGGTCTACGCCCAGACCGGCTCGCTGCTGTTCACCGAGATCGGCGAACGCGCCGGCGGCTTCGCCGGCCCGGACCACTCGATGCTGCTGGTCGGCGGCGCGCTGATCCTGGTCGGCATCGCCTTCAAGCTGTCGCTGGCGCCGTTCCATCTATGGACGCCGGACGTCTACGAAGGCGCGCCGGCGCCGGTGGTGGCCTACCTGTCCACCGCCTCCAAGACGGCGGTGTTCGCGGTGCTGCTGCGCTATTTCGTGGAGGCCAAGGCCTACCGCTACGGCGGCCTGCTCGACGTGATGACCGTGCTGGCGGTGCTGTCGATCGTGCTCGGCAACGTGCTGGCGCTGATGCAGGACAACATCAAGCGCCTGCTGGGCTATTCGTCGATCGCCCATTTCGGCTACATCCTGGCGGCGTTCATCGCCGCCGGGCCGCTGGCGGTGGAGGCGGTCGGCGTCTACCTGCTGACCTATGTCGTCACCAACCTGGCCGCGTTCGGCGTGGTGACGCTGATGTCCAGCCCGTACGGCGAGCACGACGCCGATGCCCTGTGGGATTACCGCGGGCTGTTCTGGCGCCGGCCCAACCTGTCGGCGATCCTGACGGTGGCGCTGCTGTCGCTGGCGGGCATCCCGATGACCGCCGGCTTCATCGGCAAGTTCTACGTATTCGCCGCCGGCGTCGACAAGCGCTTGTGGGTGCTGATGGGCGCGGTCGCGTTCGGCAGTGCCATCGGCCTGTTCTACTACCTGCGCGCCATGGCCCAGCTCTACCTGCGCGCGCCCTGGGTGCGCAAGTACTCCGCACCGCTGGACTGGGCGCAGGGTGCGGGCGGCGTGATGCTGCTGGCGCTGATGATCCTGATGCTGGTGCTCGGCGTGTTTCCCAGCCCGTTCATCGCCATCGTCCAGGCTTCCGGCCTGGCCGGACAATAAAAAACCGGCGGCAGGTCGCCGCCGGGCTCGCCGCAGCGCTGCTGCTTGCGGCCTGCGGCGGCACCCCGCAGCCGCCCGCTGCGGCCGGCCCTGCCGCAACCGCCGCGGCGCTGACTGCGGAATACCGCGGCCTTGCGGCAAACGGGCGCGTGTTCGTCCTGGATCCGGCCACCTCGCGCGTGCGCATCTTCGTGTACCGCGGCGGCGCGGCGGCCCGCGCCGGCCACAACCACGTGCTGTCGGCGCCGGATTTCACCGGCTACGCCTATGTTCCCGAAGGGGACCTGAAGGACGCCCGCTTCGACCTGGATTTCGCCCTGGAGCGCCTTGCGGTGGACCCGCCCGCCATCCGCGCCGGGGCCGGACCGGCGTTCGCCAGCGTCCTCGACGACGCCGCGCGCAGCGGCACCCGCGCCCATATGCTCGGGCCGAAGAACCTGGATGCGGCACGCTTTCCCGAGGTGCTGATCCATGGCCAGGCGATCGCCGGCGAGTGGCCGCACCTGGTCGCCAGCCTGTCGATGACCCTGCACGGCGTCAGCCGCCCGCTGCTGGTGCCGCTGGAAGCGCAGCTGCACGGCCGGGCCCTGGCCGTTTCCGGCCGATTCGCCATCCGCCAGAGCGATTTCGGCGCCAGCCCCTACACCGCGCTCGGCGGCCTGATCGCAGTGCGCGACGAGGTCTATGTCGAGTTCGAGTTGCTCGGCCGGGAGGCGGCATTCGATCGCACGCCCTGAGCTTTTTTGCAGAATCAGCACTCAAAGAGTACCGATTCTGCAAATGAGTAAATATTTTCAATTGTTCAGCGGCTGGAAAATGCGGGCGCGTTATTTCCCAACATGTAACACTACTGTTTCGTAATTAATTATTCACGAAACACACGGGACCCGCCGCGTTGAACCTGCTGGCCGCGAATTCATACGGGCAGGCCCTGGCCGCTGCGGGCGCCTTTGTCGAACCCGAGCCGCTGCTGTTCTGGGCGACGCTGGCGGCCAATGTCCTGATCGGCCTGTGCTTCCTGGCCATCCCGTTCGCATTGTTCCTGTTCGTGCGCCGCAACGGCGGACTGCGGTTCAAATCGATTTTCGTGATGTTCGGGCTGTTCATCCTGGCCAGCGGCATCACCCATTGGATGGCGGTGCTCCAAATCTGGATGCCGCTGCATCGCCTCGCCGCGATCCTGCTGGCGCTGACCGCGGCCGCTTCGCTGGCCACCGCGGCCGCGTTGTGGCCCCTGCTGCCGCAGGTCTCCCGCTTCCTGGACCGGCGCATGTCGGCGGAAAAGGAACTCGGCCAGGCCAACCGCCGCCTCAACGATTCCCTGCACCTGCTGCAGGAAAGCGAGCGGCGCTTCCGCCTGTCGTTCGACAGCGCGCCAATCGGCCTGGCCGCGGTGGCGCTGGACGGCCGCTTCATCGACGCCAACCACGCGCTGTGCGCGATGCTCGGTTACAGCGAATCCGAGCTGCTGTCCAGGACGTTCCAGGACATCACCCATCCGGACGACCTGCAGACCGACCTGGAGCACGTGCGCACGCTGATCGAGGGCAGGGGCGACAGCTACCGGATGGAAAAGCGCTATTTCCACAAGTCCGGCTACGTCATCCGCGCGCAGCTCGACGTGGCCATGCTGCGCGACGAGCACGGCAAGCCGTTGCACTTCATCTCGCAGATCCAGGACATCACCAGCCGCAAGCGGGTGGAGGCGGAGCTGCGCGAGAACAAGCGCAAGCTCGAGCAGGGCTTCGCCCGGCTGATGCAGACCAACCACGAGATCACCACGCTGTCCGAGCTCAGCGGCATCCTGCAGGCCTGCCAGTCGGTGGAGGAAGTGGCCGCCCCGCTGAGCACGTTCACGCCGGCGCTGTTTCCCGGCTATTCGGGCTCGATGTACCTGCTGCACGCCTCGCGCAACTACCTGGAGTCGACGGTGCGCTTCGGCAACCCGGATTCGAGCGAGCCGGTGTTCTCGCCGGACGCCTGCTGGGCGCTGCGGCGCGGCCAGCTGCACTGGAACGGCCAGGACGGCCTGCGCTGCGCGCACATCCGTGCCGACTCGGGCAACCGCGCAGTGGTCTGCATCCCCATCATCTCGCAGGGCGACATCGTCGGCATCGGCTTCCTGCAGGCCGACAAGGCCGGCGACGACGCCCTGCAGAGCGAGGACCGGCAGCACTTCGAGCAACTCGCCGGGATGGTCGCCGACCGCGTCGGCATCGCCGTGTCCAACATCAAGCTGCGCCAGACCTTGCGCCTGCAGTCGATCCGCGATCCGCTGACCGGCCTGTTCAACCGGCGCTACCTGGAAGAGACGCTGCCGCGCGAGATCGGCCTGGCCGAACGGCGCGGGCACGAATTGTCGATGCTGATGATCGACGTGGACCGCTTCAAGCAGTTCAACGACGTCCACGGCCACGAGGCCGGGGACCAGGCGCTGCGGCTGATCGGCGGCCAGATCGCCAAGCATTTCCGCGACAGCGACATCGCCTGCCGCTTCGGCGGCGAGGAGTTCGCCGTGGTGCTGCCGGGCGCCAACGGCTCGCAGGCGGCAGCCAAGGCCGAGGAGCTGCGCGCGCAGGTCGAACGCCTGCAGCTGACCGTGCGCGACGAGGTGATCGGCCCGGTCACGATCTCCGTCGGCGCCGCGCAATTCCGCCCGCAGCAGCGCGCCGGCGACCTCATCGGCACCGCCGACCGCGCGCTCTACCGGGCCAAGAACGAAGGCCGCAACCGGGTGGTTATCAGCGCAGAATCGTGAGCCGCACGCAGTCGATGCGGGTCAGGAATCGGTCCGCAAATAAACGCCAATAAACGCGAATTTCAAGCGGGTTGATTTTATTTATTTGCGTTTATTGGCGTTCATTTGCGGACCGTATTTATGCGCCGCCGGCACCGTGCGCGGATTTCAGGAACGCAGCCGGCGCACGAACGCGGCGACCGCCCGGCCGATCTCGTCCGGGCTGTCCTCCTGGATGAAGTGCGAGCCTTTGACCGTGATCTCGCTCTGGTTGGGCCAGCGGCGGCACACCTCGCGCTGGCGCCCGACCAGGATGGAGCCGGGATCGGCGTTGACGAACAGCTTCGGGATCGGGCTGGCCGCTAGCCAGCCGGAGTATTCCCGCACCACCTGATCCACGTCCGCCGGCTCGCCCTCGATCGGGATCTGCCGGGGCCAGGTCAGCACCGGCCGGCGGTCTTCGCCCGGGTTGGCGAAGGGCTTGCGGTAGGCCGCCATCTCCTCCTCGGCCAGCGGGCGCAGCACCGAGCCCGGCAGCACGCGTTCGACGAAGACGTTCTTCTGCAGCACCATCTCCTCGCCGGCCGGCGAGCGGAAACCCTGGAACACCCGGCGCGCGTTTTCCGGCCAGTCGGGCCAGGTCATCGGTGTGACGATGGCCTCCATGTAGACGATGCCCTGCACGCGCGACGGGTTGCGGCAGGCCCACTCGAAGCCCAGCGCCGAGCCCCAGTCGTGCAGCACCAGCACGACTTTCTCGCGCAGGCCCAGGTGCTCCCACAGCGCGAACAGGTAGTCGCGCTGCTCGGCGTAGGTATAGCGGCCGGGCCCGGAAGGGACCAGCTTGTCGGAGTCGCCCATGCCGATCAGGTCGCAGGCCAGCAGGCGGCCGAGGCCCTCGCAGTGCGGCATCACGTTGCGCCACAGGTACGACGAGGTGGGGTTGCCGTGCTGGAACACGATCGGGTCGCCGCTGCCCGACTCGACGTAGGCCATGCGGCTGCCCTTGATCGATACGAACTGCTTGTGGCCGTAGGCGGCTGCGCCGATGCCCATCGCCTCAGCCGCCGGTCTTGCGGTCGGTGCCGGCGCCCACCGCCGAAACGCCGCGTTCCCTGAATACTTCGCGTGCGATGGCGATGGCGTTGAGCGTGCACGGGAAGCCCGCGTAGACGCCCATCTGCAGGATCACCTCGACGATTTCCGCCGCGGTGCAGCCGACGTTGAGCGCATAGTGGATGTGCGACTTGAGCTGCACCGGCGCATGCCCCATGGCGGTCAAGGCCGCCACCGTGGCGAACTGGCGCGAGCGCTTGTCCAGGCCGGGACGCGATACGACGTCGCCGTAGGCGAACGAAACCAGCCATTCGCCCAGGTCCGGGGCGATATCCTGCAGGCTGGCGACCACCGCCTCGCCGGCGGTGCCGGTCATCGCCGACAGGGTTGCCAGGCCACGCTGACGCCGCTCCGCTTCGGTCGACACTTTTCTTGATCCTCGAACAGGCTCCGGGCTGCGAGCTTAGCCGAAAAAACCGCGGCCACGCAGCACCGCGCCGACCGCGGGCACGCCGGATGGATGCACCGCGCTTGGGGCCGGAGCACCGCTCAACGCAGATCGAGCGCGGCCCTGCCCTTTTCAGTCAGCTTGAGTGCGCCGTCATGGTCGAACCGCACCAGCTGCATGCGCCCCAGTGCGGTGATCTCGTCCAGGAACAGGGGCCGTCGGCCGCTGCTGCCGGCTGGAGGTTCCACTTGGCTGAGCAGACGGCGATATTCCGGGGACGGCCGCGAAACGGGTTGCTTCATATGCACTCACTTTGGCGATCAGCACGCCGCAAGACAGTCGGAAACACCACAGGCGGTATCGCCTCCTCCCCTCGGTTCCATGTCGCGCAAGCACTTGGCTCCGGGCGCGACAGCCCGCGATCGGCCATCTTCTTGTCTGCAGCCAGGGCTGCCGGGAAACATGCTGCAATGCCGCCTGTGCACGCTTGCCCCGCGCCATGCTCGTATGGCGGCCAGCATGGAATTTCCATACCCGGGCCTACCATAACCGAAATCCAGCTCCAACTGGCAAGCGGGCGTTACGCTGCCTTGACGATGCGGCTGTGCCCGCTCTCCGGATACCGCAAGTAATTGTTCTGATTATCATGATCTTGTCCGACAAGCCTGCAGGCGCGTCGAGCTTTCCGATCTAACTGCACTGGGGTTCCTGCCGCCGGTCGCGTGCGGAAAATCCGCACGTGGGCGGCCCTGCTCCAACAGGTTGCCGAAAAAAGTCCCTGCATGGCCTTTTTTCAGGCCGCTACGAAAAGACGTGTTTTTTCTACGCTCCAGAAGCGCGAGCAGCTGCGTGCTCAGGCTGAAGAAAAATGGCCTTTTCAGCAGCCTGCTAAAGACCCGCGGCCGCCGCGGCAAGGCTCAGTGCGAGCATCGCGACGACAACGGCCACCGGCGGCACCCGCCAACGCTCCAGCAGGGCCAGGCCCACGGCGGCAATCGCCGCGTCCGCTCCGCGCGACACCGCGCTGAGCCATAGGGGGTTGTACAGCGCGGCGCCGAGGATGCCCACCACCGCCGCGTTGACGCCCGCCAGCACCCCCGCCAGGGCCGGAACGCGCAGCAGGGACTGCCACAGTGCCGAGCCCGCCGCCGCCAGCAGCAGGCCCGGCAGGAAGATCGCGATCACGGTCACGGCAGCCCAGACGGCGGCGTGGCCAGCCGGCAGGCCGGCGAGCGCGCCGGGGTAGGCGGCGAACGCGAACAGCGGGCCGGGCATCGCCTGTGCGATCCCGTAGCCGGCCAGGAACGCGTCGTCGCTGATCCAGCCGGACGGCACCAGCTCCGCGCGCAGCAGCGGCAGCACCACGTGGCCGCCGCCGAACACCAGCGCACCGGCCCGGAAGAACAGCGCCGCCAGGCCGACGAGGCCGTGCGGCGACAGCGCGTCGGCCAGCGGCAGCGCCGCGAACAGGATCGCGAACAGCGCCAGGCAGGCGCCGCCGGCGCGGCGCGACGCATACCCGGCAAGATCCGCCGGCAGCGCCGCGCCGTCGCGGCACAGCAGGGCGCCGGCCACACCGCCGCCCAGCAATGCCGCCAATTGCAAGCCGCCGCCGGCCGCCAGCACGACGGCTGCGGCCAGCAAGGCGATGGCCAGGCGCCGGCGCTCCGCGCACAGGCGCCGCCCCATGCTCAGCACCGCCTGCGCCACCACCGCCACCGCCACCAGCTTGAGGCCGTGCACGAACCGTCCCGCGGCGATGCCGCCGGCAGGCGGCGCCCAGCGCGCGCAGGCGAACATCAGCAGCGCCGCCGGCGCGGTGAACGCCAGCCACGCCGCCAGGGCTCCCGTCCAGCCGGCGCGCCGCCAGCCGATCAGGAAGCCCACCTGGCTGCTGGCGGGCCCCGGCAGCACCTGGCACAAGGCCACCAGGGCCGCGTACTCGTCGGCGCCGAGCCAGCGCAGCCGCTGCACGTAGGTGCGCTCGAAATAGGCCAGGTGCGCCACCGGCCCGCCGAACGACAGCAGGCCCAGGCGCAGCGCCTGCAGGAAAACTTCCGCCGCCCCGCGGGGGCCGGGGCGGCGCAGCGGCACCTCGGGTAGGTCTGGCGATGTCATGGGCTTCCCAGGTGCCGCGGCTGGCGACCGCTCTGCCGGGCGCGCGGTTGCGGGTGCGGGAACCGCCCCATCCGGGGCGCGCGCACCCGGCGCATGGTACGCCAGCGGGGCAAGGTCCATTCAAGTTGCCCCGCCTGGTGCCGATAGTCCGAAAGGACCGCCCGGTTTCCCCACGCTCCGCTCGATCGTGATCGATCCTCAATGACCGATTCGCCGCACGCACGTCTCCTGCGCCGCCTGCAGGAATGGCAGTTCTGGCCGTGCGCGGCGGTGTTCTACCTGGACCTGCACGACTTCCGCACCTTGAACCGCCTGGCTTCGCCGGCGGTGGCCGACGCCGTCATCGCCTCGGTCGGCTCGATGCTCCACGAGTGGGCCGGCCGCGGCGGCGTGGCCGGCCGCCTGTGGAGCAACGAGTTCGCCGCCGCCAAGGCGCTGGACCACCCGCAGTCGGCGCTCGACGAGGCGCGTGCGCTGCGCGAGCTGCTGATGAAGCGCCATTTTGCCGGGCTGCCGGCCGGCTGGAACCTGTCGTTCTCGATCGGCGTGATCTGCGCCAAGCCGGGATCGGACTGGGCGCAGCAGCTGCGCCAGGCCGGCGCCGCCTGCGACGAGTCCAAGCGCCGCGGCACCAACCAGATCTGCGTGCACAGCGGCGGCAACGTCGACGTCCGCAACCGCCGCATCAACGTCGACAACGTCAACGACTTCCGCCAGCTGATGAGCCGCGGCGCGCTGACCCTGCAGCCGCAGCCGATCATGGAAATCTACGCGCCGCAGCCGCGCCTGGCCAAGGCCGAGTTCCTCATGCGGATGGAGAAGAACGGCGTGTTCATGCCGCTGCCCAGCGGCATGATCGAAAGCCTCGAGCGCTTCGGCATGGCCACCGAGCTGGACCGCTTCTCCTGCAACTTCATCCTGTCGTGGCTGCAGGAGCACCGCGACAACCGGCTGCTGCCGAACGTCTCCATCAACCTTTCGGGCCGCTCCATCGCCGACGGCGCCTTCATGTACCGCGTGTTCAACGACGTGCGCGGCGCCGACCTGCCGCGCGGCAAGCTGACGTTCGAGATCACCGAGACGACGGCGGTCGAGCATCTGGACGTGGCCTCCGAAGTGATCGCCGAGTTCCGCAGCATCGGCGTCGGCTTTTCGCTCGACGACTTCGGTTCCGGCCTGTGCTCGTTCGGCTACCTGCAGTCGCTGCAGGTGGAGGAGGTGAAGATCGACGGCCGCTTCGTGCGCGGCGTCGCCGACGACAACGCCTCCGAGCAGATCATCCGCGCCATCAACCAGGTGGCGCATGCCACCGGCAAGCGCACCGTGGCCGAGTTCGTCGACGAGCGCGCCAAGCTGGAGGTGCTGCGCCGCATCGGCGTCGACTACGCCCAGGGCCAGCTGTTTTATCCCACCGTGACGCCGGAAAAGCTGCTGGAGCTGCTGCGCTCGGACGACGAAGCCGGCACCGGCGGCGGGCCCAACGTGACGGCGGTGCGCAAGATCTGAACCGGCGCTCCGGGCCGCGGGCGCGGCGGAAACACCGGCGGCGTTGCCGCCCCCGCCGGACTTAGAACAGCTCGACGCTGCCTTCCTTGAGCGACACCTGCGTCACCGGCCGGTGCGGCGGCGTGCGCCAGTCGCCGAGGGCGGCGGTGCCGCCCTGCGGCACGCACGCGGCCAGGGCCGCCACCGGCTTGCTGCACACCAGCTGCGCGGTTTCGGCCTGGATCTGGGCGAGCCGGTGGGTATGGTTGTCGGCCGCGCCGAGCGCCTGCAGGCTGATATCCTCGAACTGCAGGCAGCGCACCGCCTGGCCGACCGCCTGGCCGAGCTGCTCGCCGGCGGCCGAAACTTCCTTCATGCTGGCCGACAGGCCGCGGTCCACCTGTTCGATGCGCTGCATCAGTTCGCCGACCTCGCTCTTGGCCTGGCGGCTCAAGCTGGTGTCGCGCGTCGCCATCTCGCCGACGGTGTCGCGCACCGAAGCGATGGCGTCCTTGGAGCTGGTCACCAGGCGGCGGATCTGATCGTTGAAGTTGTTGGAGCGCTCCGACAGGTTGCGCACCTCCTCGGCCACCACCGCGAAGCCGCGCCCGGCCTCGCCGGCGCGCGCCGCCTCGATGGCGGCGTTCAAGGCCAGCAGGTTGGTCTGGTCGGCGATGGTCTTGACGTCGCCCAGCAGGTCGAAGATCGCATCGAAGTGCTTCACCATGGCGTCGATCTGCTGCACGCTGGCGCTGCTCTGCTGGCTCACCTGCGACAGCACGTCGACCATGTTTTCCATCAGCCGGCCGGCTTGGTGGGCGAACTGGCGCACGCCGGCCGCCTGGTGGTCCTCGTCGCCGCCGGAACGGGTGATCACGCGCGACAGCGCCGCTTCCTGCACGCGCGCCTGCTCGTTCATCGCCTCGAAGCTCATGGTCAGCTCGCGCACCGCGGACTGGATCAGCCCGCGCACCCGGTCCACCTCCTTCTGCACGCCCAGCACCTCGCCGGACAGGCCGCCGCACAGCTCTTCCAGCGCGCCGGCGCGCTGCAAGGCCAGCTCCTGGCCATGGCGCTCGCGGCCCTGCGCGGCGGCCAGGGCGCCGCCCACCGCCCAGGTGGTCCAGGCCCAGGCCAGGATCACCGTGGCCATCAGGCCCCAGAACACCGCCGGCGGCAGCTCCAGCATGGCGGCGACGCCGACGCCCAGGGTCAGCATCAACGGCGGCAGGAATGGCTTGTAGATCAGGGTGTGCATGGTCTGCGTCACTTCTGGCGAGCCTCTTCGGTGGTTAGCGGCGGGGCCGGCGCTTCCTTGAGCGTGCCGGTTTCGGGGGCGGCCGGGTCGGCGGCCAGGCTGAGCAGCTTGTGCGCAATCGACGCCAGCGGCACCACGTGCCGGGCCGCGCCCAGGCGGTGGGCGCTGCCGGGCATGCCCCAGACGACGCTGCTGGCCTCGTCCTGCACCAGCGTGGCGGCGCCGGCCTGGCGCATCGCCAGCAGGCCGCGCGCGCCGTCGTCGCCCATGCCGGTGAGCAGGGCGCCGACCGCGTTGGCGCCGGCCAGCGCGGCCACCGAATGGAACAGCACGTCCACGCTCGGCCGATGCCGGTTCGCCGGCGGCGCGTCGCTCAGGCCGCACACGTAGCGGGTGCCGCTGCGGCGCAGCTCCAGGTGCACGTCGCCGGGGGCGATGTAGACATGCCCCGGCACGATCTGCTGGCCGTCCTGCGCCTGGCACACCGCCATCGCGCAATGGCGGTCCATGCGCTCGGTGAACGGCCTGGAAAAAGCGCCGGGAATGTGCTGCACGACCAGGATCGCCGGAGCGTCCGCCGGCATCGACTCGAGCACGCAGCGGATCGCCTCGGTGCCGCCGGTGGACGCGCCGATGGCGAGGATCTTTTCGGTCGTGCGCAGGCTGCGCAAGCTGGGCCGCGGCGGCGCCGTCGGCAGCGAGCGCAACGGCCGCGCCAGCCCCACGCGCGCGCCGGCCGCCGCCTTGACCTTGGCAACCAGTTCGGCGGCCTGCCGGCCGAAGAATTCGACGATGTCGATCTTCGGCTTGGTGACGAAGTCGACCGCGCCCAGCTCCAGCGCCTGCAGCGTCACTTCGGCGCCGCGCTCGGTCAGCGAGGACACCATCACCACCGGCAGCGGATGCAGCCGCATCAGGTTTTCCAGGAACGTCAGCCCGTCCATCCGCGGCATTTCGACGTCCAGGGTCAGCACCTGCGGCTGCAGCCGCTTGATCATTTCGCGCGCGTGGTACGGATCCGGCGCGGCCCCCACCACCTCGATGTCCGGGTCGGACGACAGCATCTCGACCAGCAGCTTGCGCATCAGCGCCGAATCGTCCACCACCAGCACGCGCAGGGGGGCTTTGACTGGCGCGCTCACGAGAACAGCTCCACCGAGCCGGCGGCGGGCTCGTCGCGCAGGCGCGTCTGGTAGGCGCGCTCGCTGGCGGCCACTTCGACCCGCTGCGCGCTGGGCAGGCGCTTGACCATGACCCGCCCGGTGGCGGGGAAGAAGTACACGCGCCGCGGGCAGATGTCGCCCAGGTCCTGCGCCAGCACCGGCACGCCCTCGGCCTTCAGGTACTGCAGCACGAACTCGGCGTTGCGCTCGCCGACGTTGTTGACCGTGAACCCCGGCAGCACCGCGGCGCCGCCGAACACCTTGGCCTGCAGGCGCGAGCGCAGCGCGCCCATCTTGAGCAGGTCGTTGATCAGCATTTCCATGGCGTAGGCGCCGTAGCGCGCGGCGCCGACGCCGCCCACCTCCAGTTCGGTCTCCGGCAGCATGAAATGGTTCATGCCGCCCAACGCCAGCTGCGGGTCGCGGATGCAGGCGGCCACGCAGGAACCGAGCAGGGTGACCAGGATGAAGTCCTCGCCCGTCACCAGGTATTCCCCCGGCAGCACCTTGATCGCCTGGGTGCCGAAGGTCGAATCCAGGTAGCTGCCGCGCAGGCGCTGGCCGACCTGCTCGGCATCGCGCGCCTTACGTACGGTGAACACTTCACGCTTCCCCGGCCCGGCGGTAGGTGGTGCGGCCGCACGACTTCAGCAGGTCCGCGGCGTGCAGGAAGCTTTCCGAATGACCGGCGAAGAACAGCCCCCCCGGCGCCAGCAGGGGCAGGATCTTTTCGACGATCGCCCGCTGCGTGGCCTTGTCGAAATAGATCATGACGTTGCGGCAGAACACCGCGGCGAACGGCCCGCGCAGGTCCCAGCGCGCGTCGAGCAGGTTGAGCGGCCGGAATTCGACCAGCCGGCGCAGCTCGTCGCGCACCCGGCAGTAGCCTTCGTTCGGCCCGGTGCCGCGCAGGAAGAAGCGGCGGCGGCGCTCGTCGCCGAGCTTGGCCAGGCGCTCCGCCGGGTAGACGCCGCGGCGGGCGGTATCCAGCACCTGGGTGTCGATGTCGGTGGCCAGCACGGCCACCGGCGCATGGAAGCCGCCGAAGTGCTCGACCGCGGTCATGGCGATCGAATAAGGCTCCTCGCCGGTGGAGGCCGCGGCGGACCAGATCTGCAGGCGTGCCGAAGCCGGCTGCGCCCCCAGCAGGCCGCGCAGGGCGTCGAAGTGGTGCGCCTCGCGGAAGAAATCGGTGAGATTGGTGGTGAGCGCGTTGGTGAACGCCTCCCACTCGTCGCCGCCGTCGCGCTCGAGCAGGTCCAGGTACTCGGCGAAGCTGCGCAGGCCGTGATGGCGCAGGCGGCGCACCAGGCGGCTGTACACCATGTCCTGCTTGCCAGGCGCCAGCGCGATGCCGGCGCGGCGGTGGATCAGCGCGCGCACCCTCTCGAAATCGCCGCGCGAATAGCGGAACTCGCGCCGGCCCGCTTCCGCTGCGGCCGCATCCGCCGGCGCGGCCGCAGCGCTCGTTCCATCGCGTCCGGGCTTGCTCAGAACTCTGTCCACGACTCTCCGGACACCGCCACCGCAACGCCGGCGGCCGACTTGGCGGTGCGCCGCGGCGCCCGCGGCACCGCCTGGATGCGCCGCGCATCGGCCGGCGCGGCTGCCGCCGGCTCGGCTTCGCGGACGGAAGCCGGCCGCGCCGCCGGCGTCTGCGCCGGTTCGGCGGCGCCGTCGACGCGGAACTGGCGCACGGTCGCCACCAGCCCGGCGGCCTGCTCCTCGAGCGCGCGCGCTGAGGCGGAGACCTCCTCCACCAGAGCGGCGTTCTGCTGCGTGGTCTCGTCCATCTGCGTGATCGCCTGGTTGACCTGCTCGATGCCCGAGCTCTGCTCCTGGCTGGCCGCGGTGATCTCGCCCATGATGTCGGTGACGCGCTTGACGCTGGTCACCACCTCTTCCATGGTCTGCCCGGCGCCCTGCACCAGCAGGGTGCCCGCGCCGACCTTTTCCACCGAGTCGTTGATCAGCGTCTTGATCTCCTTGGCGGCCGCCGCCGAGCGCTGCGCCAGGCTGCGCACCTCGGCGGCCACCACCGCGAAGCCGCGGCCCTGCTCGCCGGCACGGGCCGCTTCCACCGCCGCGTTCAGCGCCAGGATGTTGGTCTGGAACGCGATGCCGTCGATCACGCCGATGATGTCGACGATCTTCTTGCTCGACTGGTGGATCGCCTCCATCGTCTGCACCATCTCGCCCGCCGCCTGGCCGCCCTTGCGGGCGATGTCGCTGGCGCCGATGGCAAGCTGGTTGGCCTGGCGCGCATTCTCGGCGTTCTGCTTGACCGTTCCGGTCAGTTCCTCCATCGAGCTGGCGGTTTCCTCCAGCGACGCGGCCTGCTGCTCGGTGCGCGCCGACAGGTCGCCGTTGCCGGTGGCGATTTCCTTGGACGCGGCGTTGATCGACTCGCACACCGTGCGGATCTGCCCGACCAGCTGCTGCAGGCCCGTAACCGTGGCGTTGGCGTCGTTCTTGAGCTTGCCGAAGGAACCGTGGTACTCGGCATCCACTTTCTGCGTCAGGTCGCCGTGCGCCAGCGCGGCCAGCACGCGGGAGACGTCGTTGACCGGTGCGACGATCGCGTCCAGCAGCTGGTTGACGCCGTCGACCATTTCGCGGAAGCCGTGGGAGAAGCGCGCGGCATCGCCGCGCCGCGCCAGGTCGCCCTTCTTGCCGGCGTCGAGCAGGGCGACGAACTCCGCGCGCATGGCCTTGAGGTTGGCCTGCGCCTTGTCCATGGTCTGCGACAGCACCGCTTTCTCATTGGGCAGCCGGTCCATGCTCACCGAGAAATCGCCCTCGCCGTAGCGGCCGGCGATTTCCAGCACGCGCATCTTCACGGCGATGTGGCCGGCCACCAGCTCGTTGATTTCCTTCGCAGCCTGCGCATACGCGCCGTGGAACTGCTCGACCGGGATGGTCCTGGAGATGAAGCCTTCGGCATGCTCCTGCCCCAGCTTCCTCTGGGCGGCCAGGAAGCCGCTGAGCGACTCCTGCATCTGGCCCAGCGCGCGCAACAGCTCGCCGATTTCGTCGCCGGAGGCGCCGTCGATCCGCGTGTCCATGTCGCCGCGGGCGACCGCGTTGGCCACGCGCACCGCCACCGCCAGGCGCCGCGCGATGCTGCGCGCGATGAGGGTGCCGACCAGCGCCGCCAGCAGCACTGCCAGCACGGCGACGGCGATGATGGCGTAGCGCCCGCCCTTGTAGGTCTCCGCCGATTGCGCGCGCTCGGCGTTGACGTGGGCGGCCTCGACGTCGATCAGCTTGTACATCTTCTGCAGGTAGTCGAGCTGGGCCGGACGCAGCCGGTCGAGCAGGAACTGCCTGGCCTGCGGCAGCTGCCCGTCCTGGGCCAGCTGGAGGAAGTCCTGCGCCAGCGGCGCATACGCGGCGTGCGCGTCGGCCACGGCGCGCAGCGCCTCCCTGCCGTCCGCCGTATCGATCGTCCGGTCGAGCTGCTGCAGGTATTCGCTGCGCTTGCCCTCGTCCTGCCTGACCGCTTCGATCTCCTTGCCAACGGCGTCCTTGTCGTCGAGGATCAGGATGTTGCGCGTGTGGCGGGTGGTCTCCAGCAGGCGCAAGGCCCAGGCGTTGGCGCTCATCAGATCCGCCACGGTGCGGTCGGCCAGATGGTCGGTGACCCGCTGCATGGCGGACATGCGCGTCAGACCCAGTGCGGCAACCGCGCCGATGGCCAGCAGCAGCGCGCCGAAGGTCAGGTTGATGCGGTGGCCGATCTTGAGATCGGCGAAAGATGCGGTGCTCATTGCGCGGGGCTCCCCTGAATTCCAGATGGTGTCGCGTGTGTTTGCCGGCGCCGCGGCCGGCTCAGGCCGCTTGCGCCACGTCGCGCGGAATCAGCGACAGCTCGTCGCCGCCGAGCAGGCGCTCGATGTCGATCAGGATCAGCATGCGGTCGTCCAGCGTGCCCAGCCCCGACAGGTAGCGCACGTCCAGCGCCGAGCCGAACTCCGGCGCCGGCTTGATCCTGGCTTCGTCCAGGCCGATGACGTCGGACACGCTGTCGACCACCATGCCCACGGTGCGCCCGGCGACGTTGAGGATGATCATCACCGTGAAGGCGTCGTAGCGCGCCTCGCCCAGGCGGAACTTCAGGCGCAGGTCGATCACCGGCACGATGGTGCCGCGCAGGTTGATCAGCCCCTTGATGTATTCCGGCGCGTCCGGGATGCGCGTCACCGCGTCGTAGCCGCGGATCTCCTGCACCTTGAGGATGTCGACGCCGTAATCCTCGGCGCCGAGCTTGAAGGTCAGGAACTCCCGCGCGGCCGCCTGCGGATTGACTTCGGCTATCGCGTTCTGGGCCATGCTTGGTCTCCCCCTGCTTGCTTATGCGGCCGCCGCGCGCCAGGTGCTGCGCACCAGCGCGGCGGCGTCCAGGATCAGCGCCACGCGGCCGTCGCCGAGGATGGTGGCCCCGGAGACGCCGAACACGCGGCGATAATTGGCTTCCACGTTCTTGATCACGACCTGCTGCTGCCCGACCAGCTCGTCGACCTGCAGGGCCATCTTGCGGCCTTCCGCTTCCAGCACCACGACGATGCCGCGCTGTTCCCCGGCCGCGCCGCCGCCGATGTTGAACAGGTCGTGCAGCGCCACCACCGGCAGGTACTCTTCGCGCACGCGCAGCACCCGGCCCTGCCCGGCCACCGACTTGAGCTGCGCGGCCTCGGGACGCAGCGACTCGACCACGCAGTTGAGCGGCACGATGAAAGTCTCGCCGCCGGCGGCGATGGTCATGCCGTCGAGGATGGCCAGGGTCAGCGGCAGGCGGATCACCACGCGCATGCCGCGGCCGGCCTCGGATTCGAGCTCGATATGCCCGCCGAGCGCCTGGATGTTGCGCTTGACCACGTCCATGCCGACGCCGCGGCCGGAGATGTCGGTGACCTGCTCCTTGGTCGAAAAGCCCGGCGCGAAGATCAGCTGCCACACCTCGGCGTCGCTCATCGACTCGCTCGCCGCAATGCCCTTGGCCTGCGCCGAGGCCAGGATGCGGGCGCGGTCCAGGCCGCCGCCGTCGTCGCTCACCTCGATGCGGATGTTGCCGCCCTGGTGGGCGGCCGCCAGCCGGATGGTGCCTTCGGCCGGCTTGCCGGCGGCGGCACGCAGCGCCGGCGGCTCGATGCCGTGATCCACGCAATTGCGCACCAGGTGGGTCAGCGGGTCGGTGATCTTCTCGATCATCGCCTTGTCGAGCTCGGTGGCCTCGCCGTCGGTCTCCAGGCGCACCTGCTTGCCGAGCTTGCCGGCGAGGTCGCGCAGCATGCGCGGGAAACGGTTGAACACCGCCTCGATCGGCAGCATGCGGGTCGACAGCACCGCCTCCTGCAGCTGGCGCGTGTTGCGGTCGAGCTGCTGCAGTCCCATCAGCAGCCGCTCGTTCTGCGCCGGATCCAGGGTGAGCGCGTTCTGCGCGAGCATCGCCTGGGTGATGACCAGCTCGCCGACCAGGTTGATGAGGGCGTCGATCTTGGCGGTGTTGACGCGGATCGAGCTGCTCTCGGCGGCGCCGTGCTCGACCAGGCGGGCGGTCAGCGTCTGCAGCACCGGCGCACTGGGCTGCGCCACCGCCGCCATGCCCTGCGCCGGCGCCGAGACGGCTGCCAGCGGATCGATCTCAAGCTCGCACTCGTCCTCGACCCAGGCGAACAGCTCCTCCAGGCGGGCGCGCGGCTGGTCCGTGTGCAGGCGGATGTTCCAGGCCATGTAGCAGGCTTCGGGATCGGCCTGCGCGAAGGCCGGCATCCGCTCGGTGTCCAGCTCCACCTCGGTGCGCCCCAGCTCGGCAAGTTCGCGCAGGATCATCAGGGGATCGTTGCCGCTGCGGAACAGCGCCGCGAATGGCGCAAAGCGGATCTGGAATCCGGCGCCCTGCAGTGACGCCGGCCGCGCCGGTTCGGCCTGCGGCGCGGCCTGCGGCGCGCCCAGGAATTGCTCGAGGTCGCGCTGCACTGCCGCGGCCGCGGCGGCATCGGTGGAATTGGCCTCGGCGCCATCGCGCGCGGCGACCAGCAGGCCGCGCAGCGCGTCGAGCGCGCGCAGGAGCAGGTCCACCCCCCGGCGCGACACCCGGCGCGTGCCGCCGCGCATCTCGTCCAGCAGCGTTTCGATGTGGTGCGTGAACGCGGCGACGCCGCCGAAGCCGAACGTGGCCGCGCCGCCCTTGATCGAGTGCGCCGCGCGGAACACCGCGTTGACCGTCTCGGGGTCCACGGCGGCGGCGGCGGCACCGCCCTGGCCGACCCCGGCGTCGAGCTGGAGCAGGCCGCGCTCCATCACGTCCAGACCCTCGAAGCTCTCCTCGAAGAACGTGGCGTGGAAACGGGCCAGATCGATTTTCATGTCAGCGCCTGTCGACGGAACCGGAATTTGCTGGGGGATCGGCGGAAGGTTCGGCGGCTGGCCGGGCGCGCGTCCGGGGCGCGCCGCGCCGCCGCTGCGCTCAGCCCAGCACGCGCCGCACCGTGCCCAGCAGTTGGTCGGGATTGAACGGCTTGACCAGCCAGCCGGTGGCGCCGGCTGCCTTGCCCTCCTGCTTCTTTTCCGGCCCCGACTCGGTGGTGAGCATCAGCAGCGGCGTGAACCGGTAGTCCGGCAAGGCGCGCAAGGCCCTGACCAGCGAGATGCCGTCCATGTTGGGCATGTTGACGTCGGCCAGCACCAGCTTGAATTTCTCCTTGCGCGCCATCTGCAGCGCCACCGCCCCGTCCGGCGCCTCGGCCACGTCGAAGCCGGCCGAGCTGAGCGTGAAGGCCACCATCTGGCGCATGGAGGCGGAGTCGTCCACCGCGAGAATCCGGCTCATGAGGCGGCTCCGGCGATCCGCAGCAGTGTCGAGGCGCCGAGCAGGGCCGCGGCCGAGCGCAGCGCCGGCGACGGCCTGGCAAATTCCACTTCGTGGCCCATCGCGCTGCGATCCCTGCAATACAGGCAGAACAACTGCAGCGCCGCGCCGTGAATGGCGTCGACCTCGGCGCCATCCAGAACCACCCGACCCGGCGCATCCAGCGTTTCGCCGAGCATGGCCTTGAGCGCCCCGGCCTGCTCGATGCCCAGGACCGCGGGCAGGCGCACGCGCCGGCCCGCGCCGGCCTGGTCCGGCCCGGCTGAATCGGAGAATTTCGAATCTTGCATGTTCAATCCAGGTTTCGATCCTTTCGCCTAGCGGCACCGGCGGCGAATTCTTGAACCGGCCGCAATACCGCGGGTTTCCGCCGCCAGCCGGCCGCGGGCACGCAAAAGCACTTGCGGCCCCTGCATTTGCCCCGTTCCAGCGCGGCGGGAAGGCCCGGCCACGGCGACGAACGGCAGCGATGCGGGGCATGGACGGCTCGACGGATGCCACCGCCTTGCGCCCGGCCGGCGGCCGTTCAGGGGGAAGCGGGTGCGCGCGCCGGCGCCGCGGGCGGCGCGTCGGCGGATGGCCTTGCATCGGCGCCGGCGGCTTCGACGCCGGGCGGCACCGCCTCGCCGGTGTCGGCCAGCACCACCATGACCACGCGGCGGTTGCGGTTGCGCCCGTCGACGGTGGCGTTGTCGGCGGCCGGCCGGTATTCGCCGAATCCCTCCACGCTCATGCGCCGCGGCTCCACCCCCTGGATCATGAACAGGTGCACCACGCTGGCGGCGCGCGCCGCCGACAGCTCCCAGTTGGAAGCGAAGGCGGCGGTGTGGATCGGCACGTCGTCGGTATGGCCCTCGATGCGCAGGGCGTTGGGGAACGGCTTGAGGATGCCGGCCAGCTTGGCCAGCACCGGCCGCGCGTTGTCGGCGACCTGGGCCGAGCCGCTGGCGAACAGGATGTCCGTGCGGATCTCCACTTCCAGCCGCGTTTCGCTCTTGCGCACGACGATCATGTTGCGCTCGATCAGCTCGCCCATGGCCTTGGCCACGGCGTCCGCCATGCGCTGCAGCTCGGCATGGCCGGCATAGCCGGTGTTGCCCGAGGTGTTGGTCTGCGGCGACGGGATCGCGGTCTTGATCTTGCCCGGAATCACCACCGGGTTGCGCAGGTCCCGCATGGTGCCGCCGATCGACTGGTCGCCGGTGCTCCTTTCGAAGATGTTGAGCTTCTGGTCGCTGTCCGAGCCGCTCTGCCGCTTGCTTCCGATCTGCACCGGCTTAATCGACTTCGGCGGCCCGCCGAACGCCTGCGACAGCGCGTCGGACAGAACCCGGTATTTGCCCTCGTTGACCGCCGAGATCGAGTACATCACCACGAAGAACGCCAGCAGCAGCGTGATCATGTCGGCATAGGGGATGGCCCAGGCCTCGTGGTTCTGGTGCTCCTCGTGCTTTTTCTTCCGGGCCATTGCTTTTTAGCGGGAATCGGGATTCGGCAATCGGGATTCGTCAAAAGCAACCGCCGCGGTGCTTCTACGATTCCCGATTCCCAACTCCCGATTCCCGGCTTTCAATGCAGGTACCCTTGCAGCTTGGCCTCGATGTTGCGCGGGTTGTCGCCCTGCGAGATCGACACCAGGCCCTCGACGATGAGCTCGCGCACGCGCGACTGGTCGGCGATGACCGACTTGAGCTTGGAGGCGATCGGCAGCATGAACAGGTTGGCGGTGGCGATGCCGTAGATGGTGGCGACGAAGGCGGCGGCGATGCCCGAACCCAGCTTGCTCGGGTCGGCCAGGTTGGCCATGACCTCCATCAGGCCCATCACCGCGCCGATGATGCCCAGGGTCGGCGCGTAGATGCCCATGCCTTCGAACACCTTGGCGCCGGCCAGGTCGAAGTGCTCGCGGTTGCCCATCTCCACGTCCAGCGTGTTGCGGATCATGTCGGGCTCGGCGCCGTCCACCAGCATCTGCAGACCCTTCCTGACGAACGGGTCGGCCTCGGCCTCGGCGCTGCTCTCCAGCGCCAGCAGGCCCTGCTTGCGCGCGGCGTTGCTCCACTCGACGATGCGCGCGATCAGCGCGGCGGGATCCTGCGCCGGCGGCTTGAACACCCAGCGCAGGATCTTGAGGCCATGCTTGAACGTCGCCATCGGCGTCTGCACCAGAATCGCGGCGGTGGTACCGACGAAGACGATGACGAAGGCCGCCGGGCCCCACAGGGCGCCGGGCCCGTTGCCGTGCAGCATGATGCCGCCGACGATCGCGCCGAAGCCGAGCACGACGCCGATGATGCTGAGCAGGTCCATCGCTACTCGGACCCCGCATAGGCGCGCGCCAGGCCCAGCAGGTCGACGATCAGCGCCACCTTGCCTTCGCCGGTGACGGTGGCGCCGGCCACCCCGGCCAGGCCGCTCAGGGCCGGGCCGATCGACTTGACCACCACCTCCTCGCGGCCCAGCACCTGGCTGACCACGAAGCCGAACGATTCGCCGCCGGCCTGCGCCACCGCCACGTGGCAGGGCTCGTCAGGGGCCAGCGCCACGCCGAGCCAGCGGTCGACGTGGATCAGGCGCAGGGTGTCCTTGCGGTACAGCACGACGTCCCAGCGGCCGAGCCGGCGCATGCGTTCGCGCTCCAGCGCGAACACGTCCAGCACCGGCGCCACCGGCATGGCCAGCAGGCGCGCGCCGACCCGCACCATCAGCGCCGGCAGGATCGCCAGGGTCAGCGGCAGGCGGATGCTGACCTCGGTGCCCAGGCCCGGCTCCGAGGCGATGTGCACCGAACCGCCCAGCCCGACGATGGTCGACTTGACCACGTCCATGCCCACGCCGCGG
Organism: Nevskia sp.; assembly: GCA_016779605.1. Taxonomy (GTDB): domain Bacteria; phylum Pseudomonadota; class Gammaproteobacteria; order Nevskiales; family Nevskiaceae; genus Nevskia. The sequence continues at coordinate 12,732 of JADHNH010000002.1, read as the reverse complement.
CCGGAAATCTCGCTGATCGCCTCCTTGGTGGAGAAACCGGGCAGGAACACCAGCTGCAGGCATTCGTCGACCGACAGCCGCGCGGCGTCGGCCGGCGCGTACAGGCCTTTCTCAACCGCCTTGCGGCGCAGCTTCTCCGGATCCATGCCGCCGCCGTCGTCGCTGACACTGACGACGATGTGGTCGCCGACCTGCCGCGCGGCCAGCAGCAGGCGGCCGGACGCGCGCTTGCCAGCCGCCTCGCGCTGCCGCGGCGGCTCGATGCCGTGGTCGACGCTGTTGCGCACCAGGTGCACCAGCGGATCCGCCAGCGCCTCGACCAGGCTCTTGTCCAGCCCGGTGTCCTCGCCGGACAGTTCCACCTCGACCTGCTTGCCCAGGCTCCGCGCGACTTCGCGCGCCAGCCGCGGGAAGCGGGCGAAAACCTTGCGCACCGGCTGCATGCGCACGCGCATCACCGCCGACTGCAGGCCGCGGGTGATGTGGTCGAGCTCGCCGACGCTGCGGAAATACGGGCTCTGCTCGCTGCGGCCGCACAGGGTCTTGAGCCGGTTGCGCACCAGCACCAGCTCGCCCACCAGGTTCATCAGGCGATCCAGCGACTGTGTGTCGACGCGCACGCTGCTTTCGGCCGGCTCGACGGGCGCAACCGGCGCCGGCCGCGGCGGCGGTGCCGGCGCGCCGTCGTCCGCCCCCGCCGCCGGAGCCGCACCCTGCGGCGCCTGGCCGGCGCCGTGCAGCTCATCGAGCAGGGCCTCGAATTCGTCGTCGGAGATGGTCGCGGAGACCGGCGCCGCCGGCACGGCCGGCGCCGGCGCGGCCTCCTGCACCGGCGCCGCGGCCGGCTGTGCGGCCGCGTGCAGGCGCCCGATCAGCGCCTGCGGCGCCCTGGCCGGCGCCTCCCCGGCGGACACCGCCGCCATCATTGCCTGCAGGTGGTCCACCGATTCCAGCACCGCGTCCATCAGCTGCGGCTGCATGCGCAGCCGGCCGTTGCGCAAGCCGTTGAAGACATCCTCGGCGGCGTGGCACAAGTCGACCATCGCGTCCAGCCCGAGGAATCCGGCGCCGCCCTTGACGGTGTGGAAACCGCGGAACACCGCGTTCAGCAGCTCCTGGTCCGACGGGTGCTGCTCCAGCGCGACGAGCTGCTCGCCGAGCTTCTGCACCAGCTCGCCGGCTTCCACCAGGAAGTCGGCGCGCAGGTCGTCTTCGGTTTCGCCGCTCATTGTTTCCGCTTCCGGCTTTCCCGCGCTTCAAAAACCCAGGCCGGCGAGCAGCCGATCGGCATCGGCCTGGTCCGCCGGCTGGATGGACCTGGCCGGCTCGGCGCTGCCGACGGCCCCGTCGCCGCTTATCGGCAAATGCGCCGCGGACTGAAGGCCGCCGGCGACCAGCAGCTCGATCAGGCCGGCTTCGACGTCGCGCACCAGCCGGATGACACGGCCGATCACCTGGCCCGAAAGATCCTGGTACTCCTGCGCCTGGGCGAGCACGGTCAGGGTGGCGCGCAGGCGCGCCTCGCCCGCGGCGACCGACTCTGCCGCCGCCGCCAGGTTGGTCAACAGCGCCGCCCCGCCTTCGGCGGGCATGCCGCGCAGGTGTTCGCTGGCGGCGCGCAGCTGGTCGGCGATGCGGCGGCCGTCTTCGACCATGTCGAGCGTGCGGTGGGCGGCGTCCTCGCCCAGCCGGACGACGTGGTCCAGCCGCTCGCAGGCGTCCGGGATGTCGGTGCCGGCCAGACGCACCAGGCGGCTGTCCAGGCCCAGCTCGCGCAGGGCGTTGTGCAGGCTGCGGGTCAGCCGCGCCACGCCGACATACAGCGGATCGTCCATCGGGCTGTCCGGGGCGGCGCCGTTCATGCGGAGGCTCCGCTGGCGCTGCGCTGGGCGATCTTGTCGATCTTTTCCTTCAGCGTCACCGCGGTGAACGGCTTGATGATGTAGCCGTTGACGCCGGCCTTGGCCGCCTCAATGATCTGGTCGCGCTGGGCCTCGGCGGTGACCATCAGCACCGGCAGGCGCGCCATGCGCTCGTCGGCGCGGATGTTCTTGAGCAGGTCCAGGCCGGTCATGCCCGGCATGTTCCAGTCGGTGATGACGAAATCGATCGGCGTGCCCTGCAGCAGCGCCCATGCCGACCTGCCGTCGTCGGCTTCGGCGGTGTTGAGGAAGCCCAGGTCGTGCAGCAGGTTCTTGACGATGCGGCGCATCGTCGAAAAATCGTCGACGATCAGGATTCGGGTGTTCTTGTCCAAGATTCGGCTCCGTTGCGTTTCTGGTGTTGGCGGAGGTGGATCAGGCGGGGTTCTGCGCGCCGGCCAGCGCGGTCATGCGCGCGCGCAGCCGCAGCAGGGCCTGGCCGTGGATCTGGCAGACGCGGCTTTCGCTGACGTCCAGCACCGCGCCGATCTCGCGCAGGTTCAGCTCGTCGTCGTAATACAGCGACAGCACCAGCTTCTCGCGTTCCGGCAGGGACTCGATGGCTTCGGCCAGGTTGTGCTGGAACTCCTCGCGCTCGACCTCCTCCAGCGGCGTGCGCTCGCCGGACGGCGCGTCGAACGAGTCGGAGTCGTCGTCGCGCGCGTTGATCGACAGCATCTGGCACTGGGTGGCGTCCTGCAGGCAGCGGTGGTACTCGTCCAGCGGAATGCCGACGCGCTGGGCCACCTCGACGTCGCGCGCCTCGCGGCCGCATTCCTGCTCGATCGCGCGCATCGCCGCGGCGATCTCGCGCAGGCGGCGGTGCACCGAGCGCGGCGCCCAGTCGCCGCGGCGCAGCTCGTCGAGCATGGCGCCGCGGATGCGGATGCCGGCGTAGGTCTCGAACGAGGCGCCGTGCGCGCCGCTGTAGTTGCGCGCCGCCTCCAGCAGGCCGATCACGCCGGACTGGATCAGGTCGGCGATGTCGACGCTGGTCGGCAGGCGCGCCACCAGGTGGCGGGCGATGCGGCGGACCAGGTCGGAATAACGCCGCACCAGCTCGGCGTCGCTGGCCGGCGGCAGGCCGGCGGTTGGCGATTGTGCGCTCATACGGGGACTCCGGCCGGCTTGGACTGCACCAGCCTTTCGACGAAGAACTCCAGGTTGCCGCGCGCGCCGCCGGGCACGCCCCAGCTTTCGGCCTTGCCGGCCAGGTCGCGGAATGCGCGTGCGGACGGGCTGCTCGGGTAGGCCTCGACGACGGCGCGCTGGCGCCGCACCGCGCGGCGCAGCCACTCGTCCTGCGGCACGCTGCCCATGAAATTCAGCGTCACGTCGAGAAAGCGCTCGGCCACGCGCCGCAGGTTGCTGTAGATGTCGCGCGCCTCGTTGGGGGTGGCGGCGACGTTGGCCAGCACCTGGATGCGGTTGATGCCGTGGTCGCGGTTGAGCACCTTGATCAGGGCGTAGGCGTCGGTCAGCGACGCCGGGTCGTTGGTCACCACCACGATCACCTGCTGCGCGGCCTGGCTGAAGGTGATCACCGAGCCGGCGATGCCGGCGGCGGTGTCGACGATCAGCGTGTCCAGCGGACGCGACAGCTCGCTGAACGCCTGCACCAGGCCGGCGTGCTGGCTCGGCGTGAGCTCGGCCATGTGCTGCTTGCCGCTGGCCGCCGGCACGATCAGCACGCCGGCCGGGCCCTCGATCAGGGTTTCGTCGAGCGTGCAGCTGCCGGCCAGGACATGCGCCAGGTTGCAGCTCGGCTGCAGGCCCAGCATCACGTCGACGTTGGCCAGGCCCAGGTCGCCGTCGAGCAGCATGACGCGGCGGCCGGCCAGGGCCATCGCCACCGACAGGTTGACCGAGACGCTGGTCTTGCCCACGCCACCCTTGCCGCTGGTGACGGCGATGACGCGCACCGGTTCGACTTTCTTGAGCATGCGCAGGCCGCTGGCCTGGTCATGATGGCGCTCAGGCATGGATCGTCGCCGATGGATTTGCGCCGGAAGCGAAGCGCCACGCCAGGATATCTTCGTCCGGATGATCCTTGGCGCCGCGGGCGAGCTGGGTGGCCCGCAGCACCAGGCGATCGGCATGCGCCAGGTGCAGGTCCTCGGGCACCCGCTGGCCGTCGGCGACGTAGGCCAGCGGCAGCGCATGGCGGATCGCCGCCGACAGCGGCGCGCCGATGCGCTCGGCCTCGTCGACCTTGGTCAGCACGCAGCCGGCCGGCTTGAGCCCGCCGAACTTGCGCACCACCTCGTCGGGGTTGGCCGCGTTGGCCGCCAGCACCACGTAGCTGCGCACCCGCGCGCCGAGCTGGCGCAGTTTGTGGATCTGGTGCTGCAGGGTCTTGTCGCGCTGGCTCATGCCGGCGGTGTCCACCAGCACCAGGCGGCAGTCGGAGAGCTGGTCCAGCACCGCGCCGAGGTCCTCGTCCGGCGCCACCGCGTGCACCGGCACGCCCAGCAGGCGGCCGTAGCTGAACAGCTGCTCCTGGGCGCCGATGCGGTAATGGTCCAACGTCACCAGGGCGATGTCGCGCGGACGGTTGCGCTGGGCGAAGCGCGCGGCCAGCTTGGCGATGGTCGTGGTCTTGCCCACGCCGGTGGGACCGACCAGCGCGAAGATGCCGCCTTCGACGACCGGGTCCGGCGGCGCGATCGGGATGCTCCGCGCCAGCAGGCCCAGCGGCAGGAAGCGCGCACGCTCGGCGTCGGTGTCCGGCGGCAGCTGGTCGGCGATGCTGCGTGCCAGGTCCGCGTCCAGCCCGAGTTCCGCCAGGCCGCGCAACACCGACACCCGCACCGGCTGGTTGCGCTTGAGTTCGTTCCAGAACAGGCCCGAAAGCTGCTCTTCGAGCAGCCGCCGCATGTTGCCCAATTCGCGCTGCAGCGCTGCCAGCTCGGCGGCCGGCGCAGCTATGCCCGCGGCCTCGAGCGACAGGGCAGCGGCCGGCGTCGCAGCGGTGGCCGGCAACGGCGCGGCAGCAACCGCCGGCGGCGGCGGGACGGCGGCGGACGCTGGAACGGCCGAGGGCCGCAGGGTGCGGCGCCGGCCTCCCGGCGGCGTCGGTTCAGGCAGCACTTCATGATCATCCGCCGGCGCCGCCGCGGCGGGCGGCGGCCGGTGCAGCGCCTGTTGCGCCAGCGCGGCGTCGTAGTCGGTGGCCGCCACCACCTCCACGCCCTCGGCCACGCGCCGGTTGGACAGAATCACGGCGTCCTCGCCCTGTTCCTGCCGCACCTGGCGGATGGCTTCGCGCATGGTCTTCGCGACGAACCGCTTGATCTTCATCCAGGCCTCCAATGCTTCATTGAAAAGTCCGCAGGTTCATCCACCCACCGCGCCGACCATCCGCACGCGCCGGTCCTCCGGCACCTCGTCGTACGCCAGCACGTGCAGGTCGGGCACCGTCTGGCGCGTGAACCGCGCCAGCAGCGGCCGCAACCCGGACGGCACCAGCAGCACCGGCGGCTGGCCCGCCTTGTTCTGCCGCTGCACGTTGTCGACGATCGACTGCTGCATCCGCTCGGCCAGGCCCGGCTCCACCACCGCCGCCCCGCTCGCCAGGCTGTCCTGCAACACGCGTTCCAGCCCCGGGCTCAGCGTCATGACCGGCAGTTCATTTTCCAAACCGTTGATTTCCTGAACGATTTGCCGCCGCAGCGCGACCCGCACGGCTCCCGCCAGGACGACGGGATCCTGACTGCGCGGCGCCGCCTCCGCCAAAGCCTCGGCGATGCCGCGCAGGTTGCGGATCGGCACGCGTTCGGCCAGCAGGTTTTTCAGCACGCGCACGAAGGTCGCCAGCGGCAGCACCTTGGGCACCAGGTCTTCCACCAGCTTGGGCGCGGTCTTGCCCAGCGCATTGAGCAGCTGCTGCGCCTCGTCGTGGCCCAGCAGGTCCGGCGCGTGGTCCTTGACCAGCTGCGACAGGTGGGTGGCGATCACGGTGGCGGCGTCGACCACCGTGTAGCCCAGGGTTTGCGCGTGGTCGCGCGCGCCGCGCTCGATCCAGGTCGCGTCCAGGCCGAACGCCGGATCCTTGCCGGCGATGCCGTTGAGGGTGCCGTAAACCCGTCCCGAGTTGAGCGCCAGGTCGCGGTCCGGGTAGATCTGCGAGGTGGCCAGCGGCACGCCGTGCAGGGTGATGCGGTAGGCGTTGGGCGCCAGCTCGAGGTTGTCGCGGATATGCACCGGCTGCACCAGGAAGCCGAGCTCCTGGGTGAGCTTCTTGCGCACGCCCTTGATGCGCGCCATCAGCTCGCCGCCCTGCCGCACGTCGACCAGCGGGATCAGCCGGTAGCCGACTTCCAGGCCCAGCGCGTCCTGCGGCGTGACGTCGTCCCAGCTCAGCTCGGCCGGCGGCGGCGTCTCGGCCTTCGGCGGCGGCGCCACCGCGTCCTGCCGGCGGCGCCGCTCGCGCAGCCAGGCGGCGACGCCGCAGCCGGCGGCGAGCGAGAGGAACACCAGGTTCGGCATGCCCGGGATGAGGCCGGTCAGGCCCAGCACCGCGCCGGCGATGCCCAGCACGCGCGGCTGGGCGAACACCTGCGCGACGAGCTGCTGGGTCATGTCCTGCGGCCGCGACATGCGCGTCACCAGGATCGCCACCGAGGTCGACAGCAGCAGCGAGGGCACCTGCGCCACCAGGCCGTCGCCGATGGTCAGCAGGGTGTAGTTCTTCAGTGCCGCGGCCACCGGCAGGCCGTGCTGCACCGTGCCCACCAGCAGGCCGCCGATGATGTTGATCGCCAGGATCAGGATGCCGGCCATGGCGTCGCCGCGCACGAACTTCGAGGCGCCGTCCATGGAGCCGTAGAAGTCGGCTTCCTCGCGCACCTCCTCGCGCCGCGCCTTGGCCTGCTCGCGCGTCAGCACGCCGGCGTTCAGGTCCGCGTCGATCGCCATCTGCTTGCCCGGCAGCGCGTCCAGCACGAAGCGCGCCGACACTTCGGAGACGCGCTCGGCGCCCTTGGTGACGACCATGAAGTTGATGATGGTCAGGATCACGAACACGACGAAGCCGACCGCGTAGTTGCCGCCGACGACGAATTCGCCGAACGCCTGGATCACCCGCCCGGCGGCGTGCGTGCCCTCGTGGCCATGCAGCAGCACGACGCGCGCCGAGGCCACGTTCAGCGCCAGGCGCAGCAGGGTCACCACCAGCAGAACGGTCGGAAACGCGGAGAACTCCAGCGGCCGCAGCACGTACACCACCGCCAGCAGGATGACGATGGCCAGCGCGATGTTGAAGGTGAACAGCAGGTCCAGGGCCAGCGGCGCCATCGGCACCACCATCATGGCCAGGATCACCATCAGCAGCAGCGGCGCGCCCAGGCCGCTGCCGCCGATCTGGCGCAGGCGCATCAACAGGGGGCTGGATGTCGGATTCATGGCGGGCGCCGGGGCCGCTGCAAGTTCCGGGCTAGGGAAGCTCTGATTAATCAAAGCTTCCCGCTTGAGCCAGGGATGGCCCAACCCATTCAATGGCGCAAGCCATTGAATGGGAAGGCCGTTGAAAATCACACTTTTCGACGGCCGTCCTCTGAATTAAGTCCAGGATGGACTTATTCAGAGTGTCCCCAGGACTCGTCCGGTTCGCCGCCGGGCACCGCGTCGATCACCGGCGCGGCCGGCGCGCGGCCGCCGCGCCAGTTGCGCAGCTGGTAGACGTAGGTCAGCACGCGCGCCACCGCGGCATACAGGTTGGCCGGGATTTCCTGGTCCAGGTCCACGCCGCGGTACAGCGCACGCGCCAGCGGCGGCGCTGAAACCTGCGGCACGCGGTGCTCGCGCGCGAGCTCGCGGATGCGCGCGGCGATCTCGCCGGCGCCCTTGGCCACCACCCGCGGCGCGCGCATCTCCTCGCCGCGGTACTTCAGCGCCACCGCGTAGTGCGTCGGATTGGTGACGACGACGTCGGCCGACGGAATCTTTTCCATCATGCGGCGCCTGGCCACCTCGTGCTGCAGCCGGCGGATGCGCGCCTTCACCTCGGGCCGGCCTTCGCTCTGCTTGAGCTCGTCGCGCACTTCCTGCCGCGACATGCGCAGCCGGCGCGCGTAGCTCCACAGCTGGTACGGCGCATCGACGGCGGCGATCAGCAGCAGCGCGGCGGCCAGCCAGGCGAACGCGCCGGCCACCAGCGCGGCGGCGTCGGCGATGCCGTGCTGCACCGGCTCGCCGGCCAGGGCGACCAGCGCGCCGCGTTCGCGCCACAGGTAGACCGCCGCCACGCCGCCGATGCAGGCGACCTTGGCCAGGCCCTTGGCCAGCTCCACCGCGGCCTGGCCGGAAAACATGCGGCCGAGGCCGCTGAACGGGTTGAGGCGCGAAAAATCCGGGCGCAAGGCCCCGGCACTCAGGTTCCAGCCGCCCAGCGCCAGCGGCGCCACCAGGGCGGCACAGAACGTCGCCGCGAACAGCGGCGCCGCCAGCATCAGGCCTTCCGTCAGCACCCGGCCGAGCTGCGCCGGCAGGCGGTCGGGATGCGCCAGGTCCAGCGCGCCGAGGTCCAGCGCGCGCCGCATCAGCCGCACGGCGCCGCGGCCCAGGTGCGCGCCGGCGCCGACTACGCCCAGCACACCCGCGCCCACCACCGCCGCCGCCGACAGCTCGCGCGAGCGCGGCACCTGGCCGCGCTTGCGCGCCTCGCGCCGCCGCTGCGGTGTCGCCCGTTCGGTGCGGTCCTGCGCGCCGGCGGACATTTCAGCGCAGGTCCTGGGTCCAGCCCGCGGCGGACGCCCAGGCCTGGTCCAGCATCGCCACCAGCACCGGCTGCAGTTGCGCAATGGTGAGGCGCAGCAGCACCAGCCCGACCACCAGGGACAGCGGGAAACCGATGGAAAGCATGTTCAAGGCCGGTGCGCTGCGGTTCATCACGCCGAAGGCGATGTTCACCAGCAGCAGGGCCGCCACCGCCGGCAGGGCGATCTGCAGCGCGCCGGCGAACATGCTGCCGCCGCCGCTGGCGACGGCCAGGAACGAAGCCGCCGTCGGCACGGCCTGGCCGGCCGGCACCCGCTGGAAGCTGTCCGCGACCATCTGCACCAGGTGCAGGTGCCCGCCGAGGCTGAAGAACAGCAGCGCGGCGAACACCTGGTAGAACTGCCCCAGCATCGGCGCGCTGGCGCCGTGCAGCGGGTCGGCCAGCTGGGCGAAGCCCAGTCCCATGCCGTACGACACCAGCTCGCCGGCCAGCATCACCGCTTCGAACACCAGCTGCAGCAGCAGGCCCAGGCCCACGCCGACGGCCAGCTCGCGGCCGATTTCCAGCCACCACGGCGCGCTGAACGATGCCAGCGCCGCCGTTGCCGGCAGCAGCGGCGCCAGCGCCACCGACAGGGCCAGGGCCAGCATCAGGCGCACCCGCGGCGGCACCGCCTGCGCGCTGAACAGCGGCGCGGCCAGCACCAGCCCGCCGATGCGCAGGAACGGCCAGAAGTAGGACTGGTACCAGGCCGACAAGGCGGCTTCGGTGATGGTCATGGCGTCAGCACGGGAATCGAGAATGGGGAATCGAGAATCGGGTGTTGCAAAGCACGGTTTTTACGATTCCCGATTCTCCATTCCCGATTCCCGCGCTGGTGCGCTAGCGCACCAGCGCAGGGATGCTCTCGATGAGCTGGCGCGTGTATTCGCTGAGCAGCTGCAGCATCCAGGGGCCGGTCAGCGCCAGCGTCACCGCCATCGCCAGCACCTTGGGGATGAACGACAGGGTCATCTCGTTGATCTGGGTGGCGGCCTGGAACACGCCGACCAGCAGGCCGACCGCCAGCGAAGCCAGCAGCAGCGGCGCGGCCAGCAGCAGCGCGAGCTGCAGCGCCTGCTGGCCCATCGTGAGTACGGATTCGGGGGTCATGGGGCGTTGCGACGGCGCGGGCTCAGGCGGCGACCTGGAAGCTGGCCGCGAGCGAGCCCATCACCAGGGCCCAGCCGTCGACCAGGACGAACAGCATCAGCTTGAACGGCAGCGAGATCAGCATCGGCGAGAGCATCATCATGCCCATGCTCATCAGCACGCTGGCCACCACCAGGTCGATCACCACGAACGGGATGAACAGCATGAAGCCGATGTGGAAAGCGGTGGTCAGCTCGCTGGTCATGTAGGCCGCCGCCAGCACGGTGAAGGGCACCTCGTCGGTGCTGGCGAACGGGCCGCGGCCGGCGATGCGGGCAAACGTCATCAGGTCCGCGCTGCGCGTCTGCGCCAGCATGAAGCTGCGCATCGGCCTGGCCGCCGCCGCCAGCGCCGGCTCGAACTCCAGCTTGCCGTCGACGTACGGCTTGACCGCGTCGGCGTAGACGCGGTCGCCGGTGGGCGCCATCACGAACAGGGTGAGGAACAGCGCCAGCCCGAGCAGGATCTGGTTCGACGGCGTGTTGCCGGTGCCGAGCGCCTGGCGCAGCAGGCCCAGCACGACGGCGATGCGGGTGAACGCGGTCATCGTCATCAGCGCCGCCGGCAGCAGCGTCAGCGCGGTCATTGCCAGGAGCAGCTGGATGCTCACGCTGTAGTTGCTGCCGCCGCCCGCCGCCGGCGTGGCGGTGACGCCCGGTATTCCGGCAGCCAGCGCCGGCGCGCTGACGCACAGCAGCCCGGCGCCAGCGGCGGCGAGGCCGGCAACCGCCCGCAGCACGCCGGCCAAGCGGGGCCGCCGGCCCGCGTCGTTGCGCGGCGGCATCGTGACTCCGGCGCCGCTCATGGCGGCGTCTGGCCGCGCATGACCTTGCGCAAGGCCTCGGAAAATCCTGCGCCGGCCGGCCCGACCGGCAGTGCCGGCGGCGCCTGGTCGAACACGTGCAGCGTCTGCACGCGGCCCGGGGCCACGCCGATCAGCAGGTGCGCCCCGCCCGCCTGGATCCACAGCACCCGCTCCTTGGGCCCGACCTGCAGGCCGCCCTGCACCTGCAGCGCGGCGGAGCCGGCGACGCGGAAACCTTGCACCCGGCGCAGCACCCAGGCCAGGGCGAAGATCGCGCCCAGCACCAGCACCAGGCTCAGCGCCGTCTGCGCCAGGCCGCCGGCAGCGGACAGGGGCGCTGCCGAGGAAGCGGCCAGGGCGGCGGCCACGGGCGCGGCGGCGCTCACCGCAGCTTGCGGATGCGCTCGGCCGGGCTCACCACGTCGATGAGGCGCACGCCGAATTTTTCGTTGACCACCACCACCTCGCCATGGGCGATGAGCGTGCCGTTGGCATACACATCCAGCGGCTCGCCGGCGGCGCGCTCCAGTTCCACCACCGAGCCCTGGTTGAGCTGCAGCAGGGTGCGGATCGGCAGGCGCGCGCGCCCCACTTCGAGCGACAGCGACACCGCCACGTCGAGCAGCACGTCGAGGTTGAGCTCGCCGCCGGTCGGCTTGCCGCCGTCGTTGGGCAGCGGCTGGAACGAGGCGCGCGCGTAGTCGTTGCCGCCGCCCTGCGGCGGAGCGCCGGCCGGAGGCGCGCCGGCGGGATTGGGATTGCTCATCGGAAATGCCCCGGGGTGGAGGAGAAGGTGGCGGTGCGGCGCACGACTTCGGTGATGCACACGGCGTTGCAGCCGTTGGCCACGCCGAAGGTGCCGCGGAACAGCGGCAGCCCGTCGACCAGCAGCTCGACCGACTTGGGCGGGCTGATCGGGATGACGTCGCCGGGCTTCAGGCCCATCAGCTCGCGCAGGTTGACGGTGGTGCGCAGCAGCTCGCTGTCGAGGTCGATCTCGGCGTCGCGGATCTGCTCGCGCAGCGCCAGCGACCAGCGCTCGTCCTTCTCGGCGCGGTCGGACTGCACGCCGGCGTCGAGCTGCTCGCGCACCGGCTCGATCATCGAGTACGGCAGCGTGATGTGCAGGTCGCCGCCGCCGCCGTCGAGCTCGATGCGGAACTTGGACACCACCACGATCTCCGACGGCGCCACGATGTTGGCGAAGTGCGGGTTGACCTCGGATTGCAGGTATTCGAACTCCAGCGGCATCACCGGCGACCAGGCTTCCTGCAGGTTGAGGAAGGCCTGCTGGATCAGCAGCTGGATCACGCGCGTTTCCGCCGGGGTGAAATCGCGCCCTTCCAGCTTGGCCGCGTAGCGGCCGTCGCCGCCGAAGAAGTTGTCGACGAAGGCGAACACCAGCTTGGGCTCGAACACGAACAGCGCGGTGCCGCGCAGCGGCTTGATCCGCACCATGCTCAGGCTGGTGGGCACGTAGAGCGAGTGCGTGTACTCGTTGAACTTGGACATTTCCATGCCCAGCACGGTGAGCTCGGGCGTGCGCCGCATCATGTTGAACAGGGCGATGCGGAACAGGCGCGCGAAGCGCTCGTTGATCATCTCCAGCGTGGGCATGCGCCCGCGGATGATGCGGTCCTGCGTGGTGAAGTCGTAGGAGCGCACCTCGCCCGGCGCGGGCGGCGGCTGCTCGGTGTCGACCGCGCCGCTGTCGACGCCGTGCAGCAGCGCGTCGATTTCGTCCTGGGAGAGAAGTTCTTGCACCGGCGGGCTCACTGCATGACGAAGCTGGTGAAGTAGACCGCCTCGACCTGCGACGGCGCGCCCTCGGCGTCGAGCGTCTTCTGCACCTCGTCCAGCGCCTTCTTCTGCAGGCCCTCCTTGGATTCGCGCGTGCCGAGGTCGTGGAAGTGCTGCTGGCCGAACAGCATCAGCAGCGCGTTGCGGATGCGCGGCATGTGCTCCTTGGCGGCGTCGATCACCTTGGGATCGCGCGCCATGACCTGCACCTCGACCTGCAGGAAGCGCATCGCCTCGTCGTCGGCCAGGTTGACCACGAACGCCGGCGTCAGCTCCAGGTAAACCGCGGGGGCCGG